>CAZMMI010000137.1:0-10823 GCA_964567255.1 uncultured Anaerolinea sp.
TAACATGCGGCCCTGTCAAGGCCGAGACCGCGGGTTCGAATCCCGTCGCTCCCGCCTGAACAACAAAGAGATCGCGAAAGCGGTCTCTTTTGTTTTCTATAAACCGCGCACCCCATCTAGGGGTTCTGTTAGAATCCCGTCCTAAAGGATGCTACGCGATCGCTCCCGCCTGAACAACAAAAAGATCGCGAAAGCGGTCTTTTTTGTTTCCCTCAAACTATCATTCCCCACAAGATCAAGCACAAAAACCACATTTCCGGCAAGACATCTTGTTGACACTACGCCTTAATTTCGCTACAATCTTTACATCGTCAAGATTTGTGCAAGAAAACTGCCCAAGACTCGCCGAATCACAGGGGCATGATCACAACACCATCCCGCTTTTGATCCCAACAGCGTCATTCTTCATAACTCTTCCAGGAGAACATAATATGCGGCGTTACGGTCTTCTTCTCATCCTCGCGCTTCTATTGACTGCCTGTGCCCCAACTCAAGCGGATGAGCATCCACCAATCATGGTGTTTTATGCAGGACCGGATGGCGGGGTGAAAACAGCCCTCGATCTGGCTGTTCAGTCACGCACCGTTCAACTGGTGGAGGATGTAAACTCTGCACAGATGTTACTGCTCAATGGGCAGATTCCCAACCTCGAACAACTAACCACGCGGATAGAATCTGGAGCCGGGTTGGTTCTAATCATGGGGCCCGATATCACAGAGCAAGCAGCTTCAACCCTGCTTGCTCAATCCGTGACTCTGTCGCCCGCTGATGAAGGGGCTAGCCTGACCAACGCAGAAGAAATAAGCGACCCGCTGCTGACCGAGATCATGTGGAACAGCGCCCCACAAGTTCGTGAACGACTCATCTCTCAGGTTCCAGGTGGGCAGCCGCTCGTCAGCGCTTATGAAAATGGCGAGGCAATCTTGCAACGTGCTTCACCTCAAATTCTTGTATTCTCTGCGTTTTTGGGTGAAGACAATCCGCAAATCCAGGAATGGCCTTACTTCAATTACTTGATCTACCATCTCACAGCTCGAGCAGCCGGCGTGACGCCGCTTTCGTTTGCCGATTATCCATCTTCGCCTGTGCCCCATCTCTCCGATTGGAGAATTATTTTTCTGTTTTTGGGCGGGGTCATGTTGGCCACTTTCACAGCGTTCGCCATCATGAAGCGCTACAGCCGCAAACACCCAGAAGCGCTGGATGCGCTCATAGCGAACGAGAAGAAATTCGAATCGCGTGAACAGGGTACTGCCTGGGAAGATATCGGTTTCCATCGCCCGCTCTCCGGCTTGCTCGTCGGCATGAGTCTGGGCGTCGTCCTGTTCATCCCGCTCATCATTTACCAAAACCTGATCCTACCCCAGTTCATTCTGCCATCCGCTCAAGCCATGGGCATTTGGGGCCGCGTGACGCAGTTTTTCGGATTGACCTGGGTTATTTTTGACATGGGTACTGCCGCAGCCTCGATGAAGTTCATGTCGCAATATCGAGTCTCAGACCCCCGGCGGGGCATTAAGTACATCCAGCTATACGTTTGGTGGCAGGCGCTTTCTGGCGCATTTCAATTGGCTTTCGTTGTGCTCGCAACCAGCACGGGCGTGGTGCGCTCACCGTATGCGCTTTATGCCTGGAGCATCATCATCCACTCGCTGATCCAAATTCCCGGGTTCTTCCAGGTGATGCGCAACACATTGAACGCTTTCCAGCGTAATGACTATGCCCGTTACATGGACACCGCCTATTCCATCGTGGTACCGATGATTGTCCAGCCGTTGCTGGTACCATTATTTTTCTGGTGGGGGAAGCAGCACCCACAAATCGGCTCAGCGTTGGGCGGTGTGATGGGCATGGGCGCGGCAGCCTATGCGTTGGAATTGCTTATGTTTTTGTTGGGCCTGTTTCTCTACCGGCGCATTGGTTATAAAGCCAGTGTGCTCTTCATGGCCCATTTTGACTGGAGCATTGTCAAAGAGGCCTTCCGCTTTGGCATTTTCGAGATGCTGGGTGGAATGCTGGGAGCAGGCGGGGCGGCAGCTGAGATTTGGATCACCCAAACACGCCTGGTAAATTACACTGAAATCTGGGGCAACTGGGCTTTGGCGCAAAATTTTGTTTTCGCTTTTACAATTTCAACGAATTTGTTCGATGGCGTCATGACCGCAATTTCAGAGGCGATCTCCAGCGGTCGCAAACTGCTCAGCCAGTATTACACCGTGCAATCATACAAATGGGGAGCGATCGCCAGTGGATTCTTGGCAGCAGTGCTTCTGGCTGTAGCGCCTCGATTCATCATCGGCTCATCCGGGCCGGAGTTTCAGCGCGCCGCATTGTACGCGGTACCGCTGATCCTGTGGGGCGCAATTCAATACCCTGCCTGGCTGAGCGATAGCGTGTTTCTCGGGTCGAACAAACCCTTCATCCGGGCGCTGATGATTCTCGGCGAGCAGACGATCCGGATCACACTGGCTGTTATACTACTGGCCCGCTTCCAAATCACAGCCTTGATCATCGCCTACTTCATCGCCCTGCTCATCCGCGGTATTGTGGGTTACTTCGTCAGCCACAAGATTTGTTTCCCGCAGCGCTTCTTCTTCTGGCAGTCCGCCGGAGCCGTAATTTTGGCGGCTGGATCTCATTACTTGTTTATGTCTTTCCTGGCAAATTTCATCTGGAGACAAAACGAAATCACCAGCATCATCCTGTTTTTCATTGGGATTTTCCCCAGCCTGCCCTTCTACTTTTTCTTCTACGGTCTATTCGGGGGCTGGGACGACGGAACACTGACTGAACTCAAACAAGCCATCGCCCTGACCGGCTTCCTACGTCCTTTTGGACACGCCATGATTTATCTGCCCAATCTGTGGGGGGCGAAAATCAGCCCACTTCACAATCGATTCCCGATCACCATCCGCGAGGCGGCCCTGGCAGAGGCCAGGTCGCTGACGGAAGAGAAGGTCAGGTTGGTCGGCACGAAAATAGATTGATCCCCCCCAAAAAGGAACACCGATGGCTTACCCCAAATTCCCTAAAGGATTTTATTATGGCGCCGCTACCGCCGCTTACCAAATCGAAGGCGGCTGGAACGCCGACGGCAAAGGCCCCTCCACCTGGGACGTCTTCACCCATAAGCCGGGCAAAATCCACAACGGCGACACCGGTGACGTAGCCTGCGACACCTACCACGACTTTCAAACCGACATCGACCTTATGTCCGAGTTGGAGTTGAATGCCTACCGCTTTTCTATTGCCTGGAGCCGGGTCTTGCCGCAGGGTAAGGGGCAAGTCAACCACAAAGGCCTGGACTATTACAACCGCCTGGTAGATGCCCTGCTTGGCAAAGACATCACTCCCTTCATCACACTCTTTCACTGGGATATGCCTCAAGCGCTTTTCGATCAATATGGCGGGTTTGCGAGTCGCGAGACATCCGGCTATTACGCCGACTACGTGGAAGTGATCGTACGCTCCCTCGGCGACCGGGTCAAACATTGGATCACCCTCAACGAACCCTGGGAGCATGCCTTCTTTGGTCATTTTATCGGCGAGCATGCCCCCGGCATTCGCAATCCCTGGACATATTTCAAAGTGGCGCATCATCAATTGCTCGGTCACGGCCTGGCTGTAGACCGTATCCGCAGCCTGGCTCTCGACTCTAAGGTGGGCATCACCCTCAGCCAATTCCCCATCCATCCCCTGGCGCAAACCCCCAAACACCAAAACGCCGCCCAATTCGCAGACTTGTTCATGAACCGGTTCTATCTCGATGGCCTGTACAGGGGACAGTACCCGGAAGCCCTGCTCAAGCGCTTGTGGCCCTTCCGCCCCAGGGTTGTTCCCGGCGACATGGAGATAATTTCGCGCCCCTTCGATTTCCTTGGTGTTAACTACTACACCCGTCAGTTCGCCCGGTACGTCTGGTATCTGCCCTTCTTCCGCTCCTGGGTCGATCGCGACCCACCCCCAGGCGTCCGGCACCCCGAGCTTGGCCCGCAAGGTTACCCGCAAGGCATTGGCGAGCTGACAAAACGTTACCGCGAAGATTACAACAACCCAACGATCTACATCACTGAAAACGGCGCGGCATTGGATGATATAGTCGACGATGGCCGGGTGAGAGATGCATACCGTCAAAAATACCTTGAGCTTTACCTGTCCGAGCTTTCATCTGCCATTCAAGCAGGCTCCGATATTCGCGGCTATTTCGTCTGGTCGCTGGTAGATAACTTCGAATGGTCATCCGGCTTCAACTGCCGGATGGGTCTCATCCATGTGGATCACGCAACCCAGAAACGCACGATCAAGGACAGTGGTTATTGGATGCGAGAGTTAATTCGCGCGAATTAACCCCTCGCTACCTGTACAAAAAAAGTAACTACTCAGCCAGAAGTAGGAGAGGCCTGGATTTGAGGTGTGAGTGAGGTTCTGCGCACCCCACTCACACCACAAATTCAGGGACTTTTCCCACCCTCTGAGCAGTTACCAAAAAATAGCTATTCGAGCATTCTGCGTTTCTGGATAATCGCGCAATTCAATCTGATGGATTCGCGGTGATCCCCGCTTGACACAGGCCTTCCTCCTGGATAGTATGTTATCAGGCAAGTTTTTTCAACCATTGGTTCCCCCAGAAGGAAGGATCTCTCATGAATCACGTCCAAAAGTCGTTCAAATGGTTCAACCTGCTCGTAGCTGCACTCTTTATCATCAGCCTGGCGCCGGCCGCATCCGTTGCCGCTGCGCCGGTGGCCCCTGCTCCTCTAGCCGACACACCTAGCAATTGGTGCGCGGCTGGAAGCTTCAACGGATGGAACAACACCTCCACGCCGCTCTTCGATGACGGCTCCAATGGTGATTTGTTTCCGTCAGACAACATTTTCACACGCTCAATAACCATTCCCGCCGCAGGCACATACTTATGGAAGATAGCTGTATGCGGCGATTGGTCTACCGCCTTCCCGCCTAATGACTCTTGGTTCATAACCACCGGTGTCGACCAAACCATCACCTTCACCTTTGACGCTAACAATCATGCCACCGACGCTGGCTTGGAAATGGCGCCCTCGCAGAACATCGTGAATGTTGTTGGCGACAACCTGCCCACCACCTGGACCGCCGTAGGTGACTTCAATAGTTGGAATTTCTCCGACTCAAATACCCAGATGGAACCCGCTGGGTTGGGCATCTACCGCAAGGTTCTCAACATTCCTTCCCCCGGCACTTACCAGGGCAAAATTACGTTAACAGGCGGCTGGACCCAGCAATACACGGTTGCTGGCCGCGCAACCGATGGCGCGACAGTTCCGTTCACCACCACAACTGCCGATGAACAGGTCATCGCCCTCCTCGACACCAACACCGGGCAAATTTCTTTCACCCCCAACGGCTCCGGCAGTGGTACGTGGTGCGCGGCAGGCGCCTTCCAGGGGTGGGATGAAGACGCCAATCCACTCAATGACAGCGGCATCAACGGTGATCTGGTCGGCGGCGATGGTGTCTATTCACTCGATGTCGCCATCCCAACTATCGGCCGTTATGAATGGAAAGTTACCAACTGTACCTGGAGTACAACTTATCCACCTAACACGAATAATGCCTGGTTTGTTACAACCAACGCTGATCAAACGGTCAAGCTCACCTTCGACACCAACAACCACGCCACAGATGTCGGAATTGACTACTACGAAGATCAGAATATCCTCAACGCCTGGGACGGTTACACCTCTGTGACCATCGCAGGCAGCTTCCAGGGTTGGAATAACGCTAACGCGGCTACACTTCTTGAAAAGCGCGGCAACCTGGATTTTCTGGCCTATGACATCTCCGCCAGCGCACACGAATACAAATTCGTCCGCACAGGATCCTGGGATAGTATCGGCGCGAATGGTCGTGACGTCAACGCCGCCAACCGCATGATAAACACCACCTCGGTTACCTCGACCGTGCGCTTCCTGCACAACCCTCTCACCGGACGCACTGCCGTGTATGTTCCACCCCAGACCGCCGCTCACGACAACAACATCTGGTGGGGCGACCTGGGACACAACAGCCGCGACGCGCTTTTCCGCACCCCCGGCGGCCCCGTTGAGACAAGCACCCCCGTCACCCTGCGTCTACGCGCCGCCGCCGGCGACCTCACCGGCGCACAGGTGCGGCTCTACAACGACCGCACCAACGTCGAAACCACCCTGAACATGACCCTCGCCACGGTCGATGATACCTACGAATGGTGGGAAGCTCTAGTTCCCGCATCGGCTGAAACGACCATCTACTGGTACCGCTTCATCGCCATCGACGGCACCGCTCGCGCCTACTACGAGGATGACGCCGCGCGCACCGGCGGCTGGGGTCAGACTTTTGCCACCAGCCTCGACAACTCCTGGCAGCTCACCGTCTACGATCCTACCTACACGACCCCCTCTTGGGTGAAAAACGCCGTCATATACCAGATTTTCCCCGATCGTTTCCGCGACGGAGATTCCACCAATAACACCCCCGAAGGCTCGTTCTTCTACAACGAAGCCGGGGGAACTGTCGAACGGTCGCTCACCGATGACTGGAACACCGTCGTCTGCGACCCGCGCGCTTCTGGCGCTTGCTCGGGAACCTACAGCAAGAATTTCTACGGTGGTGACCTCGATGGAATCATCGAGCAGCTCGACTACCTTCAAGAATTGGGTGTAACAGCCATCTACCTCAATCCCATCTTTGAGTCGCCCTCCAATCACAAATACGACACTACCGACTACCTGCAAATAGACAACAATTTTGGTACACTGGCTGACTTCCAGACGCTGGCATCCGAAGCCGAAACTCGAGACATGCACATCATCCTGGACGGAGTCTTCAACCACACTTCCTCCGACAGCCTCTACTTTGACCGCTACCACCGTTACGGAACAGCCGATATTGACGACAACAGTGGCGCCTGCGAAGGCAGCACTTCCAACTACTACGACTGGTTCTATTTCCCCGCCTTCTCCAGCGCCGGTTCCGACAATGGCGTTCCCGCCACCTGCCTGAATGGCACTGCCGACGAACCCCAAACCTACGAAGCCTGGTACGGTTACTCCTCGCTGCCCAAACTGCAAGCCAATTCCACACAGGCCCGCGATCTGATCTGGGCGCAAGACGGCAGCGTCGCCCGCTTCTGGCTGAATCAAGGCGCAGACGGCTGGCGCTTGGATGTCGGCGGCGATGTTGACCCTGGCGTCACCAACGCCCCCACCAACGACTATTGGGAAGGTTTCCGCGACGCCCTCCATGCGGTTGCCCCCGAAGCCTATATCGTAGGAGAGGAATGGGGCAATGCTTCCCCCTGGCTGCTCGGTCAGGAGTGGGACGCCACCATGAACTACCAGTACAGCTCCGCCATGCTCAGCTTCTGGCGCGACACCACCTTTGTAGACAATGATCACAACAGCGGAAGTTCAGCAGGAGAACTATCACCAATCACGCCACAACAGTTGGACGAGCGCCTCCACAACCTCATCGAGCGCTACCCCCCAGAAGCGCTTTACGCCATGATGAACCTGTTGGGTAGTCACGACACCAACCGCCCATTGTTCATGCTGGATAGTAACACTGCGTCCAATGATTCATCTATTTACCAGAACCCTAACTACGACTGGAGCGATGCCATTAATCGCCTCAAAGGCGTCACCATCCTCCAAATGACCCTCCCCGGCGCGCCGACCATCTACTACGGCGACGAAGTCGGTCTGGTTGGTCCGCCCGCCTACGACGGCTCTCAGTGGCAGGATGACCCCTACAATCGCCAGCCTTACCCCTGGCTTGACGAAACTGGCACGCCTTACTATGCCCACTTGCAATCCCAGGCAAACCAAGACGCCTTATTTGATTACTATCAACTGCTCGCCACTGCGCGCAACGCTCACCCCGCCCTGCGCACAGGCAGCTTTGACACCCTCAAAGTCGACAACGCCAGCAAAGTCTACGCCTACGGTCGCTTGATGGATGATTTCTCTGATGCCGCCGTCGTCATTCTGAACCGGCACACCGCCGACCAAGACATCACCGTCAACGTATCTGGATATATCCCGGTCGGCGCACAATTCACCGATGCTCTCAGTAATGCGGTCTACACTGTGAGCGCCGGCGGCAATCTGGTTGTCGAAACCTCCGCAATGAGTGGCGCTGTTTTGGTTCTGGATTCGGTCCCCGTCACTCCGCCCGCCGCCCCCACCAATCTCCAGGTCACCGCAGAAGGCAACACTACCCTCGACTTGGCCTGGAGTACTGTACCAGACGTGGATGATTACATGATCTACCGCAGCAACCTCAGCGGCGGCGGATATTCCCAGGTCGGCACAAGCACAACCAACACCTTCATCGACACCGGACTAACCAATGCCCAAACCTATTACTACGTGGTTCGCGCCCGAGTCACAGCCACCGGTTTGGTAAGCCCCGATTCCAACGAAGCTTCCGGAATGCCCCATTTGTTCATCAATTGGATGGGCAACCTCTCCCCCACGACCCTGACGCATACGATTGGCGTCACCCCCACCAGTCCTGTCTATGCGCAAGTTCGCATTACTGGGGCTACCGAACCTGCCGGCCCGACATCCACCCTCCGCGCCCAACTCGGGTTTGGAACCAATCCGTCCTCGCCCGATCAATGGACCACCTGGGTAAATGCAGCCTTCAATGTCAACGTCGGCGACAACGACGAGTTCATGGGTACAATGCTTCCCGAAGTTGTCGGTACCTACTATTACACCTACCGCTTCACCACCACCAACGGGCGCGACTGGGAATACCTCACCCCCCAGGGAACCCTCACAGTGAACGCATCCACAGACACCACACCAACCGCCGCGCCCATCGACTTGCACATAGCCGATTTTGGCCGCGCCTTCATCGAGTTAGCCTGGACGGCTCCCGCCGACACCGATGTGTACGCCTATGACATCTACCGCTCCACCACCTCCGGTTCGGGCTTCGTCAAAATGGGGCGTGTCCTTCACCCAACCACAGAGTTCACAGATGATACGGTCGTCACCGGCACCCCCTACTTCTACCATGTGGTCGCCCTCGACACCAGCTTCAACATCTCCGTACCGTCCAACGAAGTGGAAGCCCTCCCGACTGCCAAGTTGGTGGATGTCACCCTCAACGTCACCGTTCCAGCCGTCAGCCCAGGCACGGTATACTTCACTCGCGCCATCCTCCCCAACAACACCCTCGGTGATTGGAGTCCCAGCGCCACAGCCCTAACAGCTTCGTCCGCGACCCTCCGCACAACCACCTTCACCCTCGAAGATGGCGTCAAGGTTGAGTTCAAGTTCACCCGTGGATCATGGGAGACGGTCGAAAAGGATGCCGCCGGAGCCGAAATCGCCAACCGCAGCTTCACCGTCGATTACGGCACCGATGGAACCCAGACCGTGAATCTGACCGTTGAAAGCTGGCGCGATCCGTTGGTAGTTGCCTTCACCCCTCCCGATGGCTCCATCCTCTCCCCCCTGGATGCCCTCATCACCTTCACCTGGAGCAAAGACTTGCTTAGCGGCGCCGTGCTTGCCGGGGAGGTCACCTCGGACGGCGTCGTCATCCCCGGCACACTCAGCTATGATAGCGCAACTCGTACGGTCACCTTCACTCCCGACGAGCCTCTGCCATTCACCCACATGTACACGGTCACCGTCAGCGGTCAGGCTGCCGGCGGAGACCTGCAACAGGTTCCTGCAACCTGGAGCTTCTGGGTGGGACACCGCCTATGGCTCCCGGTCATCAACCGATAAGGCTTGATCTAGAAATCCATGCGCATCTCTTACTCCTCTCGGATCGTCTTTGAAAACGGCGCGGTCGCCAAAAACGTGCGCGTGTCGGTCTTTGACCGCGACCAGCCCGGCAAGACCGACGACGATTTGACCATAACCCCCGGTCTCAGCGATGATCAGGGCAACTTTACCGTCATCTACGACTCCGCCCGTTATCAGGACACCACCCTGGTCACCATCACTGCTCCGCGCCGCCCGCCGGTCGATTGGACGCTGGAGACACGCACCAGCGTTGAACCCGATGCGCAAGATGTATACCAACCTTATTTGAAATTCAGCTACCAGATAGAAGGCGTGGACTACACCGCGGAATGCGATCTTAAGCCCAAAAAGCGCGAGTACAAACTGCCACAACCGCTACCCCACGCCTTCCAGCCGTCGCAAGATGGCTTCCAATTCGTCAACCGCTTCCCCGGTTTGTTCTTGCCCATAGCGCTGCCCCACGGGTTGAACCAACCCAACGCAATCTACGGTTTGTGCGGCGGGATGTCGGCGGGAGCCGCCGACTTCCTGCTTGCAGGGAGAAACATTCCTCAAACCACCGCGGCCCCCAAGGCCGGAGAACCGCTCCACCGCTTCCTCTACAAACGCCAGCTAGACTCACTGGGCTCCTTCGGCGACATCATCCTGCGCTTCATCAATTGGATGGGACGCCCTGACGAAGGCCCCAACGGCACCCAAAAGTTAACCCTGGACGAATTTGAGAACAAGATTCGCTCTCGCCTCAACGGATTCCGTCCGGTCGTCCTGGGGATGCTGTACGTCAAGTGGGCGGACACTCGTGAAGTCTGGCTCAACCATCAGGTCCTGGCCTATCGCTACACGCGCAATTCGGATACCATACGCATTGATCTATATGATCCCAACTACCCCAGGCGCGATGACGTATTCATTGAAGCTGTCAAAACCCCCTGGGGGTTAAAGTGCGTTCAGCGAATCGGAGCGACTTCCAAAACGCTTTACGGGTTCTTCATGATCCCCCACCAACCGGTGATCCCCCCTGCGGAATTGACATAAAAA
>CAZMMI010000138.1:0-10794 GCA_964567255.1 uncultured Anaerolinea sp.
GGTACGCCCCACGGATCGCACAGCGCGCCTTCAGAAGAGGGCGCGCTTATTCGCCATGTCTTAGCATTTCTCCAGAATCACCACGTAATTCGAGCCCTCGCTGTCCAACGTCTCCCGGATTCGCCAGTCCGTCCCATGAACGATTTTCCCCATCTCTTCTTTCGACACCATCAAGTAATCGAACCACGGCGAGATGGAGGTCAGGTAGCGCACGCGGATGCGTAGCTGCCCCGACATGCGCCCGCGCTGCCGGTTATAAGCGTGATAAGCCAGATGGTACGCCGCCTCCGTGCCGTATGGGTTGTTGCTTTCAGCGATGATGCGCCCTTCCGGGGTGGTCATGCGGTGCATCTTGCGCAACAGCCAGCGTGCCCGTTTGAAGCTGCCCATCAGCCCCCAGTTGTTGCCCATCATCACAATGTTGGCGAACAGCCCCAATTGCGGGCCAATCTGAGTCACCGAAAGCAGCCGCGCATCTTCTACCCCGCGCCGCTTACAGACTTCCACCGCCAGCGGCGAGTTATCAATCCCCACCACTTCATAGCCTTGCGCTTGCAGGTAAAGCCCCACACGCCCGGCTCCGCAGCCCACGTCCAACACCCGCCCCGGCACAAGCCATTGCATGGCCTGCTGTTCATGCGCGCGCCAGTCTTCGTAAGACGCGAAATACGTCGGCGGACCCATCCGTGAAGCCCCGATAAAGCCATCCTCGCGCTCCACCACCTCGTTGGCCTCGCCGCGCACCAGATAATCCATCAACATCCGTCCAAACGCATCACGATTTGCCCCGTCCAGGGCCATCTGTTTACTCATCTTCACTCCCTTGATCCAGTCTTACAGAACAGACCCAGAACCACGACGAAAGTTAACCCAAATAACCCATCCTAAAACGGATGCATAGCCCCCATGAGCAATTTTTCGGAAAGAAATCAGGTTATTGCTCAGAGGGTTGGAAAGTTCCTGGATTTGAGTATTTGCGAAATTAATAGAACATGCCACGGCTTCCACGGGTCAAAGCCATGTAATTGCTGTACGTCAACCAAGCCCCCAGGATTGCGATCCAAATCATGCCAAAATAGATCGCGACCCCAATTGCCAGCACACCAAATCCAATCGATATTTTCAACGGCGTGCTTTCATCATAGGGGTTCTTCAGCCACAGCCACAGGTGGCGCATAACGTTGCCGCCGTCCAAAGGTAAAATCGGCACCAGGTTGAAAATGCCCCAGCCGATGTTCACCCACATCAACAAATTGACCAGCACTCGCACGAATGCGGGGGTACCCAACGGCAACAGCCTGGAAAGCAAAAACACCACGCCGCCCAACGCAAACCCCGAAAGTGGCCCTGCCAGGCTGAGCAAAATTTCCTGCCCGTGGGTCAGCATGGTATTCCGCGCGCTCATCGTCGCCCCGCCCATCGAACGCAACTCGATCCACGGATAGCGTCCGTACCGCGCCGCAATAACCGCGTGCCCCAATTCGTGCAGCAGCACCGACACAAACACCACCGCCACCCACATCAGGATATACAGCGGGTAGCGCAAGCTTAAGCCCAGCAACAAAGACATAATCCAAAACGAAAAGTGCACACGCACCGGAAAACCAAATAATTTGAAGTTCAAAGTTTGGGTCACATTCATTCCCCCATTGTATCAAACAATTTAGCCAGAGGTGGAATAGTCCGAATTTTAGGTGTATGCGGGAGCAAAGCTCCCGCATACACCTAAAATTCGGGTACTTTTTTCACCCACTGAGCAGTTGCACATATAATACAATCATAAGAAATCGAGCATCAAGAGGTTTTCCATGGACCAACCTATCCAGCGTTTCCCTTTTGCCCACACCTTTTCCATCGTCGCTCGTGACCCCGCCACAGGTCAAATGGGCGTTGCGGTGCAATCCCATTGGTTCTCGGTCGGCTCAATCGTGCCCTGGGCCGCCGCCGGAGTCGGCGCCATCGCCACCCAATCGATGGTCAACCCCAACTATGGCTCCCTGGGTCTCGAACTGCTGCGCGGCGGCCTGCCCGCTTCCGACACTCTCAAAGCGCTCCTGGCTACCGATGAAGGCCGCGACCTGCGCCAGGTGGCCATTGTGGACGCCGCCGGGCGCGTGGCAACACATACCGGGGCGCGCTGCATCGCTTCCGCCGGGCACCTCACCGGAGATGGCTTCTCGGTGCAGGCCAACATGATGGCCAACAACACCATCTGGCTTGCCATGCACAGCGCCTACCTCGCCTCCAAGGGCAATCTCTCTGAGCGCCTCCTGGCCGCCCTGGATGCTGCCCAGGCTGCCGGCGGAGACGTCCGCGGGCAGCAGTCCGCTGCCATCCTGGTGGTCAAGGCTCAATCCAGCGGCTCGCCCTGGGCCGACAAAGTGGTCGATCTGCGCGTCGAGGATCACCCCCGCCCGCTAGGCGAGCTGCGCCGCCTCCTATGCCTCCATCAAGCCTATGAACTGATGAACGCCGGGGACGAGCACCTCGCCGCCGACCGCATCGACCAGGCCCTCGAGTCTTACCGCGACGCGGCCCAATTTGCCCCCGAGGTCATGGAAATGCCCTTCTGGCACGCCAGCACCCTGGCCGACCTGGGCCGCACCGACGAGGCCCTGCCCATCTTCCAGCGCGTCTTCGCCGCCGAACCCCAGTGGCGCGAACTGTTCAGCCGCCTGGCCCTCGTGGGCCTGAGCAAAGCGAACGTACAAGACCGCCAGAAAATCTTGAATATACGTTAATCCCCCCTCTTGTAGCGGCGAGGCGAGATTCGGCCCGTCTCCCCACCACAGCCTCTTAGCCTCGCCGTCCCCACCCACCAAGACGTAACAAGTTTCGCAAAACCTGTCACGTCTAATACTTTTTACCAACCAGATTCACGCAACCAACGGCGAGGCTAAAACATCACGGTCGATTCCTTGACGAATCTCGCCTCGCCGCTACAGAAACGAACCCCAAACCGCCCTTAAACAAAAACTCCGCGTTATGCGGAGTTTTTGAAAGGCTGGGGGCAACAGAGTCGAACTGCTACTAACTGATCCAGAGTCAGTCGTCCTGCCATTAGACGAGCCCCCAGTGTCAATCTCTCTGGACGAAGGCTATTCTACCACGCTTACCCACCCTCGTCCAGAGGATTTTTCATTCCATTTTTTCCAACACGGCAATTGCCGCGCGCAGCCGCTCCAGGCATTTCTCCCGACCAATCACCTCCATGCTCTCAAACAGCGGCGGGCTGACTCGCAGCCCCGTAATGGCTACGCGCATAACCCCAAACACCTGCCCCGCGCTCCAACCCAACTCCTCCACCAGCGCGCGCATCGGTGGCTCCATCACCGCCGGCGTCCACTCCGCCACCGCCTCCAGCACGCCCAGGCTGCGCCGCGCCGCCACTGCCGATTCCGCCGCCGTCAGCCCCTTGGCCACCAGCTCTGCCGGAGCCGGGGAAACATCCTCGTGGAACAGGAACCCTGCCAGCTCCGGCCCTTCGTCCAGCGTGCTCATCCGCTCCTGGATCAGCGGAGCAATCTTCAACATCATCGCGTCGCTCGGCTGGTACCCCGCCTTCTCGAAGAACGGCTTCAACCGTACCGCCAGGTCCGCCACGCTCAGGCTGCGAATGTGCAGCCCGTTGAAGTGGTCCAACTTGGCAAAATTGATCGCTGCCGGAGAGGGGTTGAGTCGATCCAGACTGAACACCTTCACCAAATCGTCCATCGTGAAGAATTCCGTGTGGTCGTCCAGGCTCCAGCCCATCAACGCCGTCCAATTTACCACTCCCTCAGGCAAATAACCTAAATCTTGCAAATCTTTCACAAAGATCGAATACCCATCTTTGATCAAATCCGCCGACTCGCGCTTGCTCATCTTGCCCTTCCCGCTCGGCTTGAGAAACACCGATAAATGCACCCACACCGGCTCGGGCCAGCCAAACGCACGGATAATTTGCGTGTGCAGCGGCAGGCTCGGCAGCCACTCCGACCCGCGAATCACATGGGTGATCTTCATGTCAAAATCATCGGCCATCGCCGCCAGGTGGTAGGTTGCCAACCCGTCCGACTTCACCAGCACCGTATCGTCCAGCACGGCGTTCTCCACCGTAATCGACCCGCGCAGCAGGTCTGTCACCGTCGTTTGCCCTTCACGGGGCATCTTGAAGCGCACCACATGCCGCTCTCCGTTTGCCACCCGCGCTGCCGCCTCCGCCGGGTCCAACCGGCGGCACAGCCCATCGTAACGCACAGGCTCCTTGCTCTTTTGCTGCATCTGCCGCACCCGCTCCAGACGCTCCGGCGTGCAGAAGCAATAATACGCCTGGCCCATCTCCACCAACTGCCGGGCGTACTTCAAATGAATCTCTTTCCGCTCCGACTGCCGGTACGGCCCGTACGGCCCGCCCACATCCGGCCCCTCGTCCCAGGTGATCCCCAACCAGTGCAACCCGTCAATCAATTCCTGTTCGGCGCCGGGCACATACCGCTTCTGGTCGGTATCCTCGATTCGTAAAATAAATTGCCCGCCGGTCTTGCGAGCAATCAAATAATCGTACAACGCCGTTCGCCCGCTCCCCAGGTGCATTCGACCCGTGGGAGATGGCGCAAATCGCACTCGTACCGGGGTGTTTGTGTCTGCCATGTCTACTCCAAAAAAATAGTACCTGCTCAGTCAGAGGCGGAAACGCCCCCAATTTGAGGTGTATGTGGGGTGCTTCGCACCCCACATACACCTCAAATTGGAGAGTTTACTTCGACCTCTGAGCGGTTACAAAAAAATACTTCAAGATTTGCGGCGAATAGCCACACTCTCCACCAGACCAATCCCAAACGAAAGCGAGACCAACGAACTGCCACCGTAACTGATAAACGGTAACGTCAATCCCGTCACAGGTATGACGTTTAAGTTCACCCCAATATTAACAGCCATTTGGAAGAACAACAGCACGCCAAATCCATAGGCAATTAAAGAACCAAATGGATCCGCCGCCGAGGACGACACCTGGAAACAGCGCAGCGCCACAAAAAACAGCAATGCAATGATCAACACCGTTCCAACAAAGCCAAATTCCGCCGCCATCGCAGAGAAAATGAAGTCGGTATGCCGCACTTTGAGAAAGCGCAACTGCACCTGGGTGGCCGTGCCATACCCCTGTCCGAACAAACCGCCTGATCCAATCGTCACCAGGGCTTGCTCCACGTTGTACGAGTTTCCATGCCGCGCGTTCGGATCGGGGAACAAAAAGTTCGTGATGCGCTGTAACTGGTAATCCTCGATAAATGGTATTTCTACGCCCGAGATTAGCAGCAAAATAAATAACACTAAAACAATCACCCCCACCCCGGCAAATAACCCTAAAAACTTGATCGGCAATCCACTCACCCACATCATAGAGAACCACAGCACAAAAATCACAATCGATGTGCTCAGGTTTGGTTGAAGCAGAATCCAGATCACAATTCCAAAAGTCATCAAGAAGCTCATCGCCACCCAGCGCAAATTGCGCGGCTTGTTCTTATTCCGCGAGTAATAATCCGCCAGGACAATGATCATGATGATCTTGGCCAACTCTGAAGGCTGGATCAAGATCAAACCGGTATCCAGCCAGCGCGCTGATCCAAATTTGGCTTCGCCGTAAACATAAATCACCAGCAAAGCCAGAATCGCGAAAATATACATCAATCGTGATAACGCTGACCAATAACGGTAGTCAATCAACGCAAACACCATGATCACCACAAAGCTGATGCCCACGAAAATTGCCTGGCGCTCCACCAACCCCGAAAGCACCACGTTTCCGGCAATCGCCGAGCGCACCATCGCCACGCCAAAGATCGACAGCAAGATGACAGCGCCTAGCAGCCAAAAATCAAAACTCTTCCAACTCTGTTTCTGCACAGCTCCTCTTATGAGCTTCGCCGGCGCGTGACGGGCCGCAGCGGAATATCCGCCAGCAGCCGGTGCTCGCGCCCTTCCTGAGCCATGGTGATGTTCACCCCCGCGGTGTCAATGGTGATGTACCGGGCAATCACAGCGATCAATTCGTTCTTCAAATCTTCCATCTGCGCCGGTGTCAAATCGGTCCGGTCATTAATCAGCACCAGTTTCAAGCGGTCCTTTGCTTGATCCGCGCTTTGGGCCTTCGTTCCGAATAAGCGTTCAAGCCATCCTGCCATGTTAACCTCCGGAGCGCATCATCCTGGCCAGCTTCTGAAAGAGACCTTGCTTGTCTTCCAGGTTCATGAACGGCACCTTTTCGCCGCCCAATCGCCGGGCAATGTTTTGATAAGCCTCACCGGCCCGAGTCTTGCCGTCCAGCGCCACCGGTGTGCCGCGATTGGTGCTAATTACCACGTTCTCATCTTCGGGAACAATGCCAATCAGTTCAATTGCCAGCAAATCCAGAATGTCATCCGCCGAAAGCATATCCCCGCGCTTCACCAGCGCCGGGTTGAGCCGGTTGAGGATGAGGCGCGCCGGGCCTTTCTCTTCCGCCTCAATCAACCCAATGATCCGGTCGGCATCGCGCACCGCCGAAACCTCTGGGTTGGTCACCACGACGACCACATCCGCCGGGGCAATCGAGTTGCGGAAGCCGCGCTCAATCCCTGCCGGAGAGTCGATCAAAACCCAATCGAATTCGCCTCGCAAATCATCACACAAACGCACCATGTCGCTGGGTGAAACTGCGCTTTTATCGCGCGTTTGAGCCGCCGGGATCAAGTACAACTCCGGCAGCCGCTTATCACGAATCATGGCCTGGCGCAGCCTGCAACGCCCTTCAACGATATCCACCAGATCATAAACGATCCGGTTTTCCAGGCCCAAAACCACATCCAGGTTGCGCAAACCGATATCTCCGTCGATACAAACAACCTTCTTGCCACCCAGGGCAAGCGCGACAGCCAGATTGGCTGTAGTGGTGGTTTTCCCAACACCGCCCTTCCCGGATGTAACCGTGACGACTGTAGCTGCCATGTATTTCTCTTCTCCCTCTATTATTTCTTTGCTTTCCAGGTTTCAGCCACCAGGCGGCCTTCTTTAATCCACAACATTTCAGGCTCGGGTTTTCCCCGACGTTGAACGTTTTCTCGTGTAAACCCCGCGATGCGCAGTTGCATGGGGTCCATCTCCAGCGCGCAAACCACCGCGCTTTCATCCCCATCCACTCCCGCATGAACGGTGCCCTTCAACTTGCCCCACACCACCACGCTCCCCCCCGCCAGCACCTCGCCGCCGGGGTTCACGTCACCCAGCACCACAATATGCCCCTTGTGCGCCACCTTGAACCCCGAACGAACGGTGCGGTGAACAAACAGCGCCTGGTCACCGGAAATGTTCGTGTCCATCGAGCGAATCGCCCGCTCAGGGCGCGGGGTCGAGAGGCGCGTGGCCAGCCCAAGCACCTGGGCGGTCTGCTCGGTCACAGGCGAATTGCTCAACACAGCCCACAGCGAGATGGAATGTTCCGACAGCTTATCGCGCAGCGCCCCTAACTCCACCGCGTGCAAAATGTGATTGCCCACATCCAGTGTCACGCGGGCGCCTTTGAGAAAAGCCTGGCGTTCTGCTACAGTTTGCAACAAAAGAGCTTCCACCTCAGCCCATTCCCCTTCCCCCAGGGTAATGAGCAGGCCATCTTTAACACCTTTAATATTAATTACAGAACGCTTATCGGTCAGCATACACGACTCTCATATTCCTACCCGGGTCTATTGCCCACGGGCGGCATCGATGGCCTTCAGCTCGAAATACCCTTCCATCACCGTGCGAACGATCGGCGCAGCTACGCTCGCCCCTTCGCCACCATTATACACGAAAGCAACCACCGCAATTTCCGGATCATCAAATGGCGCATACCCAAAATACCACGAGTGGGTCGGCCAGCTACCGCGAGCGCACAAGTTCTTCGCTTGCGCCCGGTCATCGCAATACTCTGCCGTGCCGGTCTTGCCCGACGATGGAATGGTCATTGTTGCAAACGTGCTCTTCGCAGTGCCGTCCGTCACCACCATGCGCATGCCTTCTTTTGCCATATCAACAACCCACGACTCAATCGTCTTCTTCTCGCCGGTCAAAAGATTATTCTCGTCATAAACGCTGATCACGGGGTCTTTGGTCACGTCCCATTTCAAGCGCGGCTCAAATGGCCGGATCACGTCGCCCTCGGCGTTGTACACTTCGCGGATCAGGGTCGGCTGCATATATGCGCCGTTGTTCGCCAGAATAGACGCTGACAGCAGCACCTGCAGCGGCGTAGAGAGAATGTATCCCTGTCCCATCGAGGCGATATAGGTATCGCCCGTTGTCCACGTCTCGCCCAGGTTCACGCGCTTCCAGTTCGGATCAGGAATTAAGCCATCTTCCTCGCCCGGCAGCTCAATGCCGCTGCGTAGACCGTACCCTAACGCCCGTGAATACTCGCCCAGACGCCAGATGTTGAGTCCTGTTTCCACCTCGCCGGCAAAACCACCGCCGATCTTGTAGAAGTACACGTCGCACGACCACATCACGCCATGCAGCCAATCCACATCGCCGTGACCCGCTTCTTCATAACAGACGTAATCAATAGGGCGCCCGGGGTCATTAACCAGGCCTTTCTGAATCACCGTAATTTTGCCGGGATCTGTCAAGATCTGGTCTGGCGTCACCACGCCTTCGTTCAACGCGCCCACCGCTGTCGGCATCTTAAACACAGATCCCGGTGGGTGTTCAGCCGAAATGGCGTGGTTGAACAGCGGACGGAAGGGGTCTTCCTGCAACTGCTGGTAGTAATCATACGGGATGATGGTCGTCATGCGGTCGTTCTCGTACGTCGGGATAGACACCATCGCCAAAATCTCCCCCGTTTTGGGGTTCATGGCAATGACTACACCGTTCCGCGAGCGTTCTTCGTTGAAATACGTATTCCAGAAATTAATCATCCCAACCAGCGCCTCTTGGGCAATGCCCTGCAGGCGCGTGTCGATCGTCAGGCTAATATTATTCCCCGGCACCGAGTCGATGGGCGTTTCCAAGTTGCGCAATTCCTTCCCCGAAACATCCACCTCCACCACCCTCAGGCCGTTCTTTCCGCCCAGAATATCCTGCTGGGTCGCCTCGATCCCGGCATAACCAATTTTGTCGCGGTCCGCCACAAATCCCTTCGAGACGTAGTAATCTTCAAGGCTGGCCGGAATAGAGCCCAAAAATCCAATCACCGTCGCCGTCAGCGAGCCGGTGGGATAATCGCGCACCGATTCCACCTCAATGCCCACGCCCGGCAGGTCCGCCGCCATAGCCCGGATCGTCATGGCGGTTTCTTCATCGATACCGCATTTAATATTCACCGGCGCATAAGGCGCATTGGTATCGGCGATAAAAACCACCTGCACGATGCCCAGGTCCGTTTTGCATGGCGAAAAGACCCGCACCGTCTCCTCGTTGATCTCCCCGTTGCTCACCGGCATGTCGATCAACTCGGACAACCTTCGATACACCTCTTGCACGTTGGGGTCCAGTTCGGTTGCCAGTGCAGTCGAATCCCCCAGCGCCGATGGGTCGCCCGGCAGTTCCGCCGGAATGATATAGACGTTATAGGACGGCACGTTTTGCGCCAGGATGATCCCGTTGCGGTCATAAATGATCCCGCGCTGCGTTTGGATGTTCACCTCTGTGCGCCGGTTTTCGTCCGCCTGGTCGTGATAATCGGCTCCTTGAGCAATTTGCAATTCAAACAAACGCAAGGAATAAATACCGAAGATCAGCCCAATAATCGCGTAAACAGCCCACAGACGCCAGCGATCCCAATGGCCTTCTGTGCGTCCTTGTCCATTCTTTTGGTTCATGCAGCTACCTCTTCCGGATAAACCGACTGAGCCAGCCCCGCAACGATCGTATACACCGGCAGCGCCAGTAATAAGTTCAGCAGCGCGCCCGGCAGCACCACCCGGTTGATGCTTTCCATCAACGGCAAGGAGGTGCCCTCAAATTGCAGTGCCGCCCAGGTGAATGCAGGCAAAATTACCGAGCCTGCAAAGGTGGCCAAAAACAGAGAAACCAGCGGCGATTGCCAGATTCTGGCCCGCAGCACCCGGGCCAGGATGGCTACCGCCAGATAACCCGCGATTGGCGCCACCAGTGGGACATGCGAAATGATTCCCACCAAAGCCCCCCCGATCGCGGCCCATTCCACCGCCGAGCGCACCCGCTCTTGCACAGCCCAAGCCAGAAGCACCAGCAGCACCAGGTCTGCGGTCCCATTCAACAATGGCAAAGTGCTCATCACGGTGGTTTGCAGCATCAGCACGAGTAGAAACACCGGCACAGCCAAAATCACGCCGATCATGGCGCCGTCTCCGGAGGGATGAGAGGGCTCACGTCCACCGGCGAGAAGCTGGTGATTACCAGCACAGCCTGCAAGTTACTGAAGTTCACAGCCGGTTGAACCGAGGCGGTTTGAAACAATTCCGTTTCCAACCTGCGCACGTTCAAAACCTGTCCCACCAAAATATTCGATGGATAATTCCCACCCAACCCGGACGTCAAAATGACATCCCCTGCTTGCAGCGAGGCCGTCTGGGGGATCATCTCCATCGACACATCCCCCGTGATCGACCCCGTCAACACCGCCTCGATCCCCGATTTGGACAGGCGCACGTTCACCGCCGAGCCAGCATCCGTGATCAATTGCACGCGTGCCGCATTCGCCACCACCGCGTCCACGCGCCCCACCAGCCCCTCCGCCGTCACCACCGGCATCCCGCGGCGCAGCCCCAAATCGGAGCCTTGATCAATGATCACGTAGCGCAAAAACGGGCTGGG
>CAZMMI010000139.1:0-2001 GCA_964567255.1 uncultured Anaerolinea sp.
TGGTTTATTGGCGGAAAATCGGGCATATAATTATCCTATCATGTGCGCAGCATTTGCCGGCGGGTTGAAACCCTGCCTCAATTCGCGGAAGCCCAAGCAAGGTTGTGTATCATCCGTCCAATTTATACTTAGGGAGCAGACATGACATCAAAATTGTGGTGGAAAGACGGCGTCATTTACCAGATCTACCCGCGCTCGTTTGCCGACTCGAACGGTGATGGGGTTGGCGATCTGGCAGGGATCACGGCGAAACTGGATTATCTTGCGGAACTGGGGGTAGACGCCATCTGGCTGTCGCCGATTTACCCTTCTCCCAACGTGGATTTTGGCTACGATGTGAGCGATTATGTGGATATCCATACCCAATTTGGCACGCTGGAAGATTTCGACCGCCTGACCGCCGAGGCCCACCGGCGCGGCATCCGCGTTGTGCTGGACATGGTCATGAACCACACTTCCGACCAGCACCCCTGGTTCCAGCAGTCGCGCAGTTCGCGGGATAACCCCTACCGGGATTACTATTTCTGGCGCGATCCCAAGCCGGGCAACAAACCGCCTAACAACTGGCTGTCGGTGTTTGGCGAGGAAGGCTGGGTGCCGGACCCCGCCACCGGGCAGATGTACTTCCACATGTTCTACCGCGAGCAGCCGGACGTGAACTGGCGCAACCCGGCGGTGCGCCGCGAGATGCTGGACGTGTTCCGCTTTTGGCTGGAGCGCGGCGTAGATGGCTTCCGCCTGGATGTGTTCAACAGCTTTTTCAAAGATGCGGATTTGAAGGACAACCCCACCACCCTGTTTGGTATTCGGGCATTTGAGCGCCAGCGCCACATCCACGACATCGACCAGCCGGAAATGATGCCGCTGCTGCAAGAACTGCGCTCCCTGCTGGATTCGTACCCCGAACGCTACGCCGTGGGCGAGACCTTCCTGGCTTCGGCGGAGAAGGCGGCGCAATACTGTGGGCCGGATAAACTGCACGGAACGTTCAACTTTGAGCTGCTGCAAAGCCGCTGGAGCCCGCGGGCTTTTATACGCGCCATTCAACGCTGGGAACAGGCCCTGGCTGCCGACACCTGGCCGACCTGGGTGCTGAACAACCACGACAACCGCCGCTCGGCCACGCGCTATGGGGGCGGCGAGAAGGACGACCGCCTGAAGATCGCGGCGGCGCTCATGCTCACCCAGCGGGGCACGCCCTTCCTTTATTACGGTGAAGAGATCGGCATGCGCGACATCCATGTGCCTTATCGCGAAATTCAAGATCGTCTGGGCAAGAAGTATTGGCCGATTGTGCCGGGGCGGGACGGCTGCCGGGCGCCCATGCAGTGGGATGCTTCGCCTAATGCGGGTTTCAGCCCCGCTGGGGTGCAGACCTGGCTGCCGCCGCATCCCAATTACGCGCTGCGCAACGTGGAGGCGCAGCGGGCCGATCCAAACTCGCTGTGGCATTTTTACCGCAAGCTGATTGCCCTGCGGCGCGGGTCGGCGGCCTTGCAAGAGGGGATGTTCATCCCCCTGACCTTCGATACGTACTTCATCTTGGGATATCTGCGCCAAACCACCGATGAGACGGTGCTGGTGGCGCTCAACTTCTCGGGGCGGCGCAAGCGGCTGGTACTGGGCGGCAAGCTGGCTTCGGCCAACTGGGAGATGCTGCTTTCCAGTAAGCGCGAGCAAATGGGTCCGCTGCGCGGCGGGCTGGTGGCCCTGGAGCCTTACGAGGCGCTCATTTTGCGGTTGGCCAGTTAAAGGCTGACCGCACCTTATCTGAGCCAATAAGGTGCGGTCATAAGGAGAAGAGCGATAAATGCAGCCGCCCGGTCAGAGGGAAAGATATCTCTCTCTGGCCGGGCGGTTGATTATGGTTGTCTATCCGCCGGTAGCGATTTTGTCGAGCAGCAGAATTTCAATGGTTTCGTCATCGACCTTGACATAGGGCGTATAGGTGTCCATGTCGTCGGCATAATCTCTGTAAGTGCGTTTGTCTTCGTCCATTTT
>CAZMMI010000139.1:2101-5231 GCA_964567255.1 uncultured Anaerolinea sp.
TTGAGATTGATTACAGCGTAAAGAATATCATTTACGGCGGGGCAGAACAATGACCCATGTGGGTACTTTTTAGGGTGCGCGCACTTCCACTTTCACGGTGGTTTCCCCGGCATTTTCAAAGGTGAGGGTGATGTTGATGGTCTCGCCGGCTTTCAGGTCTTGCTTCAAGCCGATGAGCATGACGTGATAGCTGCCGGGCTTCAATTCCACCTCGCCTCCGGCAGGGATTTCGACGAACTCCACCGGGGACATGCGCATGACGTCGCCTTCCATGGTGGTCTGGTGGATTTCGACCGTTTCGGCCACGTCGCTGGCCGCGCGGATGAGTTTGTCGGGGGCTGAACCGGAATTCTTGAGCAGCATGAAGGCCCCCCCATTGCCTCCGCCACCTTCCATGCCCGCCATCGAGGCGGCTGCCCGAGCCCAGGGGGAAACGATTTCAATATCACCGATTTTTGTGTTGGCCTGACCCTGGCAGGCAGCCAGAACGAGCACCAGGAGCAGGGGCAGGAAGCGCAAAGCCTTTTTCATGATCACAATCCTCCAGGATGAGTAGCGAGCCAGATACGGCGCTGCCGGTTATTCGGCTACCGAAATGAGCAGGGTGGCAATTTCCCACGGGCGCAGGCGGAACAGGGCCAGCCCATTGTGCACTTGCAGGGCGCCGGTCTGGCGCTCCAGCAGGTTGGACCGGCGCACGGTCTTCCAGGGCTCGGGTAGATGGATGCGCACCGGGCCGCCTTCGCCGCGGCATTCGTACAGGCGGATGACCAGGGCCTTACCCTTTTCGGCGGGCTTGACGGCGCAGACCTGGGCACAGTCCGATTCGATGCGCGGCAGATCGGGCAGATCCAACTGCCCGCGGATGGCCAGCAGCCCGGCGTTGAATGCGGCGGCATCGGAGACGACCGGCGAGGCCAGCAGCTTGCCGGCGTAGGCGGCGGCAGCCAGATCAAAGGAGTGCTGCCCGGCGTCGCGCATGCCGTCGTACTCGGTCATGGTGTAGTATTCCGGCTCGTGCAGGTAAGTGGGCACTGCCGGGCTGCGCAGCAGTGAAACCAGTACCAGGCCGGGGTCGATGCGATAGGAGGGCAGGCCGCGGTTGAAGATGGCCAGGCTGGCCTCGGCAGAGGTGATGCCGCCCCAGTGCAAGGCGGGCCAATCGCCGTTGGCGCCGGCCCACTCGAAGGTAGGCTGGTAGTTGCGCCGCTCGAGCGCGCCAAAAGGCACCTCGTAGAGGGGCTTGCCCTCGATGGGGGTGGGGAAGGCCATGCGCAGGCGGTGATTGAAGGTGTCCCAATCCACGGTCAGGTGGAAGTCGACCCGCTCCAGGCCCTCGGTGAGCTTGATCTCCACTTCTGCGGACAGACCGTTGGCCACGTACCCGGTGCGGAAGGGAGGTTCCACGCGGTAGATCAGTTTTTGCAGGCCGCCGCCGCGTTCCACGCGCACCAGGTTGGTGAAGTGGCCCAAGGAAGTGCGGGATTGGTCGGGATGCAGCGTGGCCCAAGGGGAACCTTCATCGTGCTCCAGGATCAATTCGCCGGGGAGGTAGGTGGCGGTGTGGAGGATGTTGCGGCCGAGGCGCTTGTCAAAGATTTGTTCCACGCCGCGCGGTCCGGCCTGGATGTGGAAGCGCTCGTTTTCCAGCACCTCGCGCGCAGCGGGTTGGGCTGCTTGAAGCGGCGCCGGCGGCGCGGCAGGCACAATTTTGTAGGTTTGCGCTGAGAAAGCTGGAACGGACTGGGCAAGGAACTCGACGGTGAGCGAGGGATCGTCTGCGCTGGGCGGTTTGACCGGAACCAGCGTCACCGGCAGGCCTTGCGGGTCGATCAGGCCGCTGTTGGCGGGCAGTTCAGCACGGGCAACCTGAGTGGCGGCGCGGCCCGTGGGGTTGAACACAACCAGTGACTCGGGTTCGGGGCGCACGAGGCGATCGAAGGCCTGGGAACACAAGCCGCTGATCGACTCCTCGATCTCGCCCCACATTGTTTCCAACTCGGCGTAGGAGGCATCAATGTGGGTGGCGGTGATGGCGTCGTGAAACATGCAGAAGAGCAGTTGCTGCCAGGCGTGGGTCATTTCGGCCTGGGGGTAGGCTTGCCCCTGCTGCCAGGCCAGGGTGTTCAGCACCTCGGCGGCCAGCAGGTCGTGCTCCAGGCGGCGCACCGCCTGTTTGGTGCGAATGCGGGTGACGAAAACGCCGGTGTTGTTGGGATTCAACTCGACGTCAGGATGGATCTGCCCGGCAGGCGGGTTGTCGAGTTGGAAGAAGAGGTTTTTCAGGTAAGGGAAAGCCTCGGTTTCGAGAATGAAGCGCGCGCCGTGTGCTTTGGCCCAGTTGAGCAGTTCGGGGTTGGGCAGCAGCTCTTCGGGGGAGCAGGAAACGATCCCGGCGCCAAATTCGTCTGTGTCTTCCAGGTTGAGATGTTCAGGCAAGAAGGCGCGTAGGGCCGGGTCGATGCCGCGCCCTTCGCAGCGCGGGCAGTCCTGGCCTGTGCCGCGACAATCGGGGCAGGGCGGATATTTGACAACACCCCCCGCGCGCGCCACCAGGGGCAGGGTCTGGCAAACCACCGTGCTGCCATCCAGGCCGCGCCAGAAGGCGCCCTTGGGTAGAGAGTAGCTGAGACCGCTGACCCAATCCATCTCGCAGCCGCGCAGGATTTGGGGCAGTTGGGCGGGGTTGCCAAAGGCGTCATTGCGCACCGCCAGGGGGGTGTGCTTGCCAAAAGTAGCTTCCACATAGTTCAGGCCGATGAGGTAGTTGCGCACCAGGCTTTCGCCCAGGATCATGTTGCCATCGACGATGACCTGCCCGCCGCCGCTGACGGCAAAACGCCCTTCTTTGCTGAGGCGGCGCAAATCTTCCAACCGCTCGGGATGACGCTCGAGGAACTTTTGCACCACCAGAGGGAATTCGGCGTGAAATTTGTACTCGGGGTTCTGTTCGGCCAGGGACAGGTTCTCGAGCATGTAATATTCTTCCAGGTCGGCATAGGAGACGAAGGTCTGACCGCGGAAGGTGAAGCGCTGATCCCAGGCACGCCGCCAGGTGGGATCGAAGTGGTTGTTGACCAGGATGAGCAGTTCGGGTGTGGACATAGATTCCTTATTAAGTTATAAGGAT
>CAZMMI010000139.1:5331-7985 GCA_964567255.1 uncultured Anaerolinea sp.
ATCTTAAGTGTGATGGCCAGTAAAGTCTCGGATCGTTTTGGCATCCCGGCATTGATCATCTTCCTGGGTGTTGGGATGCTGGCCGGATCGGACGGCATCGGCGGAATCTATTTCGACGACCCAAGCATGGCGCAATACCTGGGCGTGGTGGCGCTGGTGGTGATTCTGTTTTCCGGCGGCCTGGACACCAGTTGGAAGAGCGTGCGCCCGGTGATGCGCGAGGGATTGGTGCTGGCGACCCTGGGGGTTCTGCTGACCGCGGTATCGCTGGGTCTCTTCGCCCATTGGATCTTGAAAGTGAAATTGATGGAGGGGATTCTCTTGGGGGCGATTGTATCGTCGACCGATGCGGCGGCGGTGTTTGCCATTTTGCGTTCAAAGGGGATTCACCTGAGTGGGAAGCTGCAACCTTTGTTGGAGCTTGAGTCGGGCAGCAACGACCCGATGGCGGTGTTCCTCACCGTGGCTTTGACTCAACTGGTGGTCAACCCGGAGCTTTCGCCGTTTCGCTTGATCCCATTGTTCCTACAGCAGATGATTCTGGGGCTGGTTTTTGGTTTTGTGGCGGGTAAGCTGGCCCTGTGGCTGATCAATCGTTTGCGGCTGGGATACGCCGGGCTGTACCCGGTGTTAATCCTGGGGGTGGCCTTTCTGGTTTATGGCGCCGCAAACCTGGTGGGAGGCAGTGGTTTCCTGGCCGTATATGTGGCCGGCGTGATGATGGGCCGGGAGGAGTTCTTGCACAAGCGCAGTGTACTGCGCTTTTTTGACGGCGTGGCCTGGCTGATGCAAATTGCCATGTTCCTGACGTTGGGCTTGCTGGTGTTCCCATCCCAACTGGGGGCGGTGGCGCTGCCGAGCCTGGCGATTGCCTTGTTCCTCATGTTTGTGGCCCGCCCGGTGGGGGTGCATCTTTCGCTGCTGTTCAGTAAGTTCAAACCGGCGGAGAAGTGGTTTATCTCTTGGGTGGGTCTGCGCGGCGCGGTGCCGATTATCCTGGCGACGTATCCACGGATTTTGGGGTTGGAAGAATCCAATGTCCTGTTCAACGTGGTGTTCTTTGTGGTGTTGACCTCGGTTTTGTTGCAGGGTACCAGCATTCCCTGGGCGGCCCGGCTGTTCAGAGTGGAAGGGCAGGAGCAAAGCGAAATGCATTTTCCGGTGCAGTTTGACCCGACCCATGATTGGAAGGGTGAATTGAAGGAAACTACCATCCCAAAGTATTCCCCGGTGGTGGGAAGGGCGATTTTTGAACTGGGCTTGCCGCCGGATTACCTGGTGGTGCTGATCGCTCGCGGGGATGATTTCGTGATTCCAAGCGGCAGCGTGGTGCTGAAGCCAGGGGATACGGTGCTGGGGTTGGCCGAACAGGCGACGCACGAACAGGTGGCGTTGTTGTTGCAGCAGAAAAAAGAGTAGGCTGATTTCCGACTCTCCGCGGTGACGTGCTTTGGTCAGGCCTGAACTGTTTCTTGGGCGGGCTCGGGCGGTTTTCCGGTGGAGAGGCGGGTGAGCATGATGGCGGCCAGAACGAACAGGATGGAGCCCATCCAATAGGGTGCGCCGGGCATAATGCCGTCAAAGACGGCGCCGCCGGCCAGCGGCCCGGCGATATTCATGAGGCTGCTGATGGCGGTGGTCACGCCCATGAGCAGGCCCACCTCGCGGTGCTGAACGCGGTTGGTGCACAGCGTTGTGAGGGTGGGGAAGGTGAAAGCGCTCGTGGCGTTGACAAGCATGTTCAGTGGGAAAACCATCCAAAAGAGCGGAGAAAAGAAGATGAGCAAGTTCCACAAAGATTGACCCGCCATGCTGAAAACGGCCATGTTCTTCTCTCCAAAGCGCGGCACCAAGCGCTGCACCAGGAATAGTTGGACGAAGGCGGTGGAGAGCCCACCAAGCATCATGAGCAGGCCAATTTGGCCTGTTTTGGCGTCAAACTTGTGGATGAAAAACAAGGACGAGGTATTGATGATGCCGTTGAACGTGAAGTTGAATAAAGCCGTCACCAGAAGCAGCCAACCCAGGCCCGGCTTGCGAGCCATTTCGAAGATGGAAACGATGGGGTTGAAATCTGCGCCGCGCATAGGTGATTGGTCGCGCTGATCGGCGGGCAGGGATTCGGGCAGGAGGAAGTATCCAACCAGCACGTTTACAAACGAGAGGACCGCGGCGAACAAAGCGGGCGCTTGCAGGCTCAACTGCCCAAAGACGCCGCCCAGGGCAGGACCGAGGATGAGCCCCAGGCCCCAGGCCAGGCCGATGAGGGAGAAATTCTTAGCGCGCTCTTCGGGTTTGGAGATATCGGCGATGTAGGCGGAGGCGGTGGACATGTTTCCGCCGGTGATGCCGCCGATGACCCGCGCGAGGAAGAGGATGCCCAGGCTGCCGCCCAGGCCGAAGACAATGTAACCGGCGCCCTGGCCAATGAGACTGATGAGCAGCACGGGGCGGCGGCCGTAGCGGTCGCCGAGTTTGCCCATAAGCGGAGCAGCGAAGAACTGCGCCGCAGCGTAGATAACCGTGATCATGGAGACCATGATGGCTTTGTCGGAGTAGCGCTGGACGATGTAGGGCGCGACGGGGCCGAGGATGGTGATGCCAATGACATCCATGAGGAGAATGACGAAGATTAAGGCCAAAGAGCGGCGAGT
>CAZMMI010000139.1:8085-10749 GCA_964567255.1 uncultured Anaerolinea sp.
AAAATTGGTTAAAATCATATAATAAGTCCTAATGCAATTCGAATATTCTTCTTACATTCTCCCTCTTATCGCAGCCGCAGCCATATCGATATGGATCTGTATTTATGCCTGGTCGCGGCGCACCACGGCAGGGGCGATTGCCATTGCCGGGCTGTCGGTGATGCTCACGATCTGGTTGTTGGGTTACGCCCTTGAAATTAGCGGGACCAACCTGCAAACCAAGCTGTTGTCCGGTAAGGTGCAGTATATTGGCATTTCGCTGGCTCCACTGCTTTGGTTGATTTTTGCATATAACCATGCTAACCCAACCCGCATGATGAGCCATCGTTGGATGGGGTTGCTGGCGGTTGTCCCATTGATTACGACGGTCATGGCCTTTACCACAGACATTCACGGTTTGTTGTGGAAAGAGTTGAGTGTTTTACGCCAGGGCAATTTCAGCGCGTTAGGTGTGACGCACGGACCCTGGTTTTGGGTGCATTCCGCTTATTCCTACTTGATGTTGTTGGGGGGTGCGGTTATTGTAATTCGCTCGATTTTGCACAACAGGGGTTTGTACCGGCGGCAAGCGGCTGCCATGCTGATTGCCGTAGCGGCCCCCTGGGTTGGCAATATTCTTTTCCTGGCGGGGATCAGCCCCATTCGTTATCTTGATATCACTCCCTTTGCTTTCACGGTCACATTGCTTGCCCTCACCTGGGGCATCCTGGGGTTCAGGCTGATTGACTTGACCCCGCTGGCACGCGACTCGGTGATCGATCAAATGCAGGAAGCGATGATGGTGCTGGACCCGCAGAACCGGCTGGTGGATATGAACCAATCTGCGCTGAGGCTGGCAGGCTGCACCCCCGCACAGGCTTTGGGGCGCAGCGTGACCGATGTGTTCAGTCAGTGGGCGCCGACGTTGAAGAACTATAAAGACATTTTTGAGACGGTTGAAGAGATCGAAGTGGTGGGCGAGGAAGATTCGAACTGGTACGAACTAATCATTTCGCCCTTGCGCGATCAACGTAAGCACCAGCTTGGCCGCGTTGTGGTTGCGCGAAATATTACTCAACGCAAGAAAAGCGAGGCGCGCATTGCGCAGCTCTCCCGTGCAGTTGAAGCCAGCCCGGCTTCCATTGTGGTCACCGATATTGAGGGGAATATCGAGTATGTGAATCCTAAGTTTTCGCAGGTCACCGGTTACAGCTTCGATGAGGTCATTGGCAAGAATCCGCGCATTCTCAAAACCGATGAGACCCCCAAGGATGTGCATGCCACGTTATGGGAGACCATTCTGGCGGGCAAAGAGTGGCGGGGTGAATTCTGCAATCGCCAGAAGAACGGTGATTATTACTGGGAACTGGCCTCCATCTCGCCCATCATGGATGCGCAGGGGAAAATTACCCATTTCGTTGCCGTAAAAGAAGATATCACGGTTCGAAAACAAGCTGAAAAACAACTGGCAGACGCTCACCAGCAGGCGCTGGAGGCCAGCCGATTGAAAAGCCAGTTGCTTGCAAAGGTGAATCATGAACTTCGCACCCCCCTGGGGGGCATTCTGGGGTATGCCGAATTGCTGGACACCGGCGCTTTTGGCCCCTTAACGGAAAGCCAAACGCAGGCCACCGGTCAGATTATCGAAAGCAGCCGCTACCTTGAGATTATGGTGAGCGAATTGCTTGACCAGGCGCAGATTGAAGCCAAAACGCTCATTCTGCATCCACGCCAGTTTTCTCCGGCGAACATCTTGCGCCAGGTGGAAGCCACCATGTCGGTACTGTGCCGGAACAAAGGTCTTGCGTTTGAGACCAGCATCGCTCCGGAACTGCCGGAGCAACTGACTGGAGATGATCATCGCCTGAAAGAGATCATCATCAACCTGACGGGGAACGCGATCAAATTTACCCAATCGGGCAGCGTGCGGGTCCGGCTGTTTGTTCCCGGCGATGGTCAATGGGGAATTGAGGTGACCGACACCGGGGCAGGAATACCGGCAGAATTCCAGTCTACTATTTTTGAAGCTTTCCGGCAGGTGGACAATGCCATTACGCGCGAAAACCGTGGCACCGGCCTGGGGCTATCGATCACCAAACAGCTTGTGGCATTGATGGGTGGTCACATCACAGTGAAGAGCAAGGTTGGCGAAGGCAGTACCTTTACGGTCATTCTGCCGATTGTAAAATAAACGGAGATTCATCGATGTCCAAACCGCTCGTAGTCATCATTGAAGACGATCCTCAACTGGGGAATATCTATTCGCTGACCCTGCAAGGGGATTTTGAGATTCAACTGATCGCGGATGGCGATTCGGCCATCGCATATCTGGCGCAAGTGACGCCTGCGCTGATTGTTCTTGATGTTCATCTGCCGGGCGCGGGTGGGCAGGAGATTCTGGCCTATATTCATGCCAATCCGCACCTGGCGGGGGCTCACGTGATCCTGGCGACCGCCGACAGCCAGCAAGCCGATTTTCTGGAAGATCAGGCAGCCATTGTGCTGCTGAAACCGATCAGCCCACTGCAACTGCGTGAGTTGTCACTGCGCCTGTGCAAGCTTCAGGGGTGAATCGGCGTGCAGAGTCGTTGCTATGCTTGAAATTGCTCCCAATGTAAACCTCGACGAATCAGAACTGCGCTTTGACTTTGTTCGCGCGTCAGGCCCAGGGGGCCAGAACGTCAA
>CAZMMI010000140.1:0-10704 GCA_964567255.1 uncultured Anaerolinea sp.
ATGGGCACGCCCAGTTTGACCGCGTGGATCACGAGTTGATCGACCAGGACCAGATTTCCGACAACCGCGATGATGGCGGCAGAGACGATGCCGTAAATGATCCACAGGTTGCTGCGCTTGTGAAAACCAAAGATTGATGCCGCGATGAGACCGTATAACAGATTGACCAGGGCGGTGGGCAGGCTGACATCTTCGACCAGGATGCTGGCAGAGAGTAACGCAAGCGAGAAGAGCCCGCTGAGTAGGGATATGCGGCCCATGGCCTGGTGGTCTTGAAACGAGCCAGTTGTCAGCGGTAAACTGAATACGGTGACCAGGGAAAATGCAATCGATAGGACGACAAATTGCCAGTCACCAAAGATGCTGGTGCCGGAAATGAAAATCAGGGCAGCCACCGCGGTAAACAGGGTCAGGGGTGTCGCCAACAGCCGAACTGTCTTGCGGACCTGGGCAGCATAATCCTGCGGCTTTGTCGCCGAAAGGGTTTTCAAAGGGATCGTTTGGTTGAGTTGAGTCATTCAACCTCCCAGGGTCGAGGTTAGTCCGGTGAATGGAGCTGGACGACCACTTCGGCGACGCCCAGAGATTGGCCTAATTCGTTCGCGGCGATACGGAGGATGCTTTCAACATCCGTTGCGGTGCGAACTTTTGATGAGACATCGCCAACCAGCCGTTCGCGTTGAGCGCGGAACTGGATTTCCTCCAGCAGGCGGGCGTTCTCCAAAGATACAGCCAGGCGGTCGGTTGCGTCGCGAACCAGTTCGATCATTTCTTGAGAGAGGCGAGCGGTGGCAAAACGCAGGTTGACCACGCCAATGGGCTGGCCGCGCAGCGAGATGGGGACGGCGATGGCGGTGATGCCTGGCTCGAGCGGGGTAGCAACCAGGTTAGCTTGCCGCAGGGCTTGTTCGGCTCCGTCGGTCAGCGCGGCGTGCGGCGCAATCTCGGATCCACGATATTGGAAGCCGTAAGGCTTACGTGCGTTACGCAAGAAGCTCTGCCAGGAGCGCTGTGTGGACTGACGGTAGCTGTTTTCAAGCTCTTGCAAGTTCCGTTGGAATGATTCCAATAAACGAGCTTTATCTACAGCCGAAGCCAATTGATCGGCGATGATTTGCAGCACCTCAACGTCGATCGGAGAGAAGGCGTTGAGATGTGTGCTTTGCACGTCCAGGGCGCCGATGATGCGCAGCCCAATGCGCAAAGGAACTGCAATTTCCGAAGCAGTATCGGGGAGGAGCGGGTTGGTGAAGTGGCTGGGGTCTTCCTTTACATTCGCGGAAATTCGAGCTTCGCCTTTGCCAGACACAAAACCCACCACGCCAATTCCGCCGATTTTGAGGCGATGCCCGCGCTGGAGCATGATCGCGCCGGCTTCGCCGGTGGCTGCTTGCAGCACGGTATATACATTCTTATCGTCGTTTAGGAAAATGCCTGCATGGTAGAAGCTAAACTCTTCACGGATGATGTTGACCGCTTTGATGAGCAGATCATCCACTGCCGTTTCAGCGGAAATTTCGTTGGCAATCCTACGGGCGGCGTCCATGCGGGTAACGCGAATGGATAGTTCCTCGGTGCGTAATCGCATGTGCTTGTCGAGCAATTGGCTTTCTTCTTCCAGTTGGGCGTTCAGGGCTGCTTGTTGGCCAAGCACGCCGGCCAATCCTCTGGCAAGTGTGCTGATGGACAAACCAATGGCTATACCGCAGTACAAGAAGATGGGAACGGAAACCAACAACGGGTTAGGGAGATTGGTGGCAACCGGTTCAACCTTATAGAAGAACAATCCGAGGATGGCGATGTAAATGGTTGTGCCTAACATGAATGCAATGCCGGCTTTTGGATTTAGCAGGTTCCCGGAAAGGATAGCAAAGGTTAATAGCAGCACCAATCCGGCTTCCGTTAATCCATTCACTACAATCATGTACGTTCCGAGAACCAGTAAGATGAGCAAGAAGACAGCTGCGCGCAGGTTTGTAGGTATTTTCCGACCAAGCGCGAGGATGGCAATGAGGAGTAAAAACGCCGGGTAAATATAGACGCTGGGTCTGGCGGTGCGGTTGGCAAATAATGCCAGCCCTAAGATGACGCTAATGGTTCCTATGCCAAGGAGAATGTTCAGGTTTAATTGGAGGACGATGCCACGCATCCGTTCTGGCGCTTCGTTAGCTTGAATCCTGGCTTGCAGGGTTCCAGGGTTGAGATAGTTGGCAAAGCGTTGGAAGAAGTTCATTGGGCTTTCTCCTTCCCGTTATCGCCAGGCTGGGTAGGTGTAGCTGAAAGGTCATAGGCGGAGGCCGGCAGCAGTTGGATGGTTGCCTCGACGACCGTGGGAAGTCGTCCGAACTCTTCGGCTGCGGCCTTGAGAATGTCTTCGACATCAATCGCGCGGCTGAAGCGGTTGGATAAGGCGTTCAGCTTTTGTTCCTGAATGGCGCGGCGCTCGGTCTCTTGGACGAGGCGGGCGTTTTCAAGTGCCAGGGCGGTTTGGGTGGTGAGGGCATCGATGAAGGCCACGTCTTCCTGGGTGAGGTCTTCATCGGTCAAATCCAGGGTGAGATGACCGATCACCTGCTCGCGCAATGAAATGGGCAGGCTGGTTAAGTTGCCGCCAGTGTGGTTTCTGTCATCCGAGGTGTAGACCGCGGATATCTCCCCGCTTTGGTTTAGTGTTTCGCCCCAGACTTCTTGAACGTAGTTGCGGTTCAGGATCCGCACTTCGTCCAGGTTGCGCTCCAGTTCCCGATATAGACGGCTGTTTTCGACCGCGATGGCCAAACTGTCCGCGACGCCTTGCAAAATGGTGATGTCGTTTTCGTCGAAGGCCTGAGCTTTCTCGGATTGAACGGTAATGGCGCCCACAGCTATGTCACGGCTCATGATGGGGATGGCCAGTTCAGAGCGAGTGAGGGGCAGGAAGGGGTTGTTGAAACGTACGGCCTCATTGCCGACATCCAGGGCGATGCGCGCCTGGCGGTTTGCTACGCACCAGCCGATCATCGAGGTGCCACCGACGGGGAGGGCGTGGTGCTGCGAGAGCATGGCCTTGCCGGCTTCGCCTGTTCCGGCGCGCAGGATGGCAGTAATACCGGCTTGATCTAGAATGAAAATGCCGGTGTAGTAGAGGCCCAGTTGTGTGGTGATGAGATCGGCCACGCGCTGGAAGAGGGCTTCAGGATCAGTCAGCCTGCTGATGGCGCGTGAGATTTCGGCAGCGGTGTTCATTTGCTTCAAGCGGATTTGCAAATCGGCGGTACGCTCTTTAATTCTGTCTTCAAGCGCCTGACGCTCATTTTGCAGACGTGTGTTCATTGCTTCGCGCTCAGTGGTGAGGCGGTCGAGATTGGAGAAAAGCGCTGAAATGGCGATGACCGAACCGACGCCGATCAATAGGGAGGTGCCGCTGCTTTCGAAAAAGTTAGAGCCCTGGAAATAGGCATCTTTGTAAGGGGTAGTGATGAGGTTGGCCTGTAACAAAAGGCCAATGCTGATGGTGGTTGCCGAGGCAAGTACGGCTGCCCCCAGGCCGATCCACAAGTTGGTGAAAATGCCGGTGAAGATGACGAAGGTTAGTAACCAGAAGCGCATTTCTCCCAACAGGCCAGTATCCCACAATTGACTTAGGGACAGGATGTAGCACAATACCAGGATGATGCCTGCGCGGAGAAGGTAGGGCCAGTTGCGGAAAAATAAGCCCAAACCGATGAAGGTGATAATTCCCAGGTAGAAAATCCCTAAGATAGCCTGATTGGTTTGGAAAGACTGGAATATGGAAAACGCAGTGATTGGGAGCCCAAGCACAAACAATCCGAGGAGGATGCTTTGCAGCACCTTTTCACGTTGTATGGCCAGGTCGCCTTTTTGCGCCAGGCTTGGGGGAGTATAAGATGGGAGGAGGCGCTTGAGGAATTCCATTATTTCACCTCCGTGGCGTCGTCAGCATGTCCGTTGTTGCCGGGCCTGGCAATGGGTCTGGTTTGGGTAGAGAGCGGTTCCACCGAGGTTTCGTCCTCCTCCAGCCCCAGTTGGATGTTGGCCTGTCGAGCGCCCAGAGCGCGGCCAATTTCTTCGACCGAAGTTTGCAGAATGGTCTGCATGTCGACCGAGCGGCGAATGCGGCTGGTGGCATTGAACAGGGTTTGTTGGCGTTCGACCTGGCGGCGGATTTGGACCACCAGGCGGTAGTTTGCAATGATCGCGCCGAGGTTGTTGGCCAGCGCCGTCATAATTTCCTGGTCGTTTTCGCTGAAGAAGGCCAACCGGTCGGATTCGAGGTTGAGCACGCCCATGAGCTCCTCACCGAACATGATCGGCAGGGCCAGTTCTGAGAGGGTGCTCTCATTTCCACGAATGAACTGGGGTTCGTTGCGAACATCGCTGACGCGCACCGGCGCGCGGGAGGATGCGGCCAGGCCGACCAGTCCCTGGTCCAGGCTGTAACGGCGCTGGAGGGCGCCGGCTTCGTATCCGGACATGGCGAAAGGCACCATTTCTTTACCGTTGGCCATGAGCAAAATGGCGGCATGGTCGGAAATGTGCGCCGAACGCAGACCACCGGCGACCGCATCCATTGCCTCGGTCAACGACCCGGCCGTGGTGGCGGTGGCAGTGACCTGGTGCAACAGACGGTGTTTTCTCAACATATCCTGGGTGCTGGTGAACTGGTCGGCGTTATTAATGGCTACGGCCAACTGGTCGGCCAGGATGCTCAAAATACTTACGTCGGTGGGCGTGAACACCCCCGGTTTGTTGCTTTGAACGTCCAGGGCGCCCAAAACGCGGTCGCCGATGGTAAGCGGGATGGCCATTTCGGCGCGCGTGTCGGGCAGCAGCGGGTTGGGGAAGTGGTTGGGGTCGTCGCGAACATCGTGGACGATGAGCGCTTCGGCAGTTTTCGTTGTCTGGCCGACGATGGAACGCGACCCAACGGCCAGTTTGTGCCCCGATTCTTTCATCTGGCGACCGGCTTCTCCGGTGGATTCGCGCAGGACGGCGTATTCACCCACCGGGTCGAGCAGGAAGATGGAGGCGTGGTAGTAACCAAACCGGTCGCGGATCAACTCGACCGATTTGTGGAGGAGTTCATCTACGTCCAAAATGGAGGAGGAGTCACGGGCAATTTCGGCGGCGATGAGGATTTCATCGGCGCGCTGGCGGGCAACGGACTCGGCGGTCTTAATCTCGGTGATGTCGCGGCGAACGCTGAGCAAGCCAACCGGAGAGCCGCTGGAAGAAAGGATGGGGATGCGCGAGGTGAGGAACCAGAATTCGTCCTCATCATGCTGAATGCGTTCCACAGAGCCGTAGTTGTCTCTACCGGAGTGCATGGCAGCCTGGTCTGTCTCGGCAATGCGGGCAGCTTCACCTTCGATGAAGATGTCGAAATCGGTCTTGCCGATCAAGCTTTCAGCGTCCTGGTCAAATTGTGAAGCCAGGGCCTGGCTGACTCGTTGGTATTTGCCTTCGGAGTCCTTGATGGCGATGACGTCGGGGGTGTTTTGCAGCCAGGTGTTGAGCAGGTTGCGCTCGGAGTCATAAGCGCTGATGGCTTCCTGCATCTCATCGAGGAGCTGGGCGTTGCGGATGGTGGTGCCGATTTGGCTGGCCAGGGTGGTGATCAGGTTGAGATCGGACTGGGTAAAGCGCTCTTCGGCTTCGAGATCCTGCACCACCAGGGCGCCGACCAGGTCACCGGCTACGATGAGGGGAATGCCCATCCAGGATTTGGCGGGCCTGCCCACAAAGCGAGCGCCTAATTCGCGCGCCTTTTGCTCGGTGTTTTGGGTGAGCATGAGCGGCTTGCGGTTTTTGATGACGTGGGAGGTCAGGCCTTCGCCCAGGGGGAAGGGGTCATAGCTGGTGATTTCGCCCGATTCGTAAGCGTAGGGGATTTCGATGAGTTCGGTTTTGGGGTTGTAGAGGGTGATGGCGAAGCTGAGATCGTCACCCAGGGTCTGCATGATCTGCTGGTGCAGCACGTGGTAGAGACGGTTGAGGTTGGTTTCGGCGGAGGTGGCCTGGCTGAAGTTGGCCAGCAGTTGCAACTCGGACAGACGGTCCTGGAGGGCTCCCATGACCGTAAAGCGATCCAGTGAGGTGGTGATGACTTCGGCCAGGTTGGAGAAAGGTTGGAGAATCTCTTGCCCGGCGCGATCTTCGGCGCGGAAGCCCAGGATGATGATTTTGGCCAGTTTGCCGGTCTCGAAGGAGGGGAAGATGGCGGCGGACTTGCAATTGCGGCGCAGGAAGAAGGACAGGATGTTATCGAAGTCGTTGGGTTGGGCGATGTTATCGACAAACACCATTTCGCCCGGTGTCAGGGCCTGGATGATCTTTTGGGCGGGAATGGAGATGGAGCGCAAGCCTTGATCCACTTTGTTGGCGTTGACGTCATACAGGTGCAGAACGCGCAGGTTGCCGTCCTCCAGAGAAAGGTAGGCGTTGGTGCGCGGAATTTGCGGCATCATTTCAATGAGCAAGCGGTCGATGTCGGTCTTTTCCCGCGACTGGGTGATCTGGCGGGTGACTTTGTAGAGTAACGAGGTTTCTTCAAGGTCCACCTGGGCGGTTTCGAGCAGGCGGATGTTTTGAATGGCGCCCGCCACCTGGTTGGCCAAAGTTTGCAAGACGAAGATGTCGTCGGGCGAGAATGAATCGGGTTGGGTGGCGCGGATATCGAGGACGCCCAGCACCTGCGAGCCGGCAGCAATGGGGATGGCTGCCTGGCTGCGCGTGTCGGGAATGATCTCGTCGAAGCGGTAGGAGGGGTCTTCGGAGGTGTCTTGAATGATGCGCGGTTGATTGTTGCGAGCCGCCATACCCACCGGTGAAGGATCGCCAACGGGGATGCGCTCGCCCTTTTCCATGCGCTGGAGGCCGATTTCACCGCTGGCCTTGCGCAGGGTGACGTAGATGCCGTTGGGCTCGGTCAGGTAGATGGAGGTGTGATGGTAGCCAAAACGTTCGTTGACCAGTTCGGCGGTGCGTTCCAGGGTGTCGCCCAGGTTGCTGGTGGAGATGGCCATTTGGGCCACCTCTGAGGCGGTGCGCAACTGGCTGGTGCGGTGTTCAACCTGCTGCTCCATGGTCTGGTAGAGGGTCTCGTATTCGTCGGCCATCTGGTTCATGGAGGCGCTGAGCAAGCCAATCTCGTCTTTTCGCTGGATGGAGGAAGAGCGGGTCGAAAGGTTTCCGTCGGCGAGGCGTCGGGCCACTTCGGTCAGTTGGAGAATAGGCTCTACCACCTGCTTTGTTCCCACGTAGATCACGAGCCCCGCTAAAGCCATGACCAGAAGCAGAACAACCGCGGTGACCGGCTCGATCAGGCGGATGTCGGAGCGGATGGAGGCGACCGGGACTTCCATGATCAACCAGGAGTCGATTTCCGGGTAGTAGCGGGTGTAACCATACACATCGATGTCGTTATAGGAGTTCAGGCGGAAAATTCCGCTGTCGCTGTCGCTCTGGCGGAGTTTGCTGATGTGTTGCGTGACCTCGCGGTTGATCGGGAATGACTGAACAGTTGTGGCCGATTCACTTCCGATGTAATTGCCGACGTTGAGAAGAAAATACGCCCGGCCTTTGGGGAAGATTTCAGCCATTTCCCAGAGCATTTGAGCAAAGAAGTCGGAGGAGGTTACGCCGATCACGGTGACGGGCTGCTCCAGGCCTTTGGGCGTGAATGTGCGGGCCGTCACCAACACCGTTTGATTGGCGTAGGTTGGAGGCAGGATGTTGAAAGCGACGAGGGTGGCGTCCTTGTTGAGAACATTCCTTAAGACTCTTTCCTCCAGGGGGGCGTTCGTTCCACCGGTGATTTGCCGGATCCATTCCTCATCCGTTCCCGCCAGGATGGTCATGTCTGAGTTGAGGATGAATACCTGGTCAAATATCGGGTCGATATCACCGGCGGAATTGGCTGTGCTCTCCATCATCTTGACGGCGAGGTTGTTGTCGGGTTTTTCACCCTGAGCGGCGGCGGAAATCAGTTCGACCACGGCCTCACGAAACGTGCCGTTATAGGCGAGATTGTCCATTGCCCAGGTGCGGGCGTTTGTAAATTGAGCAATCTCTTCTTCATTGGCGTTGACCAGGGCGGTGAGCTGCTGGTAGGTGGTGCGGCGCACCTGTATGTTCATGCGGATGGAAGCAACCGTCACTACGATTAAAAGTGGGAGGATCGAGATGGCGAGCATGGTGACCACGGCGGTCTTGGCCAGGCTGGGCTTGCGGATATAGTCGGTTAGAAGTCTCCACGCTGACCGCAGGTTTCTGACGATCCACGACCAGCTTTTATCCAGCAGGGACTCGAAATCCATACCCTACTCCTTAGTAGTTCATCTCCCACACGGCTTCACCATTGAGAATGCGTTGGATTTGATCGGGGAAAAGATCGGGGTCGAGCGGTTTGCCTAAAAAGCCGTTGAAGCCGGAGTCCTTGGCCTTGGCGATTTGTTCCAGGCTGGCTTCGGCGGTGACGGCGATGACGGGGATGTCCTTGAGGCGGGGTGATTGGCGGATTTTCTTGAGGGCGCCGTAGCCGTCTTCGTAGGGCAGGCGGATATCCATTAAGATGAGATCGAGCTTGGGCAAGGTGTCGGCATACTCAACGACCTCATACCCGCTGGTTTTCCATTCGCAATGGATGCCCAGGAAGCCTAACATGCGGGCAATGAGCACAAAGTTGGATACGTTATCTTCGACAACAAGGACGGTTTTTTCGTTGGCCATGGGTTGCGTTCTCCTGTGAGCTAGATCAGGAATCGCTCGATCTGATCTATGAATTTGTCAATATCGATGGGTTTTTCGATGTAGCCGTCGCAGCCGGCGTCCAGCGTACGCTCGCGGTCGCCGCGCATGGCATTGGCGGTTATGGCAATGATGGGAACATCCATCAATTCGGGTCTGGATTTGAGCTGGATGGTGAGGGTGTAACCGTCCATGTCGGGCATGTTGATGTCCATGAGGATCAAATCGGGCTGCGTTGTTTTGAGTACCTCGAGCGCCTGGCTTGCGTTTTCTGCTTCAACAACCTGATAACCGAAGGCGGTTAGCAGGCGGCGCACGAGCAAGCGGTTGTCGGGGTTGTCCTCAACGTGGAATATGAGTTTTTGGTCGGACATGCGTCAAAGGTCTCCTACAGTTTGGACAATCTGGATTCTGGCGATGGATAGAATCTCCCCAATCCTCGATTGAGCATAATACGCTTACTGTATATTTTATATGCTTTCGGGCGAAAACCGGTCGCTGGGAGATTTCAGTTACCTTACAGTTTCTATCGGATTAGGATGGCTCCTGGGTGAGGCGAGCGAGCACAGCCGGCCTTGCCACCGATGGGTTGGAGGATTGTGCCCAGATATGGTAAGCCCCTGCCTAGATGCTTTGCAATGTTTGGGCCAGATGGCCCAGATTTTCCATGACCAAATCGGGCTGGTGGGGCGAGCCGGGCAGGTCGGCGGCGGAGGTTTCGCCGCTGAGCACCAGCACGGTGAGGATGCCGGTGCGGCCCAGGGCGATGTCGGTGTAGAGGCGGTCGCCGACCATGCACATTTGCTCGACGGGCAGCCCGGCGCGCGCGGCGATGGCGGTGACGATGGGCGGGTGGGGCTTGCCGATGATCACATCGGGGCGGCGGCCGGTGGAGGCGGCCACCAGCTCGATCATGGCGCCGGTATCGGGCATGTAGCCGGTTTCGGTGGGACAGTTGATGTCGGGGTGGGTGGCGATGTAGGGCACGCCGGCGGCCAGCAGTTCGCACAGGATGCGCAGTTTTTCGTAGGTGAGGGTGGTGTCGAAGCCCAGCACGGCGTAATCGGGTTGCTCGGGCGTGAGGGTGAAGCCGTGATCGGCGAACTCGCGCTCGAGGGCGGGGGTGCCGACCACGTAGAGGCGGGCGGCGGGGCTGCGGGCTTGCAGGTAGAGGGCGGTGGCTTCGCCGGAGGTGAAGATGCGCTCTTCGGGCACGTCCAGGCCCATGCCGCGGATTTTGTCGGCGTACTCGCGGCGGGTGCGCGAGGAGTTGTTGGTGAGGAAGACGTAGGGGATTTGGCGCCGGTCGAGGAGGGCGATAAAATCGAGCGCGCCGGGGAGGAGCTTGCCGCCGAGGTAGAAGGTGCCGTCCATGTCGAGCAGGAAGCAGCGGGTTTGTTTCAATCGTTCGAGGGGTGGGGGCATGAGGGTTCCTTTGAAGTTAGTTTCGTTGCAGCAGTTCCAGGATGACGGGGATGCCCTTGCGCTCGATCTCTTGGGTGGCGAAGAAGTTGCTGATGACCACCACGGGCTTATTCTTCATCATATAGGCTCCGGCCAACTCCTGAGAGGTGATGACCAGGTCGTAATCGTCATCGTCGAGGATGTGGTCGGCGACGAAGACTTCGGCGGCGAGGTGGTGTTTGCGCAGAACCGCTTCGATGCGGCGCTTGAGCACCTGAGAGGAATTGGGTCCAAAGGCGCAAGAGGCGGCAATGCGCAAGGGGGGCATCCACAGCTCCGACAGGAAAGGGAGAAAGGGCGATCCTGAATGAGTCTATTATAAACGCGGGAGGAGAGCGTGTACGGGCAATTCATGAATTGCCCGTACAGAGCCGTCCACGAATAGGACACGAATGAACGAATGAGAGAATTCGTGGACGGTTTTTCTTCGTAGCGCGGGAATCCATTCCCGCGGGGTTGGGGGGAGAAGATGCCGGGTAGGGATACCCGGCC
>CAZMMI010000141.1:0-5874 GCA_964567255.1 uncultured Anaerolinea sp.
CGTGGTACCAAGCTGGTTCCCGACGAACCATTGTGACCCGCCGCTCAAAAGGGGTAAATTCTGGCAAAAAAGAAAGGGGTTGGCCCCTGGTTTTGCGCCAGGAACCAACCCCGTCCACTAATCGGTGAGTAAAACCAGGTTTATCTTGCGATGATTGGCAAGTAGACCCGGACAATATTGATGATAATATCGTCAGGGTATTGAACATGGGCTTGATAGTTGCGAACGCGGATGCGCGAACCGTCGCCATCCTCGGACGCAAGGCCAATCACGCTGACATATTCACCCACGGCGATGCTTTCCAGGCTGCCGTTGTAGCCATCCAGGAAGACACGCACCGGACCGCTGCCGTCATTGACAAAGATGGTATCCGTGCCGCTCTTGGCAGTAACAAACCCGGATACCTTGACCAGGCTGCCCTCATTGGCTTCTAGCGTGGCCTGGAGCGTGGTGAGCGGTGTCGGCGCCGGTTCACCGGTGCTGGGGCTAATCACCTGCACCATTTCGGCTTCGAAGAACTCGATTTCGGTGTCGCCGTTGTAGATGCCGATGGTGCCGATTGCCCGGACGCGCGTGCCGCGGGTGAAGGCGGCGGGGTCAATGTCGCCGGCGGGAGCGTGCACGGTGATGCCGCCGGTCTCATCGCGCAGGTACAGCACGTTGAAGAACTCGCCGTAAGCGGCGGTGATTTCGCCTTCCACCCACACCAGGTTGCCCAATTCATCAGGCTGGTCTTCCACTGCCTGGGCGCGAGCTTCGGCGACCGTAGATTTGGTGAGGGGGGTGCCCAGCAGCCACATGACGGATTGCAGGTTGAATAACTCATTCTGCCGTCCATCTCCCGCCGTGTAAGCGAAGGTGGTGAAAGGATCATTGCTATCGCCGTACAGCATGATGCGTCCGGCAGTACCCGGCAGGTCGGTCACAGCCGCGGCGGGAACCGGGAGGGCATCGGCGGGCGGGGTGGTCATGTCGCACGTCCAGGTCGAGTTGTAGATATAGGCGTCGCCCTGCTTATCGTTGTCAATGTTGCTGGTACGCAAGGGATTCTTGTGGGAGTCGGCTGTGCAGCCCGTTTCGAGATCACCTTGCATGATGATCTCTACGCCGGGAGTATCGGCGGTCAGCGGCTCATCAATATCGCGCCCGCGGATGGAGGCCAGGCTCCAGGTGGCTACCTGATCGACATTGATGCCAATGCCGGTGGTGTTTTCCGAGGGGAAATCGCCCCAAACCACGCCGAAGACATAACCGTTGTTGGTGTTTCCGTCGATCACCTCGTCATCGTTCATGCGCATGTTAATGTCCTGCCCGGTGACCTCCTCGACCCGGGTGAGAATTGCATTCTCGCGATCAGCTACAGTTAATTCCCACTGGTCGCTGTCGGAGCTGTAATCGGACACGCCCAGAATCCACAGGCTGCCGCCGGCGTTGACAAAGTTGCCAATCGCGGTCTGCTCATCGGCTGTGTAGGTGTCTTTGGGGGCGGTGATGATCAGCAGCTTGACCACGTCCGGATTGAGATCCGCCGCGGTCAGCCCATCCAGGTTCTTGAGAACGTTGAAGTGATGGGCTGAGAGGTCGTCGACGAAGGCCTTCATCTCATTGCCGGCAGCGTTCAGGTTGCCGTGCCCTGCGTCGATGAGGATCAAGGGCAGGTGCTCGTCGGTCACGGTCAGTTGCAGCGAGGCGGTATTGTCATCGGGGTTGTCACCGGCTGGAGCATTCAAAATCTCGGCGGTGACGGTTGCATCGCCGGTTACTGAAGGATTCCATGTAAAGTTGACATAGCCGTCGCCGTTAGCCGGTACGATCACCTCTTGGGCGGTTCCCAGGGGAACGCCATTCACGCTAACCACCACGTTCACCGTGCGGCTTTCGGCCACCCGGTTGGTGACCCGCGCTGTGATCAGCGAGGGGCTGTAGATGGTGGGGATGGTGGGTTGAATGACGATGTCGGTGATCGAGATGTCCTCGGTGCCCATCGTCCAAATGGGCGAGGTGACGATGAGGTCGCCATCGGCCTGAGTCACCTTGACATAGAAGTAGTGCACGCCGGTGGTAATGGTTTCCAGCGGCGACCAGGTGAAGCTGGCCAGGGTGGGCACGAAGGTGTTTGCAACGACGCCCTGATCGGTGATCAACTCGACAAGGCTGGCAATTTCGCCATCGGGGTCGGAGCCCTGGATTTCGAACTCGATCTGGCCGGAGTTGGCGATTTCCGAACCCATCCAGGAGCCGTTGGCCTTCATGCTCAGGCTGAAGTTTTTATCTTCGGTGGCAAAGGTGCGGCGCAAGCGCATGGCTTCCAGCAGCGCGTCCTTGGTCAGTTCGGGCATCAACACGCCGGTGCGGTGATCGGTGTTCACGCCCCAATAGGCCGAATGGGTATCAGCATTATTGGTGGCACCCAGCTTCCAGCCGTAATCCAGCGAGCGGAGGAATTCTTCTTCGGAGAAGACATAAGAGGCGCCGCTGCCGTTGCCCACTTCTTCCAGGCGAGCGATTTCGGAGACCTCGGGATGGTAGGTCCAGTCGTTGAAGTTGATCCAACCGGGGTGGTTGAACTGCATGACCATGCCGGCATCGTCCAAAGCGGTGTTGGATGCTGATACCAGCCAGGGATAGAAGCCCTGAACAGTTGCTCCGGCTTCCAGGTTGGGGGTGTAGTCGCAGTAGGTGCAGCCGACAACGTTGGTGCGGGTTGCGTGGCGCACCGAGTTCCAGACATTGATGTGGCCTTCGGCGCCTTGAGTGTATTCAAATCCGCGCAGGGCTACGAAGTCTGCATTCGTAGCGCCATTTACGGCATTCAATGTGTCTGACCATTCCGCATCGCTGATCGCGTAGGAGTGATCGCTAATGGCCATAAAGTCAAAACCGGCTGCTTTACCTGCCGCCAGCGCCTGAGTCGGATCACCCGACCCATCCGAATAGCTGGTGTGGTTGTGCAGATCGCCGAAATAGGTCACCATGGGCGGCTCGACGGCGGTGGTGAAGGTCCAAACATCATCCGCGCCCAGTGGGTTGCCGGCGAGGTCGGCCGTGTTGGCGGTGACTTTCATCGTGTATACGGTAGTGGGCAGCAGGTTGGTGGTCGGTGTCAGCGTTACGGCGAAGGTGGCCGTGTTATAGCTGATCGTCATCGGCACGGCGCCATAAGGGCCGGTGAGAATGAAATGGCTCAGATCAATCGAGCCCGCATGCAGTTCTTCGCTGAAGGTCACAACGATATCACTGCTGATCGGCACGTCGACTGCACTGGCAGCCGGGAAGCGGGTCACGATGGTGGGGGCAGTTGCATCCACGGCACCGGTGGTGAAGGTCCAGACATAAGGGGCAGCCAGAGCCACACCATAAGGATCCTGGACGGCGGTGCTCAAGGTGGCTGTATACAGTGTCGTAGGGGCTAGAGTGGTATCGGGGGTGAATGTGGCCGTGTTTGTGGCGGCGGCGTAGGTGACGACACCGGTGACAGGCGTGCCCCCGTTGTCGACGATGGTGAAGCTGGTATCGGTGATGGTGGCTGGATTCATCGCCTTGCTAAACGCGGCGGTTACCGGCTTATACAGGCTGACGCCGGTTGCGCCCGCGGTCGGAACCGTGCTGGTGACGGTCGGCGGAGTCAAGTCAACCACATCACTTTGGTAGCGGGGCATGACCTGGGCCGCGTTGTAGTTGTTGCTCAAGCCGACAATGCGAACCTGCTGACCGGTGGTAAAACCACGCATATCGATGGACGTGTCCTTGTCGATAAAAACGTTCACCGAGCCGGAGCCGTCATTGATGCTGAACGTAAAGTTGGACGCGCCGGGAACCGGAGGGGTACCCAGTGTGACTGAGCCGGATACCTGAATGAGTTGTCCTTGCGTATCGGCAACTGAATTGGTGGCAACAGCTTCCGGCGCGGGGACTGTTCCGGCGTCGACGCGGGTAACGCTGGCAACCGGGTCAATCTCCAGCAGACCGTTGTACAATTTGATCGTGCCTTTGACGGTGACCAGATCGCCCAGAGACATGCTGGGAAGGACTGCGCTGAAGGCCGGGTAGATATACATGCCTCCGGTGTCATCCTGAATGGCAAAAGCCGTGCCACCAAATGTGCCCGGCGTAACGGTCACGTTGCCCTGAATGTTACCGGTCCAGCCCGCGCCTGCCGCGCGCGCGATACCGATGGGGGTGATGGCGTCTGGATCTGGATCGTAGGTGGTCGAGAAGGTCCAGACGTGATTTGCCGCCATGGGGTGTGCTGTGCCGTCCTGGTCTGTGACCTGGGCAGCGAGAATGGTGGCGGTGCAGGTGGTGGAGTAGGGCAGCGGCGCATCCGGCGTGATGATGCGGGAGGCGCCAGTTCCGCTGGAGGTGGCAGTCACCGGGGAACCGGCAGGGCATTCCAGCGTGTACCAGTCCTCGGGCACGGTCCCTGTAGTCACGTCTTCGCTGAAGTTGACCGTCAGCGTAGCGTTCGTGAGCACGCCCGTTGCGCCGGTGTCCGGAACGGTCGACACGACCGTGGGGGCAAGGTCGGGCACTGGGATATTGAAGTTGAAGGTGTAATCTTCAGCCATTGTATCCGGCGGGTCGTTCGCATCCGCGTCTGAGATGTTCGCGGCCACAACGGTGACCTCGCAAACATCCGTCGGATCAAAGTCAACATCCGGGTCCAGAACGAAACTGCTGGCCGGGCTGTCGAAAGAATCGAACGAATGAACTCCGGAAGGAACGCAACTGATGTTAAATGAACTGGAGTTTGCGTTTACCGATTCGCTGAAATTGATGGTGATATTGCTCCCTACAGCAACTCCCTCCGTGTCATCAGTTGGAGTGGTGCTGGTCACGCTGGGGGCAACATCGAGCGCTGGAGTGCTGAAGTTGAAGGTGTAATCTTCAGCCATCGTATCCGGCGGGTCGTTCGCATCCGCGTCTGAGATGTTCGCGGCCACAACGGTGACCTCGCAATCATCCGCCGGATAAAAGTCATCATCCGGGTCCAGAATGAAACTGCTGGCCGGGCTGGTGAAAGAATCGATCGCATGAACTCCGGAAAGAGAGCAACTAATGGTAAATGAACTGGAAGTTGCGTTAACCGATTCGCTGAAATTAATGGTGATATTGCTTCCTACAGCAACTCCCTCCGCACCGTCCGCGGGAGTGGTGCTGGTTACTGTGGGGGCGGAATCGGGTAGCGGCGTTCCGGTGATGGAAATATCATCGATGCCAACCCATTCATCGTTCCCGGTAGCGTTGGTTGTGATAATACGGATTTCTATTAATGGCTGGTTGTTCACCCCAGCGGGTAAAGATACACTGACCGGGGTTACCTGGGTTGCCAGGCTAGGGCCTGTAGTGGCATCCGAAACATAGCCCGCGGGTACATTGGTAAAATCACCAGTGTTTCCTATGCGATACTGCAGGGCAACCTGTTGGACTGCATTATCCGCACTGCCATCAATATCGCGCAGGTTATAAGAGATCTGGATATTTGCCGCTCCAGTGGTATCCAAATGAATTAAGATAAATGGGGCGTCGGCAGTGCCCGATCCTTGCAGCGCGATTACCGGATCGGTGATTGCAGCTTCAGCCACGCCTCCTGAACTCGAGCCAGATGGATTAGCTAGATTGGCAATGGCGTCCTCTGTCCCTGTACCAAATGATAAGACAGTTTGGGGATCAACATCGTTAACGCTTGTTAAGGTGTCCCCTAAATAACCGATGATGCCATTAACGCCAGACCAATTGTCATTTACTGTTATGAGGTTTGTATCGGTCCAGTTTTGGCTGAAAGGCAGCGTTTGCGCTGTGTTGTTCGCAGAAGCGGTGAAGTTGGGAACCAACAAAGCCGCTATCAAAAAAAACACGACAAGCTTGTTTATC
>CAZMMI010000141.1:5974-7362 GCA_964567255.1 uncultured Anaerolinea sp.
GAAGTTGGGAACCAACAAAGCCGCTATCAAAAAAAACACGACAAGCTTGTTTATCGTCTTGCCTGACTGCATGACATTTCCTCCTGAAAGAAATTGAGTGGGATTGATCTTATTGTATACCCTCTTGCCAAAACGGATTGTTAAATTCTTATGGAAGCGTGTTAATGAAGAATCCCGCATAGACGTGACAGGTTTCAGAAAACCTGTCACGTCTTGATATGTTTGACAGCGGGCGTACAATACATGTAGGAGTTGTTGATGAGCAATGTGGCTGAGTTCATGGACCGGATGACCGCGCCCGCGGAGTTGGTGGAGCCGCTGGAGGGTGGGGACGTGCGCTGCCTGGCTTGCGCGCACCGCTGCCTGGTGCGCGTGGGCAGGCGTGGTATTTGCCAGGTGCGCTTTAACCGGGAGGGCGAACTGCGCGTGCCGTGGGGCTACGTGGCGGCAGCCAACGTGGACCCGATCGAGAAGAAGCCTTTCTCGCACCTGCTGCCCGGCTCCAACGCGCTGACTTTCGGCATGTTGGGCTGCGATTTTCACTGCGATTACTGCCAGAACTGGCTTACCTCGCAAACCCTGCGCGACCCGGCGGCGGATGAAGGCGCGGATTACGTTCAGCAAGTGACCGCAGAGCAATTGGTGAACTACGCCCGCCGGAGCGAGTGTCAGGTGATGGTTTCTTCTTATAATGAACCCCTCATCACCAGCGAGTGGGCGGTGGAGATATTTAAGCAAGCCAAAACGGCCGGGCTGGCTTGCGCCTATGTCTCCAATGGCAACGCCACGCCTGAAGCGCTGCGCTACCTGCTGCCTTATTTGGATGCTTACAAAATCGATCTCAAGACCATGCAGGATAAGAACTATCGCCGCCTGGGTGGGGTGCTGCAGCATGTGCTGGACACAATCGCCGCGGCCCACGAACTGGGCCTGTGGGTGGAGGTGGTGACGCTGGTGGTGCCGGGCTTCAACGACAGCCCGGGCGAATTGTGGGAGGCGGCCCGCTACCTGGCTTCGATTTCAGCCGACATCCCCTGGCACGTGACCGGATACCACACTGATTACAAGATGGACGCGCCTTCCACGCCTGCCGCCACGCTGCGGCAGGCCGCCGAGATTGGGCAGGAGGCCGGGCTACGCTATGTGTACGCGGGCAATTTGCCTGGGCGGGTGGGTACCTATGAAGACACTTTCTGCCCGGGCTGCGGCGAACGAGTGATCCAGCGGCGCGGGTATGTGGTGCAAGAGTATCACCTGACCGGTGAGGGGAAATGCGCGAAGTGCGGCGCAGCCGTCGCCGGGCGTTGGGCCGCCGACCCGCGCCAGGTGCGCACCGGGGGCAGCGGGATGCCGTTCAGAGCAAGGATTTAGGACAAGGTGGGACGAAT
>CAZMMI010000141.1:7462-10534 GCA_964567255.1 uncultured Anaerolinea sp.
GGCGTGGGGGTGGGCTGCTGCGGTTGTTGGGGCTGTTCCTGGGTAGGCTGAACAGGCTGCTGTTCTTGCGGCACAGGCGTGACGGGGGTGACCAGCGGCAGCCAGGGCGTGGGGGTGGGCGTAGCTTTCAGCGAGCGGCTGATGTCTTCCACGTAACCGATGGCCCCCTGGCAGCCAGGCTCCAGGCGAGCGCTGACGTTTTCCCAATTGATGGGCAGCCCCGAATTCTTCACAGCGGTGACCGCGCTGGAAAGGCAGCCGGGACCGGCGTTGTAGTTGATCAGTGTCAGGCGCCACAAATCGGTGTAATTGGTGGTTTGGCCGGGGTCCATGCCGGTGACGTTGCGCAGGATACGCCCGGTTTGCTCGCAGTTGGCTTGCAGGCTGTGAGCAAAGACTTCCACACTGTAGTTCGCCTGAGAAATGTCGATGCCGGTGGGGCAGTCGGGACAGGCAGCGTTGACCTTGTTGACCAGCGCGCCGCGCAAAATACCCTGCTCTTTGGCTTCCAGGTTGCCCCAACCCAGGTCGCAGTAGGCCTGATTGAGCACCAGGGGGCAGAATTGGTGGAAGAAATCGGGGTTCCACAGCAGGACCGTGTCGGCGCCGTTTTCGGTGAGCTGGCCCAGCCCGGCCTCGCGGTAGGTGCGGAAGATGCCGGGCCAAATTTGACTTTCGCGGGCGAAGACGTTCTTGAGCAGTTGAGCGGGCAGCCCGGTGTTCTGCGAAGCCTGCCAGATTTCCTGGTCGAAGCGGTTCTGCCATTCGATCAGGGCGGGGCCGGCCGCCTCAACGCCGCAGGCCGAGGCCACGTTCACGCCCTGCAAGCCGCCATCCAGACAGGTGGAGGCATCCACCACGCCATTTTGAATGAGCGCGCCGGCCAGGTAGTAATACCCTACATCGGATTGCAGTTGGGCAGGGTCTGTGGGCGAAGAAAGCCATTCGGCCAGCCCGCCCAGCTCGGGGAAGGCCTGCCAGGTTTCGGCGCAGGAAGCGATTTCGGCGCCCACCCACTGGCTGCTGAGCACGTCCACGTACCACGCGCCGGGCTGGTTGGTGGGGGCTTCGGGATTCATAAAGTCGCCCCAGGGCACCAGGCGAACTTTGGCGGTGTAATGCTCGCTGGAGTCGCCGTAGCTGGAATCGCCCCAAAATTCCATGTCCACGCCGTCGGTGTTGGTGGGGGGCAGAGGCAGCCTGCACTCGTTCCCCGCGCACTGGAACGGTTCTCCATTTAAATTCCCCTGGATGGAGATGATGGCTTCGTTCGGCAGGGGTTCCTCGCCGGTGAGGCGCAAGGCGGGCAGGGTGGTGCAGCGGCCGTCCACCGGGTTGCAGTCGACGACTTCAATCCACACCTTGGGGAGGGGCAGTTCCACTTCGATGATGCGCTGGAAATCCTCGCTGCCCAGACTGAGGGCATAGAGGCCGGGGCACTGCGCCGAGGCGTCGCCGGTGGTGCAAGGCAGGCTTTTCAGCCACTCGGTGGCGATGGGTTTGCCGCACAAGCCTTCAATCTCATTGTAGGTGGGGATGTTCTCGTGCTCGACGGGCAGCTCGCAGACGATGGTGTTATCTTTATACCGGACCAGCCACCAGAAATGGCGGGTGACCTGGACGGAAATTTGGGCGATGCGCGGGGGCTTGTCGGGGGGCGGGCTTTCTTCAGCCAGAGCGGGGCGCGCGGCGAGAAACCATCCTGCCAACAGGCAGATGATGACAAGCACCGGCCAGGCCTTGCGCGTCAGAATCATTCGTTGACTATTTCCTAATTGGACTCATACAACTTCTACCATTATAATGAATTTCTCGCATCCGGCTGCGTTTTTAAGAAAATTGCAATGTAAGTGTATGGTCAGTTTAACACGGAAGCCGGGTAGAATACAAAATGAGGTAGATCGTTCTCGGGGAGTGGCAGGTGCTTCTATGCCATTCCTGGAGGTTCAGATTGTCTTGCTCACAGCGACAACCGGTTCACTGGGGATGTGAACCGGCATGGGGATGACAATCGTTTATAATTCGGTTAGAAAAAAGTTAGGCCTTTAACGACTCTTTTTGGGGTCTCATCCGTTTAATATATATAAGGCCTTCTGATGGAGCTGCATGCGGAACCAGAACGTCAGTGAATTGATCGCAAGTGCTCAGCAAGGCGACTCGAGGGCAACAGGTCAATTATATGAAATGAATTACGCCAGCATCTACCGGTACCTGTACTATCGGACCGGGGATGTGCAGGTGGCGGAAGACCTGACCGCAGAAGTGTTCCTGAAAATGGTTCAGGCCTTACCTGCTTATCGGCAGACCAATAGTACCTTTAGAACCTGGTTGTTTCAGATCGCGCGAAACCTGGCTGTTGATTATTACCGGCGAACTTCGACACATGGAATGGTCCCGCTGGATGATGAAGGTACGATGGGCGAGGATGGGGTGGATGAAACAGTGGATGTGATCATCACCCGCCAGACACTGCAAGATTCACTTAGCAAGTTGGGAGATATTCAACGCGACGTGATTGTGTTGCGCTTTGTAGAGGGTTTATCTCTTGAAGAAGTAGCGGAGGTGTTGCACAGGAGTGAGGACGCGATCAAAGGTTTGCAGCGGAGAGGATTGTCGCTCATGCGACAAATACTGCTGCAAATGGAGGGCGGCAATGACTTATCTGGATAATTTATTAGAAGAGTGTTTACATGATCTCGACCGCGGGGCGCCGCTCGAGAAGGTGGTTCAGCGCGTGCCCTCGGAAGCAGCAGAAATTTTACCTTTGTTGCGCCTGGCTGCGGTAACCCGCGAACTGCCACATCCCAGCATGGCCTCGAGGAGAGTCCGGGCGCAGCGGGGACGGATTATGAAGTTTGCTCGCTCCAACGCACAGCCCGAGCGGCGATTTAGCATGCGCTTTGCCATGGCCCAGTTGTCGATGGCGATGGCCCTGGTGGTAGTAGTATTGCTGACCATTGGGTTCACCGGTCCGCGGGGCAACCGTTATGCCACGTTGATGAACGTCAGCGGGATGGTGGAAGTGTTTGATGGGCAGGATTGGCGCGTGGCGACAAATGGCGAACGGGTTCA
>CAZMMI010000142.1:0-10512 GCA_964567255.1 uncultured Anaerolinea sp.
CGGGGTAAAATTAGGCGTTTGCGAAAGCAGCGATTTCTCCAGCGGAGGTGACGGATGATCACGATCTACAAGAATACAGAATCCGGACTGGAAGTTATCCCTGAAGTGGTCACCGGTTGCTGGGTGAGCGTGATAGACCCTTCATCCAATGAAATTGAAACCCTGACCGGGATGGGGGTGCCGCAAGATTTCATCACCTACCCGCTGGATCTGGATGAGCGCGCCCGATCGGAGCGCGAGGATGATGGGACGCTGCTGGTGGTGTTGCGCGTGCCGTTCTTTCAGGGAACCAAGACAGATATTCCTTACATTACTATCCCGTTGGGCATTATTCTCACGAATCGGTTCTTGATCACGGTTTGCCGGCGGCCCCATGATATTTTGCAAGATTTGAGTTCGGGAAAGGTGCGCGGGCTTTCGACCGCCAAGCGCAACCGCTTTGTGCTGCGCATCCTGTTGATGGCGGCGACAAGGTATCTCAATTACCTGCGCGAGATCAACCGCATCATCGAGGTGCTGGAAGACCAGATTGTGCTGGCTTCGCGCAACCGGGAGATGCTGGAGCTGCTCAAGTACCAGAAAAGCCTGGTGTACTTCACCACGGCGCTGCGCTCGAACGAGTTGATGCTGGAGCGCTTGCAGCGCTGGCAGGTGTTCAAAGCCTTTGCCGACGACGAGGATCTGCTGGAAGACGTCATCACCGAGAACCAGCAAGCCATCGAAATGGTGGGGATATCCACTACCATTTTGAGCTCGACAATGGACAGTTTTGCTTCGCTGGTTTCGAACAACCTGAACGAGGTGATGAAATTCCTGGCCTCGGTCACGGTGGTGATGAGCATTCCCACGATTGTGACCAGCTTCTTTGGAATGAACGTGGGTTTGCCGTTCCAAGAGCATCCGTGGGCCTATGTCTTTATCATCGGTTTGTTTGTGGTGATGTCGGCTGTGGTGGTGGTGATTTTTAAGAAGCGCGATTGGTTCTAGGGGAGGTTGTACAGTATCTGTGCAGTCGTAGATAAAGGCTGATACAATGCCGGTATGCAAGCAAAACCGGCGCACCTTCGACCCAACGGATATAAACCGAACCCGGCAGACTTTGCCGGGTTTATTCGCTTTGAAAATCTGACCAAAGGCTACCTTGAAGCAGGGCGAGAACGGCTCGTGCTGCATGATGCCAGCCTGAGCATGGCTCAGGGCGAATTGATCGCTATTTTGGGCAAGAGTGGCAGCGGAAAAACCACCCTGCTCAACCTGATTAGCGGCATTGACCGGGCCGAGAATGGCGAGGTCTATGTGGGGGGGCTGCGCCTGACGGGCATGGGCGAGCGCGAGCGAACGATGTTCCGGCGGGAGAAGATTGGCTTCATCTTCCAATTCTTCAATCTCATCCCCACGTTGACGGTGTGGGAGAACCTGACCCTGCCGTTGGAACTTAACGGGATGCTGGATGGGGCAGGGCGGCAGCGGGCGGAGAGCCTGCTGGCAGAAGTGGGCTTGCAGGGCAGAGAAAAAACCTACCCTGACCGTCTCTCGGGCGGGGAACAGCAGCGCGTGGCCATTGCGCGGGCGCTGGTGCATGACCCCATGCTGGTGCTGGCGGACGAACCGACCGGGAACCTGGACGAAGACACGGGACGGGTGATTTTGAAGCTGCTGGACCGGCTGACGCGACAGGCGGGCAAGAACATGCTGCTGGTGACGCACAGCGTGGAAGCAGCCGCCATTGCCGACCGTGTTTTCACCCTGCACGAGGGGCGGCTGGTGGAGGTTGAAAAATGAAACTGCGCGTGCTGCTGCGGGTGGGGTGGCGCTATCTCTCCCGGCACGCCTGGCAGAGCGCTTTGATGGTTTTGGGGATTGCCCTGGGCGTGGCGGTGGTGGTGGCGATTGATTTGGCGAATGCCAGCGCGGGGCGAGCCTTTGAACTGAGCACCGAGGCGCTGACCGGAAAAGCCACCCATCAAATCACCAGCGGTCCGCAGGGGCTGGACGAGCAGGTTTACGTGAGCCTAAAGCGAGGCGGGTGGAGCGAACCGGCTGCGCCCGTGCTGAGCGAGTACATCTCATCGGACGCGTTGGGCGGCGTGCCTATCCAACTGCTAGGAATCGACCCGTTTGCGGACGCGCCCTTCCGCGACTTTTTGGGAGAGCAGGGCGGCGCGCCGCTGGCGGAGTTGACCGCGTTCTTGACGCGGCCGGGAGCCGTGCTGCTGGCGCGCTCTACGGCGGAACGCTATGGGCTGCAAGCTGGAGAGGGCTTTGACATCACCGTCAACGGGCGCAATAAGACGGTGTTTGTGGCCGGACTGCTGGAGGCGGAAGATGATCTTTCGAGGCGGGCTCTGGAAGGCGTGCTGCTGGCCGACATTGCCACAGCGCAGGAATTGACCGGGCGGACGGGCTGGCTCAGCCGGGTGGATATCATTCTGGACCCGGCGCGGACGGAAATGGCCGGGCAGTTGGAGGCGCTGCTGCCGCAGGGGGCGTTGCTGGTGAAGGCCGAGGCGCGCAGTTCGGCAGTGGAACGCATGACCGAGGCTTTCCGGCTGAACTTGAGCGCTTTGAGCTTGCTGGCTCTGGTGGTGGGACTGTTCTTGATCTACAACACGATGACCTTTTCGGTGGTGCAGCGGCGCGGGCTGTTTGGCACGCTGCGCTGCCTGGGCGTGACGCGGCGGGAGATCTTCGCGATGGTGCTGGCTGAAGCAGCCCTGGTGGGCGTGCTGGGGGTGGTGCTGGGCATTGCCCTGGGCATTGCCCTGGGTAAAAGCACAGTGGGCATGGTCTCGCAGACCATCAACGACCTGTATTTCACCACCACGGTGCGGGATACGGGCGTGCCGGTGGAAAGCTTGATCAAGGGCGCATTGGTGGGACTGGTGGCTACGGTGCTGACTGCGGCGCTGCCGGCCCTGGAGGCGGCGTCTATCCCGCCGCGGGCGGCGCTGCTGCGCTCGGGATTGGAGGCCAAGGCACGCCAATCCAGCGGCTGGGCGGCGGTGGGCGGGCTGGCGACGCTGGGCGCGGCCCTGCTGGTGTTCCAGATTCCCTCTACCAGTTTGGTGGTGGGGTTTGGCGGCACGCTGCTGACCGTACTGGGCGCGGCGCTGCTTTCTTCAGCGGCGGTGGTGGCGCTGGTGTGGCTGCTGGCGCCGCTCACACGGCGGCTGTTTGGGCTGGAAGGCAGGCTGGCTCCGCGCAACCTGCTCAATTCGCTCAGCCGCACCTCGGTGGCGGTGACGGCTTTGATGGTGGCTGTGGCGGTGACCATAGGGGTGGGGATCATGATCGACGGTTTCCGCAACACGGTGGTGCTATGGATGGAGCAGACCCTGCAGAGCGATATCTACCTATCCGCGCCGACTTTCACTGCCACCACGCCCTCTTCGCCCATCGATGCGGGCATTCTGGCGCGGCTCGAGCTGTGGCCCGGCGTGCGGCGGGTGGATTTGACCCGTTCGACCACGGTGATGGCGCGGCAGGGGCAGGTGAACCTGACGGCTGTGCGCAACCCGGACGTGGGCCGGGAGCGAGCCTTTGTGAGCCTGGAAGGGTCACAGGATGATGTCTGGGAGGCGATGGAGGCGGGCGGGGTGCTGCTCTCGGAGCCGCTGGCCTACCGCCTGGGAATTACGGAGCTGGGCGAGGAAATTGAGTTGGAGACGCCCGGCGGTTGGCAGAGCTTCCGCGTGATCGGTGTGTACTATGATTATGCTTCCAGCGAGGGGCAGGTCTTGATGGGCATGGATATCTACCGCCGGTTGTGGGCGGATGAGGCCGTGACGGCGGTGGGGCTGCGGCTGGAGCCGGGGCAAGACGCTGACGCGGTGACACGGGCCATGCAGGACGGGCTGGGTAACGGGCAAGCGATGCTCATCCGGCCGAACAAAAATCTGCGCGCCGATGTGCTGGAAGTGTTCGACCGGACGTTTGCCATCACGGTGGCGCTGCGCGTGCTGGCAACCGTGGTGGCTTTCATTGGGGTGCTGAGCGCGCTGCTGCTGTTGCAACTGGAAAAGCAGCGCGAAATCGGCATTTTGAGGGCTTTAGGCCTGACCGGCGGGCAGTTGCGCAAGATGGTGCTGATCGAGACGGGCATGATGGGCTTGATGGCAGGATTGCTGGCGGTGCCGGTGGGGTACGCCCTGGCGATGATCCTGATCTATGTGATCAACCGGCGTTCGTTTGGATGGACCTTGCAGGCTTCGGTTTCTCTCGAGGCGCTGGCGCAGGGGGTGCTGGTGGCGTTGGTCGCGGCGCTGCTGGCGGGAATCTACCCGGCCCTGCGCATGAGCCGCATGGCGGCCGCGGAGGCGATTCGCTATGAGTAAGATGCGCTGGTGGGGCTGGGCGGTGGTGGTGCTGGCTGTTGCGGCTGCCGGCCTGGGGCTGGCGCTGCGCCCGCCACAGGCGGGGGGCGTGCAAGCGCGCCTGGAGGGGCTGCCACCCGCCGAGGGGACCTTCGCTCGGGCGGAGGGTCCGGTTGCATTTGAATTTCCCAAGGACCACGGGCAGCACCCAGATTTTCAAACCGAGTGGTGGTACTACACGGGCAATTTGCAGGCGGAAGATGGGCGGCGCTTTGGCTACCAATTGACTTTTTTTCGCAGGGCAGTGAGCGCGCCGGACGAGCGCAGCCTGCGCGAGTCGCAGTGGGCTGCCGACCAAGTGTACCTGGCCCATTTTGCCCTCACGGATGTGGAAGGGGGGCAGTTCTACGCCGAGGAGCGCTTTGAGCGCGGGGCGGCAGGGCTGGCGGGAGCTGAAGGCGAGCCAGCCTTCGCGGTGTGGCTTCAGGATTGGCGCGTGGAGCAAACGGGGGAGGACACCTATCGGCTGGCTGCCGCGCAAGAGGGCGTGTCCATTGCGCTAGAGTTGACCGACCGCAAGGGGCCGGTGCTGCAAGGACAGCAGGGCTACAGCCAAAAAGGGCCGGAGGCGGGCAACGCTTCGTATTACATTAGCCAGACGCGCCTGGAGAGCAATGGGACCGTGCGCGTGAATGGCGAGGAAGTGACGGTGAGCGGGTGGAGCTGGATGGATCACGAGTACAGCACGAGCGCGTTGAGCGAAGGCCAGGTGGGTTGGGATTGGTTCTCGATCCAATTGGATAATGACCGCGAGATGATGGTGTATACCTTGCGGAGAGCGGACGGAAGTATCGACCCTTATTCGAAGGGCACGCTGATCTTTGAAGATGGCAGCACGCGCACGCTGGCGGCAGAGGAGTTCAGCATCGAGGCGACGGAGCAGTGGACGAGTCCGCACAGCGGGGCCGTGTACCCGGCGGGGTGGGTGATGCGAGTGCCGGGGGAAGATCTGGAATTGACTGTTGAGCCGCTGCTGGCGGATCAAGAGTGGCGGGGGAGCTTTGTGTACTGGGAAGGGGCGGTCAAGGTTGAGGGGAGATGGGGGCAGGTCGCGGTGAGCGGGTTTGGGTATGGGGAACTGACCGGGTATGGGCAGAGTATGGAGGAACGGTTTTGATGGGGTAAGAATATCCTAAGGGTTTCGGAAGACCCTTAGGATCTTGAGGGGCGGGGGGTGAAGAGGGCGATGGCGGCAAAGACCAGGTCGATGAGGATCAAGGCGATGACCAGGATGGTTGGGGCGCTGGTGAAAGCGCTGGGGACTGCCTGACCAACGCGGATCAATGCCGGGCCGAACAGAATCAGCAAGATGGCTGTAAGAGTTGTCAGAAGGAGCAGCCCAGGGCGCCAGAGATTGCGTTTCAATACCAACCAGGCATTTAACCCCAATAGGAGCACGAAACTGCCCATGATCAACCAGCCCAAGCCGGTGGTGAACAGAATCCCCACGAACCTTGGATTGACAATCGCCAAGATGACTGCCATCATGAGGGGAAAGAGGACACTCAAGGCGAACATGCGCGAACGTTGATTGGCTGACATGGCTAAATCTCCTTTCATTTGTGGATTCGCCAACACGAGGTATTCGGTTAACACATTGACCGGCAACTCGAATATTTCGATTAACCAAATGCTGGTTGCTGAATCGTGGCCAAACTGCCGAGGGTTGGCCAGCTTGGCGTGGAATACTTGTTGCAGTTCCTCCCCGAACAGGTGGTAATACTCCGCCGGGTAAAGGTGAATCAGTCCGGCGTAGATGAATTTACTCAGGCTGCCGCTGTGGTTCATGGGAGGTATTCGCTCCAGTTCAAGCGAGCTACCTGGAGTACCGAATTTAAACGCTCGATTTCGGCGGACAAGATGCTGCGGCCCAGGGCGGTCAGGCGGTAAGCCTTGCGGGGCAGGCCGGGCGCGTCGGCGGGCTGCTCGAGGTCGTCGAAGCGCTCGATCCATTCCTGTTCCAGCAGGCGCTTCAGGGCGCCGTAGAGCGTTCCGGCGGTAAGGTTGATCCGTTCGCGGCTGAGGTCGTAGACATCCTTCATGATGGCGTAGCCGTGGCGCGGCTGTGGAGCCAGGCTGAGGAGGATGAAGAGGGTGGTTTCGGTCAGGGGCAGGTGTTGGGTGGGGGTAGAGTTCATTTATATCGTTTCTCTATATATAGGTTAACGATATATTAGCATTAAGAAACGTGGGAGTCAAGTATGAATAAAAAGAACCTTTTGCTTGCACAAAGTCGAAAAAAGACCCTCACCCTGCCCTCTGCTAAAGCATGCTGCGCGATCCCGGAGGGAGAGGGGGAAGAATTTGCGGTATTTCCCTGTTTGAGAAGGGCGGGGATGAGGGATGCGAAATTGTCAATCGACTTTGAGAAGACCATAGAAAGACCCTAAGGGTTTCGGAAAACCCTTAGGGTCTAAAAAAGGGCTACCACTTGGAGTAATCTTTGGTCATGCCGCGGTATTCGATGAAGGGTTCGTTTATGATCTTGGCGGCTAACTCGATCTGGCAGGGTTCTTCGAGGGTGGAAGACCAGTGGAAGGCTTCGGCGACCGCGAGGATTTTCTTGAGCAGGGAGGATTAAACCTTGCGTCAGGAGAATTTCAGGGGGTCGATTTTCCAGATGTCGGCTGCGTATTCGCGCACAGACCGGTCGGAGGAGAAGAAGCCGGAGCGAGCCGTATTGAGCATGGATTTACAATTCCAACGGCGTACATCCGTGTATGCCTGGGCGGCTGATTCGGCGGCTTCGATGTAAGAGGGGTAATCGGCCAGGAGCATGTACTCGTCTTTGTGCAGCAGTGAATCGACCAACGAGCGGAAGATTTCGGGGTGCTGCGGAGAGAACAAGCCGGACGAGATGCTGTCCAGGGTCTGGCGCAGTTCGGGGTAACTCTGGTAATAGTCCATCGGGAAGTAACCGCTTTGACGTAGCGAGAAAACCTCGTCGGCGGTCAGACCGAAGAGGAAGAAATTCTCGGCGCCCACCAGGCGGCGAATATCGATGTTTGCGCCATCGTATGTGCCGAGGGTGACCGCTCCGTTGAGGGCGAACTTCATGTTGCCGGTGCCGGAGGCTTCCATGCCGGCCAGCGAGATTTGCTCCGAGAGGTCGGCCGCGGGGTAGATGCGCTCAGCCAGGCTGACGTTGAAGTTAGGGAAGTAGACTACTTTGAGCTTGCCATTGACCAGCGGGTCACGGTTGACCACCTCGGCCACGCTGTTAATGAGTTTGATGATCAGCTTGGCGGTCTGATAACCGGGAGCAGCTTTGGCGCCGAAGATGAAGGTGCGCGGGGTGATGGGCAGCTCGGGGTTGTCGCGCAGGCGGTGGTAAAGGGTGACGATGTGCAGCACCTTGAGCAACTGGCGTTTGTATTCGTGCAGGCGCTTGACCATGACATCGAAGATCGAGGTGGGGTCCACCTCGATGTCCAGGCGGGATTGGATGACGGCGGCAAGATCGCGTTTGTTGGCCAATTTCACCTCGTGCCAGGCAGCGCAGAACTCGGGGTTGGTGACGTATTCCTCCAGGCGGCGCAACTGCTCCAGGTCCGAGAGCCAGCCCGAGCCAATGCGGCTGGTGATGAGGTCTTTCAGACGGGGGTTAGCGATGTATAGGAAGCGGCGCGGGGTGACACCGTTGGTCTTGTTGTTGAATTTCTCGGGGAACAGTTCGTAGAAATCGGCCAGGGTGCGCGATTTGAGCAAGTCGGATTGCAGTCCGGAGACACCGTTGATGGAGTGACTGCCGATGGCAGCCAGGTAAGCCATGCGAACCCGCTTTTCGGGTGTTTCGCGGACGATGGACATGCGCACGGCGCGGTTGGGGTCGTTTGGGAAGCGCTGGCGCAGTTCCTGGAGGAAACGGCTGTTGATTTCGTAGATGATTTCCAGGTGGCGAGGGAGGAGTTGCTCGAAGATTTGAACCGGCCATTCTTCGAGGGCTTCGGGCAGCAGGGTGTGCAGCGTGTAGGCGAAGGTGCGGCGGGTGATGTCCCAGGCGTCGTCCCAGCGCAGCTTGTGCACATCGACCAGCAAGCGCATCAACTCGGCGATGGCGATGGTGGGGTGGGTGTCGTTGAGTTGGATGGCGGCTTTCTCGGGGAACTGGCTCCAGTCGCCGGGGTAGCGCGTGAGGTAGAAGCGCAGGATGTCGGCCAGGGAGCAAGCTACGAAGAAGTACTGCTGCTGCAAGCGCAGCAGCTTGCCCTGGGGGGTGGTATCGTCGGGGTAGAGGACTTTGGAGATATTCTCCGAAAGCGTCTTCTGCTCGACGGCGCGGACGTAGTCGCCGGTGTTGAATACTTGCAAATCGAAGGACTGGGTGGCGCGAGCGCTCCACAGGCGCAGGGTGTTGACCACCGGGCTGTTGAACCCCGGCACAAAGATGTTGTGGGGGATGCCGATGATGCGCTGCTCGGGCATCCACTCGACGCAGTAAAGCTTGTTTTCATCAAAGTAGTGGCGGGTGCGTCCGCCAAAGGCAATTTCCACCTGCTCTTCAGGCTGGGGAAATTCCCAGGGAGCGCCGCGCCGCAGCCAGTCATCGGCTTGTTCCACCTGCCAGCCGTTCTGAAAGGACTGCTGGAAGATGCCGAACTCGTAGCGGATGCCGTAACCAACCGAAGGAATGCCCAGCGCCGCCAGGGAGTCCATGTAGCAGGAGGCCAGCCGCCCCAGACCGCCGTTGCCCAGGCCGGGCTCGGTTTCCTGCTCGGCGAGGGTGTCGAGGTCAAGATTGAATTCAGCCAGGGCCTGGCGAGCGATTTCGGTCAGGCCGGTGTTGAGGAGGTTGTTGTTGAGCTGGCGCCCAGGCAGATACTCGGCAGAGAAATAGTACACCATCTTGGCATCCTGGCGGTCGATGGTGGAGAGGGTGGTGAGCCAGCGGGCCACCAGATGCTCGCGGACGGTTTGCGCCAGAGCCAGGTACAGGTCATTGGCGTTGGCTCGCTCCAGGTCTTTGCCCTGATATGCCGAGAGATTATCCAGAAATTCCTGACGAAAGGATTCGGGAGAAGGAGGGGTATTCATATTGGTTTTTGGGGAGAGATGAATGGGAACGAGTGGGCGGAACAGGACTCGAACCTGCGACCCCATCCTTGTAAGGGATGTGCTCTAACCGACTGAGCTATCCGCCCGATAGGCAAATTATACCGTGAATTCGGCAAGTATGCTAAACTTGCTAGGGATGCGAAAAGCAAGTGCATCACTTGACGTAGACCTAATGTCGGGTTTCGATGCGGGTCTTTGGATGGGCGATCTTGTTGGACCGCTCAACCCGACCTACATTTTGGTAGTTGATCATCCCAGTTTGAAACTGTTTTCTGAATAGCCAGGAGGGTTCCATGCGTTTTGTGCGTTTTTCAGTGGGCGACCGCGCCCCGCAGTATGGCTGGATGTTTCAAGACAAGATTGGCGCCCTGGAAGGCGACCTGTTTGGCGAATACCGCCGCCTGGAAGCAGGGATGCCGCTGGAGCGGGTGCGCCTGTATGCGCCGGTAATCCCCAGCAAGATCATTGCCGTGGGGCGCAACTACGCGGAACACGCCAAAGAGCAGAACGTGGAAGTGCCGGACATGCCTTTGATCTTTCTCAAGCCACCTTCGTCGATCATTGGACCGGGAGATAAGATTATCCTGCCGCCGCAATCGCAGCGGGTGGAGCACGAGGGCGAGCTGGCGGTGGTGATTGGCAAGCCCGGGCGCTGGATTCCGGCGGAGAAGGCCCTGGAACACGTTTTTGGCTACACCTGTGCCAATGATGTGACTGCGCGGGATTTACAGCGCCGGGACGGGCAGTGGACCCGCGGCAAGGGCTTTGACACGTTCTGCCCGTTGGGGCCGTGGATTGAAACCGAACTGGACCCGGCGGATGCGCTGGTGGCCTGTCGGGTGAACGGTGAAATGCGGCAGATGGCCTCGACACGTGAAATGGTGTTCACCATTTCGCAGTTGATCGCCTTTATCTCTTCAGTGATGACCCTGCAGCCGGGCGATTTGATCCTGACGGGAACCCCGGCGGGGATTTCACCCCTGGAGGATGGCGATTCGGTTGAGGTGAGCGTGGAAGGGATTGGCGAACTGCGCAACCCGGTGGGGAAAGAGTAAATTTCCAAAATCAAACACAGCCCGGACGC
>CAZMMI010000143.1:0-10351 GCA_964567255.1 uncultured Anaerolinea sp.
GAAAAAAGAGTAACAGGGAGATTTCTGTCGCACTTCGTGCGACAGAAATCTCCCTGTTACTTTCTTTTTTATGAGGCGGGCGAAGCCCGCCATTCACAGCCGAGCACGGTTTAATGCAGTGCTACCAAGCGCCCCACTTACACCTTAAATTCAGGTACTTTTCCTACCCTCTGAGTAGTTTGACAATGTCACATTAAAAATCACGACCCTCAGGCTCAGTTGTGGCCCCCACCCTACCCTCCCCCGGCAGCCAAGATGCCCAACCACTCAGGCGTTTGACCGGGGGAGGGAAAGAATTCTGCAAAAGTGAGGGGCTTTCAGCCCCTCACTTTTGCGAAATCTTCTCCCCCGCCGTTTCGGCGCTCTGACGAGAGCCCCGCCCATGGCCTGAATTTCCAAGGTACATTGCCAGCGGGTCGCGCAGCAGGCGGGGGTGGGGCCACAACCTCGAAAATCTAAAGTGACATTGTCAAAGTAGTTACGATGCGCGGTACCAGCCGTTTTGTTCAATCAGCTCGCGCACTCGTTCAGGCAAGAAGTAAGCATACTGCCTGCTGCTGCGGACACGCTCGCGGATGTCGCTCGAGGCAATCTCGATCAGCGGCGAATCGACGAAGCGCGTCTTGGCCGTAATCCCCGGCAGGATCGACTCCAACCGGTCCATGTCCACCTCGTCACCAGGGCGGCGCATGACTCCCAATTCATTCACCTGGGCCAGCAAGCCAAGCGGATCATACCATAGCGGCAAATCGCGCAGCGAATCTCCGCCCAACAGGTAAACTAACTCTGCTTCGGGAAACTCTTGGGTCAGCAAGCGCAGCGTGTCCACCGCATACTGCGGCCCGGGCCGGTCCACGTCTACCCGCGAGATGCTGAAACGCGGCTCGCCCGCCAGGGCAGCCTCCAACAGCAGCATGCGCACCGCCAGCGGGCTAATGGCCCGCCCCAACTTATGCGGCGGGTCGGGGGTGATCACCCACAGTACCCGTTCCAGGCGCAATTGGTCAGCCGCCTCGGCCGCCAAAATCAAATGGCCCAGGTGCGGGGGGTCAAAGGTCCCGCCAAAAACCCCCAATCTCAATCTTGCCACTCCAACTCGTTGTCGCCAATGAGGACCGAATCGCCCTCTTGAATGCCTGCTTCGCGCAAAGCCTTCTCCACACCCAGCGCGTGAATCATGCGCTGGAAGCGTCGCACCGGGGCGTCGAACTCCCAGTAGGTCATGGAAGCGGCTCGCTCCAGGGCCTTGCTATGCACGCGCCAGCCTTCCGGCGTGCGCTCAATGGTGAACGCGTTGGGGTCTTCCGCCGGGCGATACACCGGAATGGATTCGGGCGCCTCGATTTCGGGCGCGGTTTGCATCAGCTCGGCCACCTTCCACAGCAGCGGTTTTACCTCGGTGCGAGCGTAGGCCGAAATTGTGTAAAGGGTATGCCCGCGTTTCTCAAACTGCTCACGCAGTTTGGTCACTTTCTCTTGCACTTCCGGCAAGTCAATTTTATTCAAAACCACCAACTGGGGCTTTTTCGCCAATTGCTCGTCGAACAAGGCCAGCTCGCTGTTGATCTGCGAGAAATCGGCCAGGGGATCTTCCGAAAGCCCGTCGAGCATGTGGATCAGCACGCGGCAGCGTTGCACGTGGCGCAAGAAGGTGTGCCCCAACCCCACCCCGTGACTGGCTCCTTCCACCAGGCCGGGGATATCCGCCAGCACCAGGGTCGTGTCCATGTCCAACTCGGCCACGCCCAGGTTGGGCTCCAACGTGGTGAAGGGATAATCGGCAATTTTGGGGTCGGCGTTGGTCACCGCGGCCAGCAGGCTGGATTTGCCCGCGTTGGGCATGCCCACAATCCCTACATCCGCGATCAACTTCAACTCCAGGCGCAGCCGGCGCTCTTCGCCCGGCTCGCCTTTCTCGCCCATCGAAGGCACCTGGTTGCTGGGCGTAGCGAAATGCTGGTTGCCGCGCCCGCCGCGCCCGCCCTTGGCTACCACCAGGCGCTGCCCCTTTTCAACAAGGTCTCCCAGCAGTTCGCCGGTTTTTTCATCGTATATCAACGTTCCCGGTGGAATCGGAATGACCAGATCGCTGGCATACTTGCCGGACATGTTGTTGGGGCCGCCCCGCTTGCCATCATCAGCGGCGTAGCGATCTTTGTAACGGAACGCGGATAGCGTGTTCAACGTGGGCAGCACTTCAAAAATCACGCTGCCCCCGCGCCCGCCATCGCCCCCATCCGGCCCGCCGCGGGGAACATATTTCTCGCGGTGAAAATGCACCATCCCGTTACCGCCGTTGCCGGCTTTTACACGAATCTTCGCTCGATCGACGAACATAAACCACCTTAAGGAAGCTGTAAGCTATTAGCCGTCAGCCGTCAGCTTTAAGACCAAGAATTCACTGTATTGATTATATCATTCCCCGGTTTATCCCATCCGCTTCCCCAGCCTTGCAGGGGTGAGAGAAAACCCAGGGTTTCTTTCGACAACTTCGCCCGGTCACCGATGGCGACCGGGCGAAAAATTACACCAACATTACGATTCCTACTTGCCGAATCTCGCCTTGAGGATCTCCTCCAATGTCGGCTGGCCAATCTCTTGCAGCTCATAGCGCACGCGCTGCATCGGCTTGCGCACCTTCAGCACCCGGGTCAAGTCGATGGGCGTGGCGCTGATCACCAGGTCCACGTCGGCTTTGTTGATCGTCTCTTCCAGGTCGCGGGTCTGCGCTTCACCATAGCCCATCGCCGGAAGGATCGGTCCGGTGGAGGGGTACTTGCGGTAGGTGTCGGCAATGGTGCCCACCGCGTAAGGCCGGGGGTCAACAATCTCGGCGGCGCCAAAGCGGCGCGCAGCCACCCAGCCCGCCCCATAGGCCATTTCGCCGTGGGTCAGGGTGGGGCCGTCTTCAATTACCAAAACGCGCTTTCCACGAATGGCCGCCGGGTCTTCGACGAACAACGGAGAAGCGCCTTCAATGATCACCGCGTTGGGATTAACCGCATACAGGTTCTCGCGCACTTTAATCACGTCGTCGGGCGAAGCCGTGTCCACTTTGTTGATCACAAACACGTCCGCCGAGCGGATGTTGGTCTCACCAGGGTGGTAAGACATCTCGTGTCCGGCGCGGTGCGGGTCGGCCACCACGATTGACAGGTCGGGTTTATAGAAGGAGAAGTCGTTGTTGCCACCGTCCCACAGAACGATATCCACTTCTTGTTCGGCCTGGCGCAGGATCTTTTCATAATCCACACCCGCGTACACAATCACGCCGTTATCCAGGTGAGGTTCATACTCCTCGCGCTCCTCGATCGTGCACTCATGCTTGTCCAGGTCGGCATAGGAGGCATAGCGCTGCACGGTCTGCTTGACCAGGTCGCCATAGGGCATGGGGTGGCGAATGGCGGCCACGGTGTAACCCATCTCGCGCAGGATTAGCGAGACGCGGCGCGTAGTCTGGCTCTTGCCCGAGCCTGTGCGCACGGCACAGACCGACACCACCGGCTTGCTCGACTTCAACTGGGTGGCCTTGCTGCCCATCAGGCGGAAGTCCGCACCGGCGGCCAAAACGATCGACGCCTTGTGCATCACCACTTCGTGGGGCACGTCGCTGTAAGCAAAAATCACCTGGTCAACCTTCAAATCGCGAATCAACTTGACCAAGTCGCTCTCAGGATAGATCGGGATGCCCTCCGGATAAAGCGACCCGGCCAACGCGGCCGGATATTGGCGGCCATCGATGTTCGGGATTTGGGTCGCGGTAAAAGCCACGACACGATACTCCTGGTTGTCACGGAAAAAGACATTGAAATTGTGGAAGTCTCGTCCCGCAGCGCCCATGATGATCGTTCGAATTGGGGTCATACCATACGCTCCTTATAACAGATGAACAGGTTGGTTTCCGCCTTTGGCCGGGGTTTCTCCCAGCCGCGAGCGGAATAGGCTTAGGTTTTCACATCGCTTCTGGGGCTGTGATGCCCAATAAAGCCAGACTATTGGCCAGGGCCTGTTTGGCAGCCGCAACCAACCGCAGGCGGCTGCTGCGCACAGGCTCTTCCACCTGTAACACGGGACACTCGTTATAGAATGACGTAAACGTTTTCGCAATATCGTAACCGATACTGGCAATCTGCAACGGTTTCAACTCCGCTGCGGCGCGCTGCACCTCTTTGGGGAAGCGCGAAATTAAATCCACCAGTTGCATCTCCGAAGCAGCCATCTCATAATCGTAGGGCCGGCTGGACGGAACCACCCCGCCCGCTTTGCGCAGAATGCTGTTGGCCCGCACGTGCGCATACTGGATGTACGGCGCGGCTTGCCCGTTGAAATCCAGGGCCGATTGCCAGTCAAAGGTCACGATCTTGGCGTTTTCACGAGCCAGCATGGGGTACTTAATGGCTCCAATGCCCACCGCGCGCGCCACGGCTTGCTTCTGCTCGCTGTCCAATTCGGGATTCTTTTCTTCCACCACGTCCAGCGCGCGTTGGGTCGCCTCGCGGATCAAGTCTTCCAGCAGAACAACATTCCCATCCCTGGAGGCCAAAATCACGTTCCCGGGCAAGGTGACCAGTTCGTAGACCACATGCTGGCAGCGCTGCGCCCACTCGTAACCCGCCAGTTCCAGCGTCTTGAACACTTGCTGGAAATGCAGCGATTGGCGCACATCCACCACATAGTAAGACTGCACCAGGTCGGGATAATCGAGGAACTTTTGCTTGGCCAGGGCCAAATCCTCAGTCGCATAGAGTGCCGTGCTATCCGAGCGCAGCACCACCATCACGCGGTACTTTTCCTGTGTCAAACCCAGTTTTTCGTCAATCTTGACAATCACCGGGCCGTCGTTGGCGCGTTCGTCCTGCGCAATACCTTTCTCGATCAGTTCGTTAACAATTTCCTTGCCGGGCTGCTCTTCTTCACTGTTGAAGTAATAGCGGTCGAAGCGGATGCCCAGCTCATTGTACATTTGCGTGAAACCGTCCAGCGACCACTGGCGTGTTTCTTTCCACAATTCCACCACCTCGGGGTCGCGCCGATCCCAGCGCCCATAAAGAGCACGAACCTCAGTTTCTAACTCGGGGTTTTCGGCCAAACGGTCGTTGGCTTCGGCATACAGGCTGCCCATCCAACGGGTGATGTCCTTGTCCGGTTTTTCGCCCATGTGGTGCTTCATGTAATTCCACAGCCACTTGATCACGTGCAAGCCCATATCGCCGGGGTAATTAGCCCGCACCACGTCGTAACCCGATGCCTCAAGGATGTTGCACAGTGCATCGCCCAAAATGGCGCTGCGCAGATGGCCCACATGAAAGGCTTTATGCGTGTTAGGCTGAGAATACTCCACCATCACGCGCTCTCCACGCCGGGCGCCGCTGCCAAAGCCTTTGCCTTGCTCCAGCACCGCATCCACCACCCGCTGTGCGTAATCCGCGGCGGAGAAATACAGGTTGAGATAACCCTTAACGGCTTCCACACGCTCGAAACCCGCCGGTGTGCCCAGGTACGCAGCCACGCGTTCAGCCAGCTCATTCGCCTTTTCGGTCACATTCACCTTTTGACCTGCTTCTCGGGCGGCCTGTGAGGCCATCTGGAAGAAGGAGGTGGAAGTGCCCCAATGGCCGTTAAACGGAATCCAGCCCCAGGCCAGTTTTGGCTCGGGCAGGCCGTTCTCCTTGCAGTAAGCAAGGATCTGCTGCTCAACCTGTTGTTGCTCGGTTTCGAACATGATCAGTTCTCCAACAAAAAAAAGCGGGAGACACCGCTCCCGCTTGAGTTCCCAGTGATGGGATTCCGCGCCCATTTTGGGCGCTTGTAGCGACAAAGCTCACCCAGAACGATCTCTGGGGATCGAACAAAAATTACTTTGCCAAAGCTGCAAGGCGCTTCATCAGGCGGCTCTTGCGGCGAGCGGCGTTGTTCTTGTGAAGAATTCCCTTGGTCACAGCGCGATCCAGCGAGCTAATCGCCGCCATCACAGCTTCCTTCGATTCTTCCGCGGCGCCTGTCGCCAATACAACCCGGGCCTTCGACACACTTGAACGCATGCTACCCCGTTCGATACGATTTCGAACACGTCGCTTTTCGTTCTGCTTATTACGCTTGATTTGAGACTTAATGTTAGCCAAAGTTCTTCCTCCAACGAAGTTACACAATTGCAGGGGTGGATTTTACCCGACAGACGCGTTTTTGTCCAGTGTTTGATTTGCAAAAATGGCAAACCATTTCTCAAAGGTTGACCATTTCTTGATGGTTCAAAAGCAAAACACCGCCCCTTGCTGTGCTACAATGAATCCAACGAGCAAAAAAAGGTCTGAACAACCTTTGGAACAATCTTACCTCAAAAGGAGATCACACAATCATGGAAGGCTTTTTTGCATTCGGCGCATGTATCCTGGTCACGCTGGTCATCATCATTTTCACCCTCGCGATGCGGGCCATCCGTCTCATCTACCAGTATGAGCGCGGTGTCGTGTTTAACCTGGGCAAATTTCAAGGCATCCGCGAGCCCGGCCTGACCTTCATCATCCCCTTCATCCAAAACCTGCGCAAAGTGGACATGCGCATTAAAACTGCCGATATCCCCCGCCAGGAAGTGATGACCAAAGATAATATCCCCATGCTGGTCAACGCGGTGGTGTACTTCAAGGTCATCGACCCCGAGACCGTCATCATTAAGATTGAAGATCACGTCTTCGCCATCCGCCAGTACACTCAGGCCGCCCTGCGCGATGTGATTGGCAACAGTGAAATGGACTTTGTCCTCACCGAGCGCGAGAAGATTGCCAACAGCATCAAAGAGATCGTAGATGCCGAAACCAGCGCCTGGGGCGTGGATGTTGAATCGATCAAGATTCAGGAAGTGGAACTACCCGCCGAAATGAAGCGCGCCATGGCCAAGCAGGCCGAAGCTGAGCGCGAACGCCGCGCCATGATCATTGCCTCGCAAGGCGAGCTTTCGGCCTCCGAGAACCTGGCCCAGGCTGCCGAAACGCTGGCTCGCAGCAGCGGCGCTTTGCACCTGCGCACGCTTCAGACCATCCGCGACATTGCCGCCGACCCCTCCGAGAAGATCGTCCTCTTTGTTCCTTCCGATCTTGCCGGTATGGTGAATCAGGTAGTTGCCAAGCGCTCCGAATAAGGAGCCGACATGCTTGACCATAAAACCCGATACCTGCAAATCGCCTTTAATGACGATCTAGGCACAGCCTTGCGTTTGCTGCCAAAGATTCCACAAAGCCCGCGCATTCTCATCGAGGCGGGCACGCCCTTCCTCAAGCGTGAAGGCATAGCCGGCTTGCGCACGTTGCGGCGGCTGTGGAAAGGCCCTCTGGTGGCGGACCTCAAAACCAGCGACGGCGGCGCAAGCGAGGTGGAGATGGCTGCTTCTGGCGGAGCCACTGCCATCACTGCCCTGGGCAGTTCCCCCACCGAGACGCTCGACCTGTTCATCGAGGCCTGCCGGCAGCATCAGATGGTCGCCATGATCGACATGCTGGGCGTCAGCGATCCGCTGGAAGTGCTGCGCCCATTGCGCACCCCGCCGGAGGTGGTGGTGCTGCACCGCGGTCGCGACGAAGAGCTCACCGCCGGCAAGATCATCCAATACCGGCATGTCAATCGCATCCGCAGCAAGTTTGACGTGATCATTTCCGCCGCCGGCGGCGTGGACTTGCGCGAGGCGCGCAGCGCCATCTTCAACGGCGCCAACATCGTCGTGGTCAATATCGTTAAGCCCGGCGACATGTGGAACGGCATCTCCAGCGATCAGCCGGTTGGCGAAATTGCCCAGCAATTTCTCAATACGATCGAGTAAAGCCCAAAATTTCCGCGCTTTTCAAATAAAGTTCAAAAAACACCGCCCAAAGCGGTGTTTTTTGAACTTTATTTAATTCCCTTCCAGAACGAGTCGATCACTTCAACAGTGTCTGCCGTCCGCTCGTAGTGCGGCATGCCTTGGGATGGCACCAACCTCACCGCCTGCCAGGCAGGGTTGTGGATCAGCAGTTCCTCTAATGCGCCAAACGTTGTGTACGCGTCGCGGTCATAGATAGCCAGCGTAGGAGTCTTGATCTTTTCATACACCAGGCTGCGCACCTGGGGCGTGAACAACTTGCCACTCAAGAAGTACAGCGGAGCGTGTTCTGCGCCCGGTTGGTGCGCACTCGCATAAGCATACTCCACGAACCCCGGTGGAACCGCCCCGCTGAAGCTCTTGCGCAAGAAGAAATTAATGCTGGAATGGCTGGCAACCAGGTCGAAAAGCGGCCTGCCCCACAACCCGGCCGAGAGGATGGGATGCAGTACATCACTCACCCCGGTTTGCTTCGCAATCTGCGACCCATTGGCCCGCACGCTGGGATTCATCCCGGTCGGCGAAATCAGCGTCAGCGAGTGGAACAGCTCAGGGTGAGCCAGAGCCGCCAAAGCCGCAAATTCAGCGCCCAGCGACAGAGCCACAACATCCGCGGGCTCGCCAACCTGGCTGGTCAAGAAATCCACCAGCGCATCCACAAATAATTGGGCCGAATACACCCGTGAAGAACGCTCCGAAAAACCGTATCCCGGCCAATCCAGAGCATAGACCGTACGCTGAGAGCGGTAATGCTCAAACAGCGGGCCCATCTCATACGCACTGGCGGCTGCATTGATGCTGTGCAAAACCACCAGCGGCCTGCCCCCCGTCTGCTTGTCCACATAGTAGCTTAGCTGCCCGGCGGTTTTGCTAAGGAATTCCTTTCGTTCCGCCGCAATCGCATCAGGCAGGGGTTGTTGATGATCTACGGCGAATTTGCTGTAGAGGATCCACCCGCCGGCGGCTACTGCCGCCAGACTGGTGAGCGCCCCCAAGCCCAACCCGCCATTTCTTGCAGCTTGTTGTTTGCGTTTTGCTGCCATCGTCTTACCTCCTGCTAAAGAACCTGTATCGACAATCCACCGTTCAGAGTGGAAGACATTTTCCCACTGCGAGGTGTATGCGCCTTAAAGCGGGGTGCCTTTCACCCCTGGCCGAGTAGTTAAATTGTATGGAGATTTTGGTAAATGCCATACCATCAACGGCTAGATTATACCGCCGATCTCATCCTTGGAATTGCTAGTTCACTCGATTACGATAGATTGTAAGTTTCGGAAGGAAGGCAGATCTCAGGGCCTTTTGCGGCTTGCTATTCATTACGCCCACAATATTTGAGAAAAGTGATACACTGCCCCTGGAACCTTCTGCGAAAATGCCAACACCTCGCCCTTCCTTACGACTCATACTGCTGTGCGCAGCCGCCCTTGCCTGGCTTTCGGGCCTGGGGCTGCTCTCATTGCAGCCGCCGCAATCCGCGCTGGCAGCCGGGTTGCAGAGCACGGATGACTATCCACCTCCCTCTGAAATCACGCCCATCGATGGCTACCCAGGGCCCGGCGATCCTTACCCCACCGACAGCTACCCTGGGCCGGGCGGCAACACCAACACACCCTCTCCAAGTAACACGCCTCTCCCGCCGGGCCAGCCCAGCCCAACCTTCGGGTTGACGACCGCCACTGCTTCTCCGACCATCCAGGGCTCTCCCTCCCCAACCGCCACGCCCGGACGGAATCTTTACGCCACCGAAAACGCCGAGATGGGTGGCGCGCAAGTCACCCCGCCCCCTCTCGAAACCCTCACCCCAACGCCCGCGACCGTCGAGGTCGCCCCAACCGCCGTCGACGAACCCGATGGGTTTCAACTGGACTCTCGCTTCTTCCTCATTGGCCTGCTCGTTCCCCTGGGAGTCATCCTCCTGGGCGGCATACTCTACAAAATGCTGAACACATCCGAGTTTCGATAAACTTCCAGTTCCGTATCTACTCACCGAAGCTGGGAAATTTGCCGTTTTTTTGGCGTGCCCAGTTCCTTATCCCCCAAAATACAGATTTCGCCACACCAATTCCCAAATGATCCTGATAGAGAGGTTGCATTTGAGCCTCCAAACAAGGTATAATCTGTCCACTTTACCCGTTCAATTACTCTATAGTGAGGTGAGCTATGTCCGGTGAAAATTGCGCTTGTGGTGGAAGCTGCGGATGCGGCGGTCACGATCACGCCGAAGAAGTCTACTTGACCCGCGAGGAATATATCCTGCGCCTGGAGCAGTACCTGAAAGACCTGCGCGCTGAAATTGTCTCAGTGGAGCAAGAACTGACCGAGCTGCGCCAGACTGCATAATTCAATCTACCCACCCCAATGGGAACACAAAGAACAGTTCAATGCGACACATTGGACTGTTCTTTGTGTTTATTCCCCTACATTGAATTGGAGAAAGTCTTCGACCTCTTAGAAATTATCATGAGACTTTGAGAAAGCTTTCCAGAACTGGGTTTGCGGTCT
>CAZMMI010000144.1:0-10241 GCA_964567255.1 uncultured Anaerolinea sp.
AGCGATCGCCGCCCGACCATTGGCTTCCTGTCAACCTGGTCTGTTTATGAAGGCACGACTATCGACAGCTATACGAATACCCTTTTACAGGGCATCTCGGCTGCCGCGAACGAACAGCACACCAACCTTCTGATTGGCTGCGGCATCTCTCTCCCTGGAAGCCCGCGCGGCAGCCGGACGGCCTGGCCCGTTTCCGGCGAACGAGCCGATTTTGTTCCAGTCGGCCCCTGGAACTGCGATGGGTTAATTATCATCCCCGATGACCTTACCTCCGAACAGCTGGATTATGTTCAGGATTTAATCCGTTCCAAATACCCCATCCTTTTTACCACTCCCGAAAGAGCCGGCCATCAAATTGCCGCAGATAATACCGGCGGCATCCGGCAGGCATGCCAGCACCTCTTCCAGCATGGGCACCGGCAGATTGCTTTTGTTGCCGGCAAGGCAGACCGCGGGGGAGACAGCGCCGAACGTCTGGCAGCGTACCGCCTGTCGCTACAAGAGTTAAATCTGCCGCAAGACGACCGCTTAATCGCCTATGGCGAGCACCGCCGCGAGGATGGTCGACTGGCGATGCGGAAAATCCTTGCGACTGGCGTGCCGTTCACAGCCATGATCGCTAGCAACGATCTTTCGGCGTTGGGGGCAATGGAAGTGCTGCACGCTTCTGGGCTGCGTATTCCAGACGATGTAGCCGTGATCGGCTTCGACGACATCCTCGAGGCGCGTTCGCAGGTTCCGCCGCTCACCACCGTTCGGCACCCAACGTTTTCTTTAGGGTACCGGGCGGTACTCTCCATCCTCCAGGAGATCCGGGGCGAATCCCAAGAAAGCGAGAACCGCCGGGTAGCCACCCAACTCGTCATCCGCCAATCCTGCGGCTGCCGGCCCGGCACGCTGAAAGCAGGATCGGTTCCCGCATTTCTCCCTCAAGATATTTCCAGCACCAAAGGTGTTCTCGCCGATTGGATGTCTGAAATCGCACTCATTGAAGCCCGACAAAGTCTTCGCGATGAAATTACAGATCGCTCCAAGGATTTGTCCGCTGCACTGATTGACAGCCTCATTCAACGGGATTTCGAGCCATTCGAAAGTCGTCTTCAGGATCTGTACCAATGGCTTGAAAACCATCCCGAGGACGCGTACACATGGCAGTCCGTATTCAACACCCTTCGGAACAGCCTGCCCAACCTGCTCTCCAACCTCCCCAATCAAAAACCCGGTTTTTCTACAGAATTAATCGAACATGCCCGCCTGGGGCTGGCCGAATCGATTCGCCGCCAGACCACGGGCGCTCTGGTCAAGCATATGACCGATGCAGACCGTCTGGGTCTGATGACCTCTCAACTCCTGGCCGCTGCGGATGTCGCCGACAGCGCGAATATTCTGGCCCGGCATCTGCCTTTATTGGGCATCAACCAGGCGCTGGCCGCGCTATATACGCAGTCTGAGGAAGACCCCTTGCTTTACAGCGATGTCCTGCTCAGCGTCGGAATCGATGATCAGGTTTCGGAAAACCGATTTCTAACCCGCCAATTTCCTACCCCGCCGATCACTCCAAGCGAAAAGCCGTTTCAACTGGCCATCTTACCCTTGTTGATTGATGAGCACGCTACCGGATTTGTGGCATTTTCCGCCACCAACCTGGAGCCATGTGCTGCTATCGTCCATAACCTGGCCTCTGCGCTGCGCGCCATTCAGCTATACCGTGAAGCCCTCCGAGGTAGGCAGTTAGCCGAAGAAGCCAACCAGTTAAAGAGCCGGTTCCTCTCCATTGTCAGCCACGAGTTGCAAACGCCGCTCAGCCTGATCGTCGGTTTAAGTGAGATGATCTTGCAAGCGCAGCCGGAACAAACTGGCCCTGCCCTGCCGGATCCACTTCTTCAGGACCTAGGGAAAATCTATACCAGCGCGCAGCACCTGGCGCGTTTGATCGGCGATGTACTGGACCTGGCCAGCAGCGAGGCCGGGCAGTTGCGGATTCTCCGCGAGCCGCTTGATCTGGCCGACGTCTTGCGCGTCACGGCGCGCATCGGCGAGCAACTGGCGCACGATAAAGGTCTCGCCTGGGAAAGCAGGCTACCAGATCGCGGCCCCTGGGTGCTGGGGGATCGAACCCGGCTGCGCCAGGTGGCCCTCAACCTGATCAGCAATGCGGTCAAGTTCACCCCCCAGGGAAAGGTAACCCTCGAGGTGACCGTGTCCGGGAAACTGGCCACCATCTCGGTCAGCGACACAGGAATCGGCATCTCACCGTCCGATCAGGCCAATGTGTTCGTCGAGTTCCAACGATCCGAGCGCTCTCTCCAATCCGGCTATGGCGGTATGGGCCTGGGATTGGCCATTTCGAGGCAACTCGTTGAACAACACGGCGGCAACCTGACCGTTTGCTCGCCGGGAGCGCTTGGGGGTGGCTCCACTTTCTACTTCACCTTGCCCATTCTGTCGGCCAAAGGCTGGCAGGACGAGCTTGCCCCTGCTCTGCCCGCACATGGGCAAGCCGTGTTTGTGCTTACCGAGCAATCCGCACCAGCCGACCTGCTCAGCGATCACCTGCGCAAGAGCGGCTTCGACACCCAGGTATGCCGGATCGACCAGGATGCAGAATGGCTGGCCCGGATTACCACCGAGCAGCCGGCCGTATTAATCCTGGAAGAAGGGCTGGCCGGAAAACAAGGCTGGGCTATCACCAGCCTGCTAAAGCGGCAACCCGCCACGGCAGGTATCCCCATCTTCGCCTTTGCGCTGGATGCTGCCCAGGACCGCGGCGAACTGCTAGAGTTGAATTACCTCCACAAGCCGCTCCAGGCCGATCAACTTGCCGCCGAATTTGTGCGCTACTTTGGGACAAAGCAAGCTTTACCGGAAGACCGCCCTCACACCGTGCTGCTGGTCGATGATGACCCGGGGGTACTGGAGGTCAATCAGCGCCTCGTCGAACAAGCCGGCCGCCGCGCCATCCTTGCGCGAAATGGAAAAGAAGCCCTCAAAGCCCTGGAGACCACTCTCCCAGACTTGATCTTGCTAGACTTAATGATGCCGGAAATGGACGGGTTTGCCGTGCTGGACGTATTGCGTGAGCGAGAATCGACTCGCAACATACCGGTCATCATCTTGACCGCCAAAACACTGTCGGATGCCGATCTGGAGCGCTGCAACCGGGGCGTCGCCTCCATTCTAACAAAAGGGCTGTTTAACACCACCGAGACCCTCAGCCATATTGAAGGGGTACTCAACCAACAAAACACGCTCAGTCTGCCGACCCAGCGTCTGGTCAGGCAGGCGGTAGCCTGGATCCACACCCACTACGCCGAACCACTCACCCGCGAGGATATTGCGCTGCGCATCAACATCAGCCCCGATTACCTGACGGATTGTTTCCGTCAAGAAATGGGAATCACGCCCATCACCTATTTGCGCCGCTATCGCATCCGCAAAGCCTGCGATTTGCTCAAGAACAGCGACTTATCCATCACCGAAGTCGCGATGGCTGTCGGATTTTCGGAAAGCGCTCATTTCACCAGAACATTCCACCATGAAGTGGGCTTAACGCCGCGCGCCTACCGCCGGACAGGAACATAAAAAATCATTCTGGTGACCGGTCGAAACCTGCGACCGATATCTCGGAAACTATCAAAAACATCCCGGTCCCCGGCAAGACACCTCTCAACTGCAACTTTACAATAGCAATAAGGTAACGGCTCAGTTAGAGACGGAAGGAATCCGATTTTGGCGTGTTTGTGGGGTGCTTCGTGCCCTACAAACACACCAAAACTGGACGTTTCGCCCCTTCTGAGTAGTTACAAAATGTCTTTCGTCAGGTGAGTAGATCCACAAATTAAGTTCTCGGTTCAGGAGAACAGGTTGTGAAACTGTTGAGCACAGAAATTGTCTTGATCGGTAACGACCCTACCTTGGCTTACCTCCTTAGCCGCTTTGCGGCACGATGCGGTTGCCAATTGTCTGTGTTGAACGGTATTCCGTCGACAGAGGAGATCCAATCAAGAAATCCTCGCCTGATTCTGTTTTCTTCCATGGAAAGCCTCGAATCCACTCAGACTCTGGTCGGTAAGTTGGCTGGGGGTGAAATTCCAGTGGGCGTTTGCGCCACCGTCAGCGATGAGGCGCGAGCACGCGAACTGGGCGCCGATCATTGCCTGATCCACCCGCTGACCTACGAGGGATTTATGGCTGCTTTCATGCCGGAAAGCGCGGCAGACGCCTCAGCGCCTGAGCAAGCCTCTTCAAGCGATAACGCAAAATAAAAGGTATCGATCTTCTAATATGTCTCCGAATGTCATTTATGGCGCCGACTACAATCCAGAACAATGGGATCCGGAAACCTGGAGAGAGGACGCGCGCTTAATGCAGGAAGCGGGCGTGAACCGCGTTTCCCTGGGAATTTTCGCCTGGGCAAAAATGGAACCCGAACCGGGGAAGTATGATTTCTCCTGGCTCAAGGAAATCATGGACCTGCTGCAGGCTTATGGCGTCAGCGTGAATTTAGCCACCCCCACCGCCTCGCCGCCGCCCTGGCTGGCTCGCCTGCACCCCGAGTCCTTGCCGGTGACCGCCGCCAACGTCCGCCTGTATCATGGGTCGCGGCGGCACATCTGCCCGCACAGCTCGGCCTACCGCGAATACTCCCGGCGTCTGGTCACCCGGCTGGCTCAAGAATTTGGAGACCACCCAGGCCTGGCCTTGTGGCATATCGATAATGAGTACACCAACGGTGTGGCAGAATGCTTTTGCGACACGTCTCAGGCTGCGTTCCGCCGCTGGCTAGAAGAAAAATACCACTCGATCGACGCCCTCAACGATGCCTGGGGGACGGCCTTTTGGAGCCAGCATTACCGGAGTTGGGACGAAATCCGCGCGCCCGCCCCCATCCCCGTTCAGGCCAACCCTGCCCAAAAACTGGACTGGCAGCGCTTTTGCTCCGATTCATGGCTGGCGTGCTTTCAAGATCAAATCGATGTGATCCGCGAAATCACGCCGAACATACCGTTTACCACCAATTTTATGCGCTTCCACCCGCCCCTGGATCATTGGAAATGGGCAGAGCGGGAAGACCTGGTTTCACTTGACGACTACCCAGACCAGATCGACCCTCAATGGATGGAAAAATCAGCCATGATCTTTGACCTGGTCCGTTCGCTCAAGCCCGGTCAACCCTGGCTGCTCATGGAACAGGCGCCCACCCATATCAACTGGCGGATGCGCAACCCAACGAAAAAACCCGGTATGATGCGCCTGGGAAGTTTCCAGGCGCTGGCGCGGGGCGCAAACGGGGTCATGTTCTTCCAATGGCGCGCATCCAAATCTGGCGCAGAAAAATTTCACAGCGCCATGGTGCCGCACAGCGGAACAGATACTCGTGTCTGGCGTGAGGTAAAAGGCCTGGGCGCCGAGCTCAAACGCCTCGGAGCGTTGCTCCCCAGCCGCATTCACTCCGATGTCGCTATCTTGTTCGACTGGGAAAACTGGTGGGCGCTGGAAGCAGGGGATAAACCCGCCAACGATTTTCTCTTGCTGCCCCGCGTCACGCAGATTTATTCCGAATTGTATCGCCGGAACATCAGTGTAGACTTCGCCCATCCCGAATCAGACCTCTCCGCCTACCGCCTGGTCATCGCGCCGCATCTGTACCTGGTCAGTGACCGGGCCGCGGCAAATATCGAGCAGTACGTAGCAGGAGGCGGTGCGTTATGGATGACCTTCTTCAGTGGCATTGTCAACAGCAACGAACATATCCGTCTGGGCGGCTACCCGGCGCCCTTCCGCAAGCTGCTAGGAATGTGGGTCGAAGAGTTTTCTGCTTACGGTGAAACGGATGGTTTCTGCGTCGAAACCAAGGACGGAAAACAATTTACCTGTGATTTCTGGTCCGAGCTAATCCACCTGGAAGGCGCCGAGTCGTTGGCCCAGTACGGTGATAACTACGTCGCCGGCTGCCCGGCCATCACCCGCCACGCTTTCGGTCAGGGAACCGGCTACTACCTCAGCACCGCCCTCGAACCGGCAGGGCTTTCCTGGCTGGTCGAGCGCATCTGCCGGGAAACGGGTGTGCCAATGTTCAGCGGCCTTCCCGCTGGGGTCGAGGTCACCCGTCGCCGCGACGGATCCCGCACCTGGCTGTTCTTACTGAATTATTCCGCCGAGACGGTTCGCGTCCCTCTGACCCAATTGACCTCGCAAGAAAAGGTCCGCGATTGGATCACGGCAACCGAAATCGAGGGCCAGATATCCCTTGAACCTGCCGGGGTTGCCGTCCTTGAGCTTGACGAGGGATAAAAACTGCTTTTTCTTACGGTCTAAATTCGTCCATCGCGGGCAGCAACCGGCTGTCATAGTCGAACAACGCCTGGTTTTCCCAGGCGTTTCCCGAGGTCGGGTCAGCCGGGTCCCAACCGTTGTCCTTGACAGCCGTCCAGGTCGCGTCCCAATAGAAAACTCCCAGCCCTCGCCCACCGTTCACCCCTCTCACGACCGAAAGGACATCACGCAGCATGGCCCGCTGGCCTTCCGGTGTGTACGGGTAACCCGCAACCGTCAGTTCGCGGCTGGCAATATTGGGATAATTATCCTTATCCTGGTTCGTAAACGCATAAGCGGTTTCCACAACAATCACGTCTTTATCATACCGGGCAGAAATATCATCCAGATTGGCCTGCAATTCCGGCAGGCTGCCGTGCCAGTAGGGATAGTATGAAATGCCAATCACATCAAACGGCACGTTTCTGCGGGTAATATTGTCGAACCACCAGCGCGCCAGGCTGTTGTCCCCGCCTTCAGCGATGTGCAGCATTATCACCGTGTCGCTGGAGCAGTCTTTTACTGCGCGGACGCCTTCCTTGAGCAAATCGGCCAGGTTGTCAAAGTGGTTATAGTCGCCATCCGGCCAAAGCATGCCGGAATTGATCTCATTCCCCACCTGGACCATATCCGGGGGCGTCCCCTGCTGGACCAAACGATTGCAGACCTCAAAGGTATGATCGTATACTGCCTGCTTCAGTTGATCAAAGCTTAAATCCTTCCAGGCCTCCGGTTTGATTTGCTTCCCCGGGTCGGCCCAGGTGTCGGAATAGTGGAAATCTACCAGCAGCTTGATATCCAGGGCTTTGAGGCGGGCAGCCATCTCCAAGAGTTCTGCCATATCGTGGTAACCGTCCGTGGGATTCACCCAAACGCGCAAGCGGGCGTAATTCAAGCCGTGATCCTTGAGGATTTTCAGCGCATCCGCTTGCGTGCCGTCCGCATATTTGTATACCCCGCCCAGATCTTCGGATTTTTTCAAGCTAGAAATATCGGCTCCGAAAATAGAAAGCGCTGCCCGCCCCGGAACCAATTCGAGGTCGTCAAAGCTGGCCCAGGTATCCGGCTCGCCTTCTGAGAACAAGCGGATGGTACACTGGCCGCCTTTCACCTGGTTCGATACAGCCAGGTGCAGCCAGCGATACCCTGGCATGGTGGAAGGAATTGCCACTTGCTGCTCCTCGCCCCCGCAAACTAGCGCCGCGAAGGACTCCTTTTGCCCCCCGCTCGAGCGAACCCAGACTCGCAGGGTGTACCAATCATCGGCCAGCCCGGAAACGGTTTGCGTTGTTTCCACCCGGTAAGTCTGGCTGCCTTTGTGTGTCAGGCGGTATTCGCCGGAATTGCCGTTGTCCTCCAGAAACGCAGTGCCCTGCGTGCCGGTAATCTCCCAGCCTGAAGGCATGCCGCCCTCTGCTTGCACCTCGAAACCTGGATTGGCAATTGTGACCGGGCTTGCGCCGGTTGAAGTCTCTTCCGGTAGCGAAACGGATTCTGTCGGTTTTTCCATAAGGGTTGGCTCCGGCGTAGGTGACGGTTCTGCTGCTTCAGAGGGAAGCGGCGAGGCGCACCCTGCCAATACTGCGATACCGAGCAACATGCCAAGCGCTGCTCGCAGCGAGGTTGTTTTTTGAAACATGATCTACCCCACCTACCCCTTCACCGCGCCCTGGGTCAAGCCGCCCACAATCTGGTCTTGCAGTACGAGGTAGATAATCATGATCGGAAGAGCGCCTAACAAAGCGCCCGCCGCAAACACCCCCCAGCGTTGGGAGAACTGCGCGCCGGCAAAGATCTGTAAGCCCACCATCAACGTATAGGTCTCGTTGCTTCTGAGCAGCACCCGTGCAAGAACAAACTCACCGTACGTGCCAATGTAATTGATGATGGCGATCACGGTCAGGATTGGGCGGAGCAGGGGCAAGATCAACGTTGTAAAAATTTGCCAGTCTGTAGCACCCTCCACCATGGCGGATTCGTCAATTTCGCGCGGAACCGTATCCATGTAGCCTTTCATCAGCCAGATATTGACGCCCATCGCCCCACCCAGGTACACCAGGATCAGGCTGGCATGGGTATCCAGATCCATGAAGGGCAGCACATCGCCCATCTGCGAGATCATCAAGAAGGTAGCCACCAGCGCCAACAGGCTGGGAAACACCTGGATCAACAGAATAGCTTTCAACATATTCTGGCGGCCTCGGAAACGGAAACGCGAAAACGCGTATGCGGCAACCGTGGTGATGGCAAGCGACAAAATCGAAGTAATGGTGGCAACTTTGAGGGAGTTTCCAAACCAAAGCCAGAATGGGAACTCTCCCGAAGTCAGCAGAGTGCGGTAATTTCCAAGTCCAATTTGATCGGGGATCAATTTCTGCGTTGCCAGCGAACCGGTTGGGTTGAGGGAGGCAGAAACCATCCACAAGATGGGGAAAATAGAGAAGATGATCAGGATCAACGCAATGAACAGGCGCACGGCAATGCCGATTCGCCGTTGAACAGTGGCGGAATTGCGCAGTTGTTGGCCGCTGTTTCGGGTGGAGCTTATGCTAGACATTTTCACTGACCTCCTCCCACATGCGGGTGTAACGGAACTGGAAGAGTGTAATGGCCCCAACGATCACGAAGATGACGATCGTGATCGCCGCTGCAAAGCCATAATCCACACCCCGGCTGCCCGAGAACGCCAGGTTATAAACGTAGCTAATCAAAATATCGGTGTGTCCCGCTGGAGTGGGCGTGCCGGCAATCGGCGGCCCACCGGCGATGAACAGGTAAATTAAATTAAAGTTATTGAAGTTGAAGGTGAACGAGGCCACCAGCAGCGGACCTACCGCCACCAGCAGCAAGGGGAGGGTAATTCGCCAAAAGCGTTGCCACGGGCTGGCGCCATCCACCTGGGCAGCCGCGTAAATATCTTCGGGAATGGATTGCAGCGCACCGCTGCAAATCAGCATGAAATAGGGGTAGCTCAGCCACAGGTTGACCAGCAAAATCGCGATTTTCGCCCAGGTTGGATCGGTAAACCACGACGGGGCCCATCCAAACATCCCTTCCAGGATGCGATCGATCACGCCCAACTCAGGATTGAGCATCCCGCGCCAGATCAAAATCGTGATCAGCGCCGGGACGGTGTAGGGAATAATCAATAACGAGCGGATCAATTTCTTGAGCGGGAAGAAACGATCGTTGAACAGGATCGCGATCGCCAACCCAAGCGAAAAATTCAACAACAGGCTGAAAAAGGCAAAGCCAAAGTTCCAGGTAACAATGCGCACCAGCGGGCCGCGCAGAGCGGGACTGGTGAAGAACCGTTTAAAGTTCGCCAATTGAATATTCTCGACAAAACCGGGGCGCAGCGTATCGCCATCGGACGAAGTAAAGGTCCCCCGGAGGTTTTTATATACTTTCCCGTTTTGTTGGTTGGTTAGCACATCCTGCCCGGGATCATACACATACAGCGCAGACAACTCGGCCGCTTCACGAGGCGAGCGAATGCGGATGGTTTTTCCCGTCTCGCCGAACTCAATATTGGTCAAATTTTCATCTGTCGCCGCCAGGATGCGATTTAAGCGATTGTATCCTTCGATGCTTTCAGGAACGCCGTTTTCATCCAATTCACCAACACCCATCTCGCCGGGCTTGGGCTGCCTCAGCGGTTCGCCGGGTATAGCCAGGTAAGCATTTCCCTCTGCATCCTGCAGCCAGAGGGTGTAGTCGCCATTGTCAGATCGAAAAGCGGTCCACTCGTAGGCTTTTCCACTTTCCGGCAGGTAGGTCGATGCCATGATCTGATCCAGCGCCTGCTCCTTGGTAATCAGATGCCCCTCTCCGTAGTTCGTGAAGGCCACCCAGATCGTAAACAGGATGGGATAGATCGTAAACAGCGCCATCAATACCAGCCCCACAACCATCCAGCGGAGCGG
>CAZMMI010000145.1:0-10212 GCA_964567255.1 uncultured Anaerolinea sp.
CCGTAAAGCATATTGAACCAGGTGGCGTGGTTAATAATTTCAGCGCCGGCAAGATAGCGACCCGAATAGCTTGCTACCCCTTCTGTTTTGGCAAGCACTGCCAGGTTTTCTGCATCGGTCTGGCGCAATTCAAGTTGAATATCAAAGTGCATGTCCTCGTTGTAGCTGCGCTTCAAATCCATGGTAAGCGAGTTGAAGATGGTGGTCATAAAGGCAACAATGGCAATGGTGGCGGCAAATAATTTTATGTTGTTCATCAGGCAATGGTTATCGCGCACGTTGCGGATGCCCAGGGCTGTTTCCTGGCTGATGAAGGGCAAGCGTTGTGCTGTGTTGGACGCCAGCGTCACCAGCGCCGGGATCACCAGCACCAGCCCTACCAGCACGCCAGTGGCAAGGGCGCAGCCCAGGATCATGCCTATAAAGGTACCGGGCAGAAACGGGGTGAGGCCCAAACAGGCAGCCATGAGGATCAGCCCGATGACCCAGGCTTTGGATTGGCGAACCTGCTCCGGCTCCAGGTCATTGACGAGGATGTTCTTGATTGGGATGCGGGTGGTTTTTAAGATGGGTTGCAGGGCGCTCAGGATGGTAATGAGGGTTGACAAACCAACCGCGATCAACACCTCTTTGATGCCCAGCAAAATTCGGACATTGTAAATGGTTTCTTCGGCGGTGAAGTAATTGGCTTTGATGATTTCAAGGATGCCCAACCCCAGGACACAGCCCAACAGCCCGCCGATGACGCCCAGAACGGCACTTTCAGCCAGCAGCAGGGCGTTCACCTTTTTGCGGCTGCACCCCACGCTGCGCAATGTGCCAATCACGCTGATGCGCTCCATGCTGATGAGATTGAAGGCGGTGAAAATGATGAACATGCTCATGAAAATCACTGCCACAGCGGAGATATTGAAGGGCATGGAATAATTGGCCACCTCGGCTGCCAGGACACTGTCATCCACGGCAAAGGAAACGGCGTAATCCGGTAATGCTGCTGAAAGCGCGGCATGCAGGTCGTACTTGCTGACGCCTTCCGCAGCTTTGAGGAAGATGAGGTTGCTCTGGTCGCCGTAAATCTCGCGCAGGGTGTCAGGCGGGGCAATCAAATAGCCGCCATCCGCCAGTTCGCGCATGAACAAACCGCTCTGAGCGCTGATGCCCGCAACAGTAAAGCTGTAGGGCTGGCCGTTTAATTCCAGGGTTAATGAATCGCCTGTGTTGAAGCCATATTTTTCTGCGTAGGCTTCCCCCATGATCACTTTTTTGCCCTGCCAGTCATCAAAGCTGCCGCTGATGAGCGTGATGGGGTTGTAGGTGTTGAACTCATCAATATCCGCGCCAATCATGGTGTAATACACCATGGATTCGACATTGGGCATGTACAGGGCGGGTTGTGAGATGAAATTCATCTGGTAGCTGAATTGTTCCTGGAAGGGTTGCAGGCGGGTGGTGTCAACGAATTCCGCGGCGCCAACGGATTTCAACGGTTCGATGTATATATCCGATGTGCCGCCCCAACGCACGGAGGCATCGCGGAACATCTGCTGACAGGTCAGACTGAAGCCCTGGTTGGCAAAAATCAATGCTGCGGATATGGCGATGGAGAACAGCACTAAAAATGTGCGCGTTTTCTTCTCCATCAGGTTTTTCAAAAAGGTCTTAAGGATCAGATTCATTTGTCTTTCTCCGAAATCGTGGCGACCAGGCGTGCTTTTCGCCGCTTGATTTGCGTGTTAATAAATTCAATCTCTTTGCGGGTACGGGCAATATCCAGAATATAGGCAAAGATGTAACCTATCACCACCATCAACGGCATCATCCAGATATAAGACAGGTCGTACCACTTGAACAGCCAGCCAAAAGCCAGCACCACTGCCATCACCATCAAAAGTTCAAGCCCGATTTCAAGGATGCGGTATTTACTGGTGAACAGGTTGGTTAAAAGCTGCCCCAGTCGCACCACCAACATCATCAGCAACAGTTGAAGGATAAAAATGGATGAATCCCAACTGCCGTTAAAAATGGAGGGAACGATATTGGCCACGATGACCACAATGGCAAAATTGATTAGGAGGTCCTTAAAGAAATTCTTCATGATGATCATTCCTCACCGGAGAGTGCCCGTTTGATGTCTGATAGATATTTTCTGGAGACGTTCAGTTTTTCTCCATCCTGCAGTGTCACCTCAATGCGGCTGTTTGCCAGCGCTTGAAAGCTTTCAACTACGTTGATGTTCAGAATGCAGGCTTTGCTGATCTGAACAAACTCATAAGTCTTGAGCTCATCCAGCAGTTGATACAGCTTCTGTTCAGATCGAAAAACCTGGCTGGCGGTGTAAATCAAAGTTCTCTTCTCAATGCTCTCAATGTAGAGAATATCCTCATAGAGAATGCGGTATTGCCTGCCATTGTCATTCCCAATGATGACATGGTTGACCGATTCAACTCGCCTGATGAGTTGTTCAACCGTGCGGTTCATTTCAGGATATTTGATCTCAACCTCAATGGCTGGTAGGTCAGCGAGATGGGTTAACTTGAGGTTCACTTGCTCTCCTTTCAGGCATGATCATACCCGCAGACAATGTTTCCGACATTATCATTTTTACCATGTTGCAATATTTACGAACTGAAATGCAATCCGTTGTATCATTCCAGCCAATTCCGTGCGATAAAACAACCCCACTTGATCCGATGTTTGTGCGGAAACCATTGTAATGGTTCCGGCTCAATTACGTGGGGGTGTTCGAAACGCGAAAAAAACTTCCCCAGCGCCATACTGCGCTGAGGAAGTTGGACGTACGGAGGTGCATCTTTGACGTTTGCATGCTCCGATTGGCATGAATATTGGCGCGGCTTTGCCGGGTGAAATCGCGTTATCGATCGTGGCAGAAATGGTTCTCACACGACACGGGACCCGTGGAAGAGTTTTTGGTTCTGTGGTGAGTCATTCATCAAGTGAGGAATAGGCGTCCGAAAGAAGGAGGCGTCCACTCTCTATGCTGATGGCAAGCACCTGCTTAATTGTGATTCATAACTGACTTTGGCAGTTTCCGATCTAATGCACGGTTCTCGATGATCGTATTGTCGATCGGGCAATACTCTAGACAGGTGCCGCACATCTCGCACTTCTGTGGATCAATTACGTACTGGTGGTCGATCCAGTCGATGGCTCCGTTCTTGCAAAATGGTGCGCAAGAACCGCATTGGATGCAGACTTGTTGATTTATGATGTATGGCATGATCGTTTCCTTTCAAACTTGAAAATTGTCATCGTGCCAAGGGGACTCATTCATGAGATAAGCATGTATCGAGGTGGCGGCTTTACGCCCGGCTCCCATCGCGTTGATCACCGTCGCGGCGCCAGTGGCGATATCGCCTCCGGCCCACACCCGTTCTTTCGATGTTTTCCCAGTATCCGGATCGATGACCAGGTTTCCTCGCTTCCCGACATTCAGCCCGTCGGTGGTGCTGGGAATGAGCGGGTTGGGGCTGTTGCCGATCGCATGGATCACACAGTCAAAGGGCATGAAGAATTCCGAGCCTTTTACTGGCGCCGGGCTGCGGCGGCCAGAGGCATCCGGCTCGCCCAGTTCCATGCGGATACACTCCAGCCCTTGCACCTGGAAGTTTTCATCGCCTATGGCGCGCACCGGCAAGGTCAGATAATGAAACTGCACTCCCTCTTCCTCAGCGTTCTCGATTTCTTCCAACCGGGCCGGAAGTTCTGCCCGTGAACGGCGGTATAGGATGCTTGCTTCTGCGCCCAGTCGCAGGGCCGTGCGCGCGCAGTCCATTGCAACGTTACCGCCGCCCAGCACTGCCACGCACTGGTGCGTTCTTACCGGTGTGCTTGAACGCGGATATTGGTAGCCTTTCATCAGGTTGATACGCGTCAGGTATTCATTGGCCGAGTAAACACCGTTCAGATTGTTTCCGGGCATCTCCATAAACCAGGGCAGGCCCGCGCCGGTGCCGATGAACACGGCATCATACTCAGCTAAAATCTGTTCGAGCGAGCGGGTCTTGCCAATCACGAAATCGGTGATGGTTTCTACACCCAACTGGCGCAAAAAATTCACCTCGCGGTCAACGATGTGCTTGGGCAGGCGAAATTCCGGGATACCATACGACAACACCCCGCCCATCTTGTGCAGCGCTTCGAACACGACTACCCGGTGCCCGTGCTGCACAAGGTCTGCGGCAACCGTCAGTCCGGCCGGACCACCTCCCACCACGGCCACCTGTTTTCCAGTGGGCGCGACTTGCTCCGGCAGGCTGATTTGCGCCTGACTGGCTTCCCAATCGCCCAGGAAGCGTTCTAGCCGCCCGATGGCGATCTGAGCGCCTTTCTTTACAAGCACGCAGTCTTTTTCACACTGCTCTTCCTGCGGGCAAACCCGGCCGCAAACCGAAGGCAACAGGTTTTTTTGCTTGATAATGCTGATCCCCCGGGCGAAGTCACCCTCCGCCAGTGCGGTGATAAAGTTAGGGATTTCGATCTGCACCGGACAGTTGACCACGCAGCGCGGCTTTTTGCACTGCAAGCAGCGCTGAGCTTCTTCCACGGCCAACTGTGGTGTGTATCCCAACGCCACCTCCGTGAAGTTATGCCGCCGCAACTCCGCTTCCTGTTTGGGTATCTCGCGGCGCAGTAAATCAATTTTCTTTGCTTGGTTATCTGTCATACGCTTAATCCTGCACGCGCTGTGCCGCGCTCGAGCGTACGGCGTGATCTTCTTCGCTCAGATACGCCTTGCGCCGCTTTGCCAATTCATCCCAATCCACTTCATGCCCGTCGAAATGTGGCCCGTCGACGCAGGCAAATTTCGTCGAATTGTTGACGGTCACTCGGCAGACGCCGCACATGCCCGTCCCGTCGATCATCAGTGTATTGAGGCTGACAATAGTTTTGATGTTGTATTTGCGGCTCTCTTGTGAGCCGTTCATCATCAGATAGTTGCACCCATTGATGATGATCCGGTCGGGCGGTATGCGCAGGCGATCAATGATTCGCGGCAGGTTATTGATATGCCCCGCCATGCCCTGCGATCCGTCGCGAGTAATCGTGATAACCTGGTCGGCAATCCGTTTGAACCGCTCTAGCCAGTAGAGCAGGTACGAACTGCGCGCTTCGATCAGCACCGTCACCTGATTGCCCTGTTCCTTTAGTGCCCTGACAATCGGATAGATCGAAGCGATGCCAAAACACCCGCCAACGCACAGCACGTGTCCAAAGTGACCAATTTCCATTGGGTTACCCAGCGGCCCGGCGATGGTTGGCAGGCAAATGCCAGCCCGCAGTGCTGCCAGCTTCTGGGTTGTGCGGCCAATATTTAGAAACACCAGGGTGAGTGTGCCGCGGTCGGCGTCCCAATCGGCAATTGATAAGGGGATGCGCTCGCCGTCTTCTTCAACACGAATGATCACAAACTGGCCGGGTAGGGCCGACCGGGCGATTTCGGGGGCTTCCAGGGTTATCTGGTGCAGGTTTGGCACCAACATCTTATTTTCTAAAATTTTATTCATGAGCCCTCGCGTTGCGGGAAAGCGGATACAGGCTGCGCATTCCGGCGACACGCCTGGAAAGCGGCAGACCCATATACACCGGTTCATGCCACTCCGCGCCTTGAATATGGAGAGCGGGAGCAGCCTCTAAGATTTCCGGCCAGCCGTGATGTGTGGGGAAGCCAGGGAACTGCGCCTGTGCAGCCTGCCAGATGTCTTCTTTGCAGGTGTAATCAAATCCAGCTACGCCCATCTGCTGCGCAATCCGCGAGAGGATCTTCCAGGCCGGAAGCGCTTCGCCGGGCGGCAGTGTGGCTGGGTGGAAAGACCGTGTGCGCCCGGCATGGTCGATGATGGTGCCCGATTCCTCGCTGAATGCTGTCGCCGGGAGCAGCAGACCGTTGAACGCGTTGCCATCCGGTAGCGCCAGCGCGTGAGAGATGATAAACAGCGCGTCATGCTGCCTTTCCGGCGCCGGCTCACCAATCAGGTACAACACACCCGACTCGGGCGAATTTCCGTTCGGTGAGATTGGAGCGTCGGCGAGCCCCAAGCGCAGCGCTCCGGCCAGGTTACCTTCCTCCGGCAGCACGCTTACTCGCGCGCTTCGAGATTGAACGAGCGCTTCTACTTGCCGCAGCAGCGCCGCATTTTGCGGATCTGCGAGTGCTACCGCGCTTATAAGGATCGCCGGAGTATTGGACGAGTCAAGTAAACCCGCGGCCGTTTCTTGCAATGCCTGGCTGGCGTCTAAATGAATTACTTTAGCGCCGCGGTGCTTCGCTCGTTTTAATTGTACCGGCACAACCGACTGAGCATATCGATCGTTCAGGCCGATGCACAGGATAGCATCCGCTGTGTCTATTAGCGATTCGACCGGCATGGATCTCTCAAGCAGGCGGGCGAGGCTGCCGAGTGCGCCGCCGTACCGCCCCATTACAGATGGCATTACCGGGCTAGAATTCATGACCACCTGCGCGAACTGGCGCGCCACATACAGGTCTTCGTTGCTGCTCGAAGCGGAAACACGCATCTCAAAGTGCTCGGGCGGGCAGGCAGCCAGTTTCTCGGCGGCGATCTCCGCGGCTTCCTCCCAACTGGTCGGCTGCCAGCCATCCCTGTTTCTATGCTGCGGCTGCTTCAAGCGCGTGATCGGGTCCACCAGCTCGGTGATGGCAAAACGGCCGTTCACGCAAAGATAATCGGTGCCTGCCTGGTGGTCAGGCAGGCTGCCCATCACCCGTTCCCCTCGGGACAGCAGAGTGATCTGGCAGCCGATGGAGCAGAACGGGCAGGTGGTAGGCGTTTCGTGCTGGGGTTTGCCTTCCCACTTGCGCGTCTTTTCCGTGATTGCACCGGTCGGGCAGATTTCAACGCAACTGCCGCAGAAGGTGCAATTGGTTTCGAGGTGCGGGCGGTGGAAAGCCGTGCTGACCAGTGCTTGCGCGCCGCGCCCGTTGTAAGACAGCGTATTGGCCTCATGCATCTCCTGGCAAACACGGATGCAGCGCCCGCACAGGATGCACAGGTTGGGGTTGCGGTCAAAAAACGGATCATAGGTTTCCACCGGCAGCATACGATAGCGGATTGGGTAGCCTGGCTGATGGACCTCATACTCTTCTGCCAGGGCTTGCAGCTCACACTGGCCGTCTTTGGGGCAAGAGCCGCAGCCTGTGGTCACGCCCGCTTTACGCAGGGTGACCATGCACTCGTCGCAGCGGTCGTCCCTATCCGGGCAGAACAGACAGCCAGACGGGTGTTCGGCTAGCAACATTTGCAGCAGTTCCCTGCGCAGCGCCACGATCTTCGGGCTGTGCGTCGAAATGACCATTCCATCTTCGACCGGCGTGGTACAGGCAGTGGGGGTGTTGGGTTTACCTTCAATTTCAACCACGCACAGCCGGCAACTTCCGTGCGGCGGCAAACCAGGAAAATCGCATAGGGTTGGGATTTTGATCCCGTTCTGTCGCGCGGATTGGAGGATGGTTTGTCCGCGTTCAGCGGCAACCATCTGATCATTGAATTTAATGAAGATGTTCTCATTCTGGCTCACAGCAGCACCTCGTCTAAGTCCGATACTTGCTGCCGCGTGTGAGACGGCACACCCACAATCGCATGCCGGTTGCAGGTATTAAGGCAGGCGCGACACTGGACGCATAACTCCTGGTCAAGAATGTGCGGTTCTCCGCGCTTCCCAGTGATCGCGCCTGACCGGCACACATCCATGCACCTCCCACAACCGCTGCAGCGTTCGGCCACAATCTGTAATGCGTACAGGTCCGGACAGACTGTAGCCGGGCAGGTTTTTTCATTAATATGCTGCTCGTATTCGTCGAGGAAGTAGTACAAACTGCTGCTGACCGGGTTCGAGGCGGCCTGTCCCAATCCGCAAAGGGACGTTCTTACCATCGTATCCGCAGCGCGCCGCATGGTATCCAGGTCATCAGGCTCGCCATCACCGCGGGTGATTTTTTTCAGTGTGTCCAGTAAAACGCGCGAGCCAATCCGGCATGGGGTGCAGTTGCCGCACGATTCGCTCGCGGCGAAGCGGATGAAGTAACGCGCCATGTCTACCATGCAGGTGCTCTCGTCCATCACAATGAGCCCGCCAGAGCCCATCATCGATCCCTGGGCGCGCATAGTTTCGTATGTGATGGGCGTGTCGAGTTGAGATTCGGGAAGGCAACCACCCAGCGGGCCACCCGTTTGGACGGCCTTGAAGGGTTCTTTTGTCCCGCCGCCGATCTCATCTACTACCTGGCGCAGTGTCATTCCCAACGGCACTTCGATAAGCCCAGTGTGGCGTACTTTTCCGACCAGGGAGAACGTCTTTGTGCCGGGGTCGCTCTTTGTGCCGAACTGTCGGAACCATTCTCCGCCGTTGCGCAGGATCGCCGGGACGGTGCCAAACGTCTCGGTATTGTTAATCAATGTCGGGCAGTTGTGAAGTCCGCGATTGGCCGGATAGGGAGGCCGTGGACGAGGCATGCCGCGCTTGCCTTCTAACGAGGCGATCAGGGCCGTCTCTTCGCCGCACACAAACGCTCCTGCGCCCTGATGAATACGGATATCAAAGTCGAAGTCGGTGCCCAGAATGCGGCGGCCCAGCAGGCCGTAAGCCCGCATTTGCTCCACGGCTTTCGTCAAACGCTCCACTGCCAGCGGATATTCCGCCCGCACGTAGATTACTCCCCGGCTGGTCCCTGAGGCATACCCGCCGATCAGCATTCCCTCCAACACGGAGTGAGGGTCGCTTTCAAGCAGGGCGCGGTTCATAAACGCGCCCGGGTCGCCCTCGTCCGCGTTGCAGATCAAGTACTTTACCTTACCCGTTGCTGCGCGGCACAGTTCCCATTTCTTGTAGGTAGGGAATCCCGCCCCTCCCCGGCCACGCAGGCCTGATATACGCAGCGTTTCAATCACCTGTTCGGGCGTCTGATTGAGGGCGTTTTGCAGCCCTTGATAGCCGCCACAGGCCAATGAATGGTCGATATTCTCTGGGTCGATCAGACCGCAGTTCTTGAGAATCACCCGCACCTGCGATTTCAGCATCGGCAGGTCAAAGAAACGAGGAATTCCGCTCTCGTTGGTAAATACCTCATCGCCAAAATGGCCCGCGGCCAATTTGGGTAAGTGTTTTCCCTCGGTGATACATGCCGCGAGTATTTTTTGCGCCTTATCTGGCGTAACGTTGGCGTAGCTAACGCGCGGGCCGCCGGGTAGGGCGATGTCCATCAATGGTTCCAGGTAGCACGGGCCGATACAGCCAACTTGCACGATGGTGGCTTCGGCATGCAGGTTTTCCAACGTTTGTTGGACCGTTTCCAGAACAGACAGCACCCCGGCGGCGCGTCCGCACGAGGCAGTCCCCAGATAGATCACCGGGAGCGGGTTGTGCTGGTACTGTGATTTCCACTGCTCCACAGCAGCCTGGCGTAGTTTATCGATTTGCATCATGGTTCTTCAATATCTTGCGTAGTTTATCCGGAGTCATTTTTCCATAGATCTGCCCGTTGATTTCAACCAACGGGGCCTGTGCACAGCAACCCAGGCAGGCGACCTGCTGAAACTCAAAGCGCCCGTCTGGCGTGGTCTCACCGGGCGCAATCCCAAGGATATCTTCGATCTCTTCAGAAAGCGGCGACCCACCTTGCACATGACAGGCCGTGCCAAGACACACACGAATGAGATTCTCGCCCGGTTTCACAAAGCGAAACTGGGTGTAAAACGTAGCCACTCCAAAGATCTTGGACTCCGATACCTGGAGGTAATTCGCAATCTGGTTGACGCTCGCTTCTGAAATATACCCATGGGTCTTTTGTACATGCTGCAGCATGGGAATCAATTCCTCTTCCTCCGGTCGAAAAGTGGCCAGTTGGAGCGGTTCGAGTGTGCTCATACGCCTCCTCAGTAGGTAGATATTTAATATATAATCTTAAGGGTGAAGTAGTCCATTTGGCAAGTGAATTTCTTCACTTAATTTCCCTGCAATGGCGCGTACCTTGAGGTGAACGGCCCCACGCATCGTTTGCTTGAGAAATTGCGCAATGGACATGGTAGACTTGTTATTAACTGCTCAGAGGGTGGGGATAGCCTCTTCCACCTCTGGTCAAGTGGCTACACTTGTTATAGAAAAAACCAAAAATCGTTGAGGTGATATGCAGAATAATCACTCCGCTACTGCCCTTGCCCATCCCAACATCGCATT
>CAZMMI010000146.1:0-10165 GCA_964567255.1 uncultured Anaerolinea sp.
GCGGCTTCACCCCCACCCACGGATTGCTGGCCGGCAGCCCGGCCAAAGATCACCGTCCTGGATTTTGCCAGCTCTTTAATGGTGGCACGGTGACGGGCGATCAACGCGGGGTCAACCGCTCTGATGGTTTTTGCGACACAGGAGCCTTCGAAGGCCTCACCTGGCCCGTTTTCTTGCCCACCCTCCGGCGTTAGTCCCTTGCTCACCCGCGCGAATGCGCGGCGAGCAAGTACCTATGAGATACCAGTGGGCCAGGCAGGTTGCCGGTTCTATCGCGCGAACCAGCTTTCATGCACAAAATTCGGGGCCTGGCTGGAGTTGTGCTGCCCTTCGCCAGGTACAGCCAGCCGATGCGGCGCCTGGCTTGGGGGCTAGCGAGCTTCCGCCTTGGACCGGTAGAAGCTGCGGGACTTTTAGTTTCACCAGAGTAGTCACCGCGTGCCGGCAAGCACGGGCCTAAATTTACGCCCACCTGCCCCTTCGGGCACCCGAAGCGGGTTCGGGCGCCCTGACACCCTGGGTGCACCTGAAGAGGTGAGAGGGTACCATATATACAACTCGTTCCGCGTAAGTTGGGCAAGCGTAACCATGTGAACTTCGCAACCGCTCATTGGGCGATGAATGCTCCTGGACTTGAGGCATTTCCATCTCGCAGGAAGTTGCATTTTCCTTTATCGGGCGGAACGTGTGATCAGCCTGGTGCGTAAGATCGTCCAAATCGCGGCGAAGCTGCCGCAAAGTAAGGCAATCCACGAATAATCGGGCATGTAGAGCATCAAATAACCGCGCGTTTTACCCAGCAATGGGATCAGCGTGCTGGCGATCAGCAGATTAGGAACTAATGGAAGCAGGATGTGTTGCCTCCACAACCGCCCACCGCTCGGACGATGGTCCGGCTCTTGATGCCAACGCCGTAGTACCCGCATTGTGGTGACAACATCAATGATTTGAATGAGCGGGATGAGCAACAAACCGCGCAGCATCCAAGGGAACAGGCCAACAAACCGCATTGGCTTGGGCTGATCGCCATTGAGCAAAGCGGCCGCGCCGGCTCCAAAGTCCGAAAAAACGGGGGTAAACCAATGATGATTGGCATTGAAGAGCAGAACCAAGCCTTTCTTTTTCTCTGGCAGCAAAGCGATGAAGGCGCCAGAGTCGGGGGTTGTGCCGCTGTGCCAGACTAATTTTGTCTTACTATTCTCATCAACAAACCACCCCATCCCGTAGCGCCCCAATGACATGCCCATAACGATGTCCTCTGCCACCCCAAGATGCATCTCGGCAATGCCTGCTTCCGACAAAATTTGCGCGTCTTTATAACGCCCTCCATTCAGAAGAGCAATCATGTAGTGGGCTACATCCTCAGAACAGGAGATAAGTTGGCCGGAGGGAAGCGAACCATGCGGAACAGGTGTATTGGAGGCGGCGAAGGGAATGGCAAACCAGTACCGGTGCCCCCTCACCAGGCCGTTTTGTTTGGCTGCAGACAGTGAGGTATAACTGTGGTTCATTTCCAGTGGGGTAAAAATATGTTGGTGAATATAATCCGCGTACGTTTCGCCACTGGCAGCCTCGATGATCAACCCCAGCAAGTTGTAATTCGCGTTGCTGTATTCGAACGCCGAGCCGACCGGGCGGGTGAGCTTGAGCGTTGATAATGCACGCGCCTGCCGTTCGGCAGCATTAGGGCTGTCGTCAAAATCGGCCATCTGAATCTCGCCGGATGCTGTAGGTAAACCACTGGTCTGATTCAACAAATGGCGCACTGTCATCTGGGTAGATGCCTGAAGGTCTGCCACCCGAAACCAGGGTAGGTAGCGTTGAACAGGGGCATCCAACTCGATTTTATCCGCTTCGACAAGTTGCATCACAGCCAACGCAGTGATCGATTTCGTAAGCGAACCAATGAAGAAGGGAGTTTGTGAAGCAGGCGCTTCTCCACCCGGACGGGCCTGGCCAAATCCGCGCAGGTGTACGATCTGGTCGCCTTCAAGAATAGCCAGCGATACGCCCGGAATGTTCAGCCGATGCATTTGTTCTTCAATATAGGTGTCGATGGCATCATAGGAAGTACTGCTCGAAGTTGATTTTGCCAAAGCGGGCTTGTTGAACATCTGAGAAATCAACGCCAGCAATGTACAACCGAGTATCGCTGGAAAAAGATATTTTTGGATTTTCATGATCTGTACTCTCTTCCGAATGGATTCGTCTATTGTGCCTTTTGCAGTTGGGGCCGAATGACATCTACCCACTCATGGATGGCATCCCAATTTCGGAAGTCGCCTTCAACTCCCCGGATGATGAATTTGACAAATAACTTGGGCAGGGGTTTCAGCTTGTGGTAATCCAACTCACCACCGAAAAAACCAATGCTGACAGGCTTCACCATAGGAGCTTTTCTCAATGTTGATCCGATACAACTGGCTGGGGTGCCGAGCTTCTCGGAAATATTCATTTTGGTTAGGCGGGTTGGTGACTTAGCCAGTTTCGGGTCAAGAAAAATGGAGACACCGTTTACCTCGGTCTCAGGAAGTTTCGTCAGATGCAATTGGGTAGTGAAGTAGGCAACGGGAAGCGCCTTGAGCGCTTCCTGGTTTTTCATGATGAAATTTACCATATCCCGATGCCATTCCAGGATCATCGGCGCGCCCAGAACAGCAGCGTCATAGGATGAAATTTGCCCAACTTGAGAGATTGGCTGCAAATCAACGGTAACCCCGTTCTGACTGAGTTTGTCTGCCACAGCCCTTGCGACTTCAGCGGTTGAACCGGACATCGTGGCGTAGGTTACAAGGATTTTCGTGTTCATCTTTTTCTTACATTTCCTTCGATTTGAGAGATTCTATCCAGACATTCAGGGTGGTGGCCGGCGCTCCGAGGATTTGGTTGGCCTCCGTAGGGTCGCCCGCTTCGGATGTTTTGTCAAAATAGCTCATCAGGTCACAAGCAAATTTAAGCATCTCATTACCAGTTAGCGTCCCCATTAACTTCACCAACCAGATAGGCATACTGACGATTTTTTGGACTTCAGGGTGAAACACTGCGCAGTAGCGCTCAAGAGCAGTTTTCAGAGTCATCGCCTCCGGGCCGTAAACGTAAAAGCGCTTATTTTGAGCCTCTTTCAACTGGTAGGATTTGGAAACCATACGAGCCAGGTCTTGCGTTGCAAAGAAATGCACTGGCAAGGGCTGTTTGCCGATCAAAGACGGTTTACCGTTCTGCGCAAAGCGAGTAAGCTGTTCCATTGGCCAGGTCGGGCAGAAAATGGTATAGGCCACCCCACAATCGCGAATTCTTTTTTCAGCCTCCAATTTTTGGGTCACCATGGGGAACCATCGATTCTTTTCCGCAACGGTGGCGCCGGAAATATAGCTTATGCGTTCAACACCAAGTTTCGACAACAGGGATGTCACATTTTCTGCGCTGAGCTGATCTACCGCCCCACCAACACTGATATGCACGCCATCGCACCCAGTCATCGCTTCTTCTAACCTGGCGAGATCAGTCACATCACCCGGCACTATTTCGTAGCCATCCGAAAACATGCCTTGGGCTTTTTCGACATTGCGCGCCAGAATTCGCACCTGAAAACCATCGGCTTTCAATTGAGTGGCGGTCGGTTTTCCAAATAAACCGGTTCCGCCAAGAACCAAAATTCTTTTTATCATCGTGTTCTCTCCTTTAGAGTGTTTGTTAAGTATGTCCAGTCTGGTGTGGCCGGTACTCCCAACCGGGGTACCAGCGAATGTAGATGAGTTCGCTTTTATTTCATCAACAGCCTTTCATTCCGAATGTTTCGGGGATGGACGATCACTGGTAACTGAGATCAAGGTTAAATTGAGATCACGAATACGCTCGAGCATGCCATGGAGAGCAGCCTGGTCGGGGAGCAGACCGGAAAGCAGGGTTTCATTGCCTTCCAGGTGCTTCAATTCCAGGCCTCCAAACCAGTCCGACCAATGTGGATCCAAATGCCCTTTGATCTTGATTTCATAATATTCCGGCATTGTATTCATCCTTATAAAAACATATTTCGCGCATTGTTTTCACATTGCCTGTTTCTGAAACAACTGTCGCAAATGCTGCTTGCTGTTGGGCACAGCGACTATTGCAACAATGATCCATAACGCGACAGTGAACAGGATGTTATAGGTCATCAGTGCGGCGCCCGATATTGTCGGAGGGATGATGATGAGTTGTCCGGCTGTGAGAGGCGCATGCATCAACACTGCTACGAACAGGCTCCCGGTTTGGTTGTAGACCCATGTCATCAGCACCCTGTAAACCGGCAGGAAAGAGAAAAGCAACACAGACAAGTAGACAGACGGCGGAATCACCCCAGAGGAATGGACGCTTCCCAGGAAAAGCGGTAAATGCCACAACCCCCAGAGGACACCTATGATGAGCCCAGTAGTTATGATGTTGTACCGTTGCCTCAGCCTGGGGGTGACGAACCCCGTCCACCCTAACTCTTCAAAGAAGCCGACCACCGCTCCCATCAGGATACCGGTCAATAGAAGTCCAGCTTTGCCCTCTGTTGTGAATATGGCAGGAAGGAATACCGGGGAGATGGGTGAGAGCGCGATAAGTATTACGGTCATCAGGAGCGGGGCTATGATGAATGCGACCGCATACCATCGAACGTTTACCCCCCATTTGCACAATCGGGATGTCAGCTCACGAAAACCTTCCCTTCCGTCAATAAGCCCAGTTAATAGAATACCTGCAACACTCGGACCAGCGAGCGTTGCCAGATATACAAACGGCAACAGTGCTTCGGAGGGCTCCTTGACGCCCAAAAATCCACCAGGACCGATCACCAGGAGGATGCACCCCCAGGAGATCACGAATGTCGTAACAAAAAAAGCCAGCACCGAATGTCTTTTGACCGTTTCCACAATTTTCTCCTTGGTTCTTGATCTTGTCGACAGTGTAGCGCGCGAAAAAATATCCCGCATCTGCCAAACGGGATATTCAGGGGGTTATTTATAGGGTTATTTACAAATAGGGTGGATTACGGGAGGGCACCCAATTCTCGGGCGCGGGCGACTGCCTCGGTGCGGTTGGTGACGTCGAGCTTGCGGTAGATGCTGGCAGCATGAGCCTTGATCGTTCCCCGAGCCACAATGAGTTGCTGGGCAATCTCCTGGTTGGTCCTGCCCAGCGCCATGAGTTGAAGCACTTCCATTTCGCGCTCTGTAAGCGGTTCGACCAGACCGAATGACGGAGAGGCAGGAGGCCTTAATGGACGGATTGACGAAAACGAGTCCAGCACTTTCTGAGCGTAAAGCTCTCGCCCAGGAGTAGCTGACTTTAGATCAGCCATTAACAATTCACGAATCGGCTCCCCAACATCTAAAAAGATTCGGATGTATCCTTCCGGCTCGGCCATGGCAAGGCAGGTTTCGATGATTTCGAGGGCTTCTGGCAGGCGTCCTTGCCCGGCGATTGCGACTGCCAAAAGCAAGTTGAACTCCAGTTCCCTGGTTACCTGGCTGCCGGCCCCGGCCGGTGGTGCTTCCCCGACAAGCAATTTTTCCGCCTCAGCGTATCTGCTTTCCGCCAGGCGGATACGAGCCAGAGTCATCTGATACCGTTTCTTATGAAGGTCGAAATCATTGTTGAGCTCAAGTTGACTTGCCCATTGTGAAGCAGACTGCAAATCTCCGCCGGCTAACTGCACACGAACCATCAGGGTGTGGAAATCCTCATCAAATTCACGCGGCCAGGAATGTGCCGACAAACGCGTATTGAGCTTCTTTGCCATCTGTAAGGCCCCAGCATAATCCTCTTGCGCCAAAAGAACACGTGTCAGAGCTGTCAACCCAAAGCCATCCGTCATAATATTCTGCCAGGGTTCATTGTCTTGAAGGCCTTCTCGTATAGACTGTCCAGCCTCTTCCAGGCAGTTCCATTCGCACAACACCTCCCCAAGGTCGATCTTCACGCTGCCAGTCCCATCGGCATATCGGGACTCACCCCCCAGAGGCTCCAAACTTTCGCGACACAGGGAGGCGGCAGCGCGCAACCGGCCCTGCATCAGGTAGCCCCGGGTCAGAAATGGAACCAGCGAGTGAATAGCCAGCGCTCCGGAGCGTTTTTTTTCTCTCTGGATACACATGGCGGCAACTTCTACAGCGCGATCGAGTTGTCCCTGTCTCCCCAGGGTCATCACATAAAGAAAATCGGCTGTGTTCCGCAGGATCGGTTCTTCGGCAGGGATCTCTTCTACTAGCCGGTAATCGGGGAAGAGGTCAGAAATTCCTCCTGGGCGAGACAGAAAGGCCAGCGCCAATGTGATAAAGGTGTGTACCCAACGTTGTTCAGGTTCCGGGCCTATGATAGAAAGTTTTCGCTTAAGGTCTTCCAAAAGGCACAAAGCTCTTTCAATTCGGCCCTGAGTGATTAGAAGCCAGACCTGGTGCAAACCCAGTTTTGGCCGGGCAAGGATTATCTCATGGGGGAGGTTATCTGCCATCTGCATTACCGAAGGGTCATTCTCTGACCAACACGCTGGGCCGTAAGCTTCAATCAGGGCGGCTGCACGTTCCATCTCTTGGGTAGCGAGGAGGTGGTGAATTGCTTCAGGGATATACCCCTCTCGCTCCAACCAGGTAGAAGCTCTGATATGTAGCCGAGAGATCAGCTCAGGGTGGGCTTGGCGCAGCCGAGAGCGCAGCAGATCGGCAAAGAGGTGATGATAGCGGTACCAGGTTCGCTCGTCATCGAGGGGCGTCAGAAAGAGACCACCCCGTTCCAGATCCGCCAGAACAGGAGCGGATTGCAGGTTGGAATGCGATCTTGACTGAGGTGCTCCATCATCAGCGGGTCTGTGCATTTCATTTATTTCTAGCAGGAAATCACAGAGTGGAGCAGTCAAGCGTTCCAAAACCGATGTATATAAAAGAAAGCGTTGTATTTCTGGCGGTTGGCTGGTGAGAACCTCCTCCAACAGGTAATCCAAGATGAAACTATTGGTTCCCGAAAAGCCTTCGATGAATCCAGGCACATTTTCACGATTGCGCAACGAAAGCGCTGCCATCTGCAAACCGGCGATCCAACCTTCCGTGCGATTCTCAAGCGCGGCAATCGATTCTGCATCCAGATGAAACCCCATGATATCGTTCAAAAAATGCGCCGCCTCGGTTTCGCTAAAACGCAGATCGGCGGAGCGAAGCTCCGTCATCTGACCCCGGGCACGCAAACGCGCCAGAGGCAATGGGGGATCTGAACGGGTAGCAATCACTAAATGGAATGTACTCGGGCAGTGCTCGAGCAAAAAACTTACCGAATCATGCACAGCCTGGCTACTGATACAATGATAATCATCCAAAACTAACACGATATCCGTGTCAGTGCTATCCAGGTCGTTAATCAGGCTGGTCAGGACTACTTCCGCTTGCGCCAGCTGGGTTGAAGCCAACATTTGGACGGCTCTACTTCCAATTGCATGATCAGCCTCCTGCAAGGAAGCCACCAAATAGATCAGAAAGCGTCCTTCCTGGTTATCGTTTTTGTCGAGGGACAGCCAGGCGATCGGCATCCCCAACCCGGCGATATAGGATGCCAACAAAGTAGTCTTGCCAAACCCAGCCGGAGCAGTGATCAGTGTCAACGGGCCGCTCAGACCAAGTGCAATCCGTTCCTGAAGCCATTGTCGAGCAACCAATGCTGGACGAGTAAATGGCAGGCGCAGTTTCGTGAGGATCAGTGGATCGATTTTTTGCATAGGACTAACTCAACGCACGGATTTCAAAACGGCTCAGAATTATGTCATTCTTAAGACAGCATTGTTCATCTCAAGTGCTATTTCATCTTTTATTGAACCCAAATTCGATGGTAAGGTACAACCTGGAACAATAAACTCTCCAACAACCCGGCAATGCAAATACTTCATTTCTCTTTCATATATCAGCCGAATTAAGTCAGCATTATTTTCCGCATCTCCCCCACAAGTAGCCAACAACATTGTCTTTTTGTTCTCGACGAGAGATATTTCTTTACCGGCTTTCCATTTCAAGAGACAATAGTGTCTATCTATGACTGCTTTCATTTGAGCGGGAAAATCCCATACATAAACAGGCGCCGCATAAACGACCAAATCTGCCGCAATGATTTTTTGTAGTAGATCGTTCATGCCATCCTTTTGAATGCAGGCTGGATTTGAGTGATCTTTCTGGCAATTGTCACAGCCAATACATCCCTTAAAATTATGAGCGACAACATCCACTCGCTCGACAATGTGATTCTTGCTTACCACATCCTCAAAGGCCGATAGTACTGTAGATGTATTTCCCTTTCTTCTTGGACTACCACATAGCGCAAGTATTTTCATTTTCCACTCCATTTTTTTGACTGCATGACTAAATACTGCTGCCAAAGCAGTTGAAAATTAATATATTTATACACTCCCGGGATTTTTCAACAATTAAATTTTCCCCCCAACCGTGAATTTATTTTACAGCAAAAAGGTATCTATCAATCTCCACCCTGAGGCGTAATTCGTCAGCGTGTAATTGATTTGACGCACCACCAGGCATCACCCATAATCAGATCTCGTTTTTCATTCGCTCTTCGCTTTCCGCTCTCCGAAATCTGCTTAAATCTATCTACGACAGAGATAAGCTCGGTTCCTGCTTCAACGAGCGCTGCCGGATAATCCGGTCTTCTGCCCTCTCCACAGGCTTTGGCGAACCAGGTTCGCCCCTTCCCGCGGAACTCGCGGTAGGTCTTTCGTCTTCTATGAAAAGTAATCGTTCCAAATTGATCGCCGCGTTCAAGTCCCGGTCCATCACCAGGCCACAGTACCCGCAGCGATACTCCCGTTCGCCCAGACCCAGATCCGGTTTGACCTGACCACATCCCGAGCAGCGCTTGCTAGATGGGTAAAATCGGTCTGCCAGGCGAACATCACAACCATACCACTTCCCCTTGTACGCCAACTGCCGCCGAAACTCATGGAACCCCACATCTGCGATGGCTTGGGCCAGATGGTGGTTCTTCAGCATCCCGCTCACATTCAGGTCTTCCAGCATAATGGCTGACTTGGTTCTCGCCAACCAGCTGGTCGCCTTATGGAGCGCATCCTTGCGTACATTCGCCACCCGATAATGTTCCCGCCCCAATCGTTTCACTACCTTCTGCCAATTCGCGCTGCCCTTCTCCCGTCGAGACACCCGGCGCTGCAGCCGTTTGACCCGCTTCATCCTGCCCTTCAACGCCCGAGGATTGGCAAAACACTTCCCATCGCTTACCGTAGCCATCTGCAACACGCCCAGATCTACTCCAGCCGTGCCCTTCTCCTCTAGCTGTGGATCGGGGATTTCCATCTCCACCTGCACCGAAACAAACCAACGCCCTGCCCGTTCACTCACTGTAGCACTCAGGATGTGCACACCTTCCGTTGGGAGGTATCCCTTCTCTTTCAATCGCAGCTTCCCCAGGCGGGGCAGTTGGATGTGCTTCTCGTGAACGCGGATGATCCCAGTCAGACGGAAACTGCCGATGCCTTTCTTCCGAGATTTGAAGTGCGGGTAACCGATCTTGGTCTTCTTGCCCGTCTTGTTCTTGTCCAATCCGCGGAAATAGTTGTTACAACCTCGATCCAGGTCTCGCAGGGATTCTTGCGGCGCGCACTTGGATACCTCGTACATCCACGCCAGTTCGCCTTTCTTGAGCGCATTGAGTTCCCGGTGCAGGTCGATGGCTGTGGGGACTTTCTGCCCCGATCGGTAGGCTTCGAGCTTGCGGGCCAGTCCAAAGTTATATGCATAGCGGGCCGCTCCGGCGTGGCGAGTACATGCTTGGCGCTGCCGGTCTGTCAGGTCTAGCTCGGTCTTGTAGCCGCGATGTACTTTCATAGAACAATTGTACCACGCCTATGATGGTTCGATGTATAGGAGACCGTTCCAAAGTTAAGAAAGCCTCCAGCCAGCGGGCTATTCCCTCCACTTATGGGTGAAACCGGGGCAACTTTTTCAAGTGGTTCATCAAAGAAAGCGTAGACATTGAGCGGAAGCGCCCCACTTTTGGATGGAGCAAACGATGTTGACCAATTATTAAACGGTCGCGTGTATAGATTTGAGCATATTTTGGGTTACAGTTTGTAGCCCCCTAACTTATCCGGGTCTGACCTTTTCGTTAATTTTTCTATCTTGCGAAAGTT
>CAZMMI010000147.1:0-10079 GCA_964567255.1 uncultured Anaerolinea sp.
TGTACAGCCGCCCGTTGAGCACGCTGGATATCAACCGGCTGGCGGAACGCCCGGTGCTTGAACTTGACATGGACGCCTCGAACTATGCGGACACCTCTGGTAACAACCAGATTGTGAACCACGAAGTTAGTTTGAGAGCACCGGACTCATTCAGTGTACGCGGCACGTCTTTGTATCCGAGAAGCGATTGGTCGTTGAATTACCTGCGCGTAAACGGTAACCCCTTGCTGAATATGTCGGATGGAACCTTCACCTTCTCGGTGTGGCTCTACCCACAGAGCACCAGTGAAGATGATTGGCAAGGTGTATTTGGCAATGAAAGCGGGCGGAGTGATGCTTACCCAACCCTGGAACGGTTGGGCCGGCAGTTGCGGCTGCGCTTTGGCACCGGGTCGACGACCTATGAGAACCCTTCTGGCGATGTATTAACCGAGAACCGCTGGAATCACGTGGTGGTGACCTTCCAGCCGAATACCGATCCTTCGATGCCCGGCACTTACCAGTACCGGTTGTATGTGAATGCCGTATTTGTGGACGGGGATATCTCCAGTCTGCATCCAGGTTCAAACGACGACTTTTATGTAGGCCATTCCAGCCACCGTTGGTCGATGACAGCCAATAATTTCTACGTCAGTGGCCACGATGATCCGGGCAGCAACGCAGAAGTGCGGGTCGACAAGAACGTGGGAGGCGGCGGTTGGAACCGGATTTGGTCTGGAGATGTGAAGAGTGATACCTGGCACGACATCAACAATACAGAGAACCTTACCTCGTATACGTATGTCGAATATGATGTATGGGAAGACGATGTGACCGGGGACGATGATTGCGGCGAGCGCACATTCTATCACTTTGAATCGCCCGGTTCATATTCTGTGGGCATGTCCAACGGCTTCAACGGCACCATGTACTTCACCATTGCCCGCCAATCGATTCGCTTCATTGGTCGCATCGATGAACTGGCGGTGTACCGCTACGCCCTGGACAGCGAGCAGATTTATGACCTGTACTACGCGCTGCCGGTGACTGCGCGAATGCCCTTGAATGACCGCCCGGCCTCGGATTCTTTTGAGAACACGGCAGAAGTGACCACGCTGGACGACGGCACTTGCGTGGGCATACGCTGCCCGGCGGCGGGCGGCCTGGGCCTTCTGGACCAGGCAGTGGAGTTTGGCGGGTTGGATGATGTCATCAAGGTTCCTAACCGCGATGTGACCAGCGATTACATGGTGTCCTTCTGGATGAACACGGACTGCCAGAACTGCGGCGTGTATTCCTTGTATCCGACCACGCCAGGCAACACGGCGATGCAGCAAGTGTACTTGCGCAGCGGGAATGTGTGCGCGCAGGCAGCCAGTACGGAAGTCTGTTCAACGGGCGGCGGCATCAGTGATGGCCGCTGGCACTCGGTGTTGTACGCAAATAACAACGGGCGCACCGACCTGTGGGTGGACGGGGTCATTGTGGACTCGCGCAGCAGCGGCGGAATGGTGACGGCTTCGACCACGGCAGAAGTGCATTTGGGTCATGCCGTCAACGGCGGGGAAGATTATTACACGGGCCTGCTGGACGATGTGCGCGTGTTCCGCTATACACTGCCGACAGCGGATATTCTCAATGTGGTCAACCGCTCGCCGCTGCTCCTGGCTCACCTGGACGAAGACCAGGGGGAGACTACCTTCCAGGACAGTACTCGTAATGGGCAGAACCTGGCTTGCGCCGGTCCGGCTTGCCCGACGGCGGGCCAGCCTGGGCGGCTGGGCGCTTCGGCTGAATTAGATGGCGCGGACGACCTCATCACACTTCAGCAAGGACAGCTTTCTTCTAACGTGGGTTCCTTCTCGGTGTCCATGTGGGTTTACCCAACCCGTACGGTGGATGCGGTGCAGACACTGTGGAGCCTGCCGTATGCCGATAACAACCGCATTCGCTACAGCCTGGCCATTGCGCCAAACAGCATGAACCTGTGCATCGTCAATGGCGAATCGGCTGCCGCGTGCACAGCCAGCAGCGTGGTAGGGTTGATTAAGGATAATTGGAATCACGTTACGCTGGTGGTGGAGCGTTTGAGCGCCACCTCTGAAACCACTGCTTTGTATATCAATGGATACATTGACTCAACAGGAAGCGGCAACCAGAGCACGAATGTCGCCACCGGTCTGGGTCAGATGACCCTGGGCGGCAAACGGCCAGCGCACACAGCGCAGGCGGGCGGGCCGTTCGCCGGAAAGCTGGATGAGGTCACGGTATATCCGTACGAACTCAACGAAATCAACGTTCGGGACAGCTTCAACTACCAGATTGCGCATGTAGAGGAGCATGAATCGGTGCGCTTGACCATCGATGCCGAGGCGCCGTTGGTTTCTCTGGCGGGATATGATCCGAGTTTTGCGTATATTCAGCAAAACGATATTCAATTGGTGGCTCCGGCAAGCGACCTGACCTCTGGGATCGCGCTGGTCGAGATGAGCGTGGCGCACCGCAACCTGGCGACGCCCAGCCTGTCTACGGCGCCTGTGTGCCTGGACTCTCGGTCGGGGGAGGATTATTGCCCGACCTTGCGCCCAGAGGCAGGGGATGGTCCGTATACACTGAGCTTCCGCGCTGTGGACCGGGTGGGACATCAAACAACCAGTCCTTCGTACGTGTTGTACGCGGATGGAGAGGCCCCGCGCATTGTGGTGAACTTTGTTGAAGGCGCCTTGCTTTCAGCCGAGTTGCACCCGGAAACCAAGAACACCTGGATGCTGGCTTTGAGCGGCAGCGTTCAAGACCCCGAACTGGGCGATGGCTCAGCCGGTTCTGGTTTGGATTTGAACTCGGTGCAGGTGAGCATTGTCAGCGTCGACGGCGCCGTGATTGGCAGCGGCACGCAGATTCCGGCGTTGGTGAAAGACCCCAGCGGGCCGGGTTATTTATGGACGCTGGATTACCTCATGCCGGAAGGCGAGCCTTCGGGTCAGTTCACGCTGGTGGTGGAAGCCGCAGACCGGGTCAATAACCGGACGGTGAGCCAGGTCGGTTTCTCCATCGATGCGACCGCCCCGGCGGCGCAGATTGATCTCACAGGTCTGCCTGAGGAGGACGAAATTTTGACCAACCGCAGCTTTGGCGGTTTGGTCAGCGACATTCCCGGTGACGGGCTGCCATATACGCCTTCGGGGAACAACGCCCTGGCGGTGAACGTGGCCCAGTCTCAAACGGGTTTCCTGCCCGTGGGGACGACTTCCTTCCTGCAACCCGACACTTACCCGGATGGGCTGCTCTTGTGGCTGCCGATGGACAAGGCGGAAGTTCCGTTGGATGAGAACGGCGATTCAAACCCCGACGATCCCAACCGGACTTTCATGGATATTTCACCTTACCAGATCTCCGGCTCATGCACGGGGCCGGAATGCCCGCAGACGGGTTTGGTTGGGCATCACAACGCCTCGATGTACTTCAATGGGAACGACCAGGCCATTCGCCTGGGGACTCAGGTGGATTTGGCCGGGCGGTCGTTCACGGTGGGAGTGTGGGCCAAGAAGAACGAATTGAACCATAATGACCCAATCTTATGGCAAGGGCCTTTGTCGTTGCCGGATCAGCGCATCCTGGTGGGCATCAATGCGCAAAATCAATTTGCGTGCGGTTTTGGCGGCACGGATTTGCTCACGGATGCAAGTTGGGTGGACACGGAATGGCATATGTGGGCCTGCTCCTTCGACCTGGATACCGGTGCGCGGGTCATTTACCGTGACGGGCAGGCGTTGGCCAGTGACACGGCCAACCCGCTGCCGGTGACCTACGAGGCGATGTTTGTGGGCCAGGCGCCGGTGGGCAGCTTCTACGGTTACCTGGATGAATTGCAGATCTTTGATTATGCCCTGGATGAAGCGGCCTTGCGCGAGCTGTACACCGGCTCCCAGACCGTCTTCCATCTCTCTGTAGACACGAACTTTGCCGCTCCGGGAGACGTGCTGGCGGATTCGTCGGGCTACTTCCACAACGCCGAGGTGATTGGCGGGAGCGCCGACAAGCGCAACAAGGTAGGAAGCGGTTCGGGCGGCCTGTATGGGTTGGAGTTGGACGGCAACGACTGGTTGATGGTAGAGCCGCAGTACAGCCTGAACCTGAACCGCGGGACCTATACTCTGGCGGCCTGGGTGCGGCCCGAGACAGCCGCGGCGATGGACGTGATCAGCCAGCGGACGGAAAATCCCGAGTGGCGCTATCCATCGCTGACCCTGACTGCCGATTTGCGCTTGCAGACCGGATTTGGCAGCGGGTACGGCTGGCTGAATGCCGAAACCAGCCTGCCAGCCGTGCAGGTGGGGCAGTGGTCCTTCGTGACCGTGACTTTTGACGGGCAGGTGGTTTCGTTCTACGTCAACGGCGAACTGTTAGAGACCTCCACCGCGCTGGCTGGGCAGACGCCTTACCCGGGCGAAACGTTCAACATCGGCGATCACTTCCAGGGTGGGTTGGATGAAATCATGGTGTTCCCCCGCGCTTTGGAGCGCCTGGAAGTGGCGGCACTGGCCGGGACGGGGTGGGCCAACGCACAGTTGGCGGCAAGTGGGATCGAGACCAGTTGGAATTCAAGTGTTCCGGTTGGAATGGAAGGCATATACCAGCTTGGCGCCCGCGGCCTGGATACCAATAATCACTTTAAGACCGGATTTGCAACACTGAATCAATGGGACGGCGTGGTTGACAGCCTGGCCCCCCGAATTCAACTGAACCGGACACCCATTGACGAGGAAATGTGGGAATACAGCTTCTCGATTGAGGATGTCTTCCTGGATGAAGAATCGGTCCTGATCAATGTTTGTCCTTCGGTGACAGTCACCCGGACCTACAACAACAGTGAATGGGTGCTGGCTGCCGGGGTGGCTCCCAATACGATCCCGTTCCGGATCGAAGGGACTTGCCAGGCGGAAACCAACCTGCTTGAAGAGGTGGGCGTGTATGCCTGTGACAGTGCCGGAAACTGCTCGGCGGAGTTTTTCCCGCCCAAGTTGGGTTTCCGCGTGTTCCTGCCGGTGATTACCTCGGCGGGCGGCGTCGGCGGTGGGGCGGCAGAGGTTGTTGACCCGCAGGCGCTGTGGGAGCGGGTGAAGGAATGGCCTGCCCTGACGGAGGCGGTGATTGTAGAGGAAGTGGCGGAAGGGCCGCGGATTGAGCTGCTCACCACGCATTTGGATGCCAGCCAGTTCCGCAGCAGCACGTTCTTCCCGATCAAGGGGAAGGTGAGTGACTCCAGCGGCACGGCCTGGATTGAAATTCGCATTAGCCGCGGGGCGGAGGAAGTGTATCGTACGCGGGCGTCGGTTTACGGCGAGCAGTGGACGGCGATGTGGACCTTCGCGCCGGGGACGAAGCCTCAGAGTGGGTATTATGTGATCGATGTGACGGCTTATGATAAGGCCGGTCACGGGACGACCAATTCTTACAGCTTGAGCGTGGATTTGGGAGGCCGGGAATGAAGGCGGCCTGGATGGGACGCGGATTGAAGCGGTTCGCCGCCGGATTGTTGGCGGCGAGCTTGCTGGCGACCAGCCTGACCCCAGCCCTGGCATTACCCAGCGGCAGCGTGACCGTCTTAACCACGTTCCCGGCGGATTCTTACCCGGCCGGTTTGGTGTATGGACCGCAGGGCAAGTATTGGTTCAGCCTGGCGGGGAGCGGAGAGGTGGCCGAATGGCTGCCCTCGAGTGGAACGTTGGTGACACACGCTCTGGGCGACGCAGCCGCGGAGCCGCGAGGAATTACCATTGGGCCGGATATGAACCTGTGGATCGCGGAAAAGGGGGCCGGGAAGATTGCCCGCCTGGAACCCGGCGGCGCGCTGACCGAGTTTGCCTTGCCAAAGCAAGATAGCCAGCCTTCGCAAATCATTAGCGGTCAGGATGGGTACCTGTATATCACGCAGTTCAACGGCAGCAGTGTCGCGAAGATGAGCCTGGAGGGGGAGGTGGTCGAATTTGCCACACCAACCGCGAACAGCAAGCCGTTGGGGCTGGCCTCGGATCTGGACGGCAATATTTGGTTCACGGAATGGAATGGCTACAAAATTGGCAAGCTGACCCCCGCGGGCGAGATGACGGAGTATGCCATCCCCACGCCGCCCTCACGCCCCAGCCAGATCATCTATGGGCCAGACGGGGCCTTATGGTTCACCTACGAGCAGTATAAATGGGTTGGGCGAGTGGACCCAGCGGATGGGACGATTACCAATTTTAGTCTACCCACAGCCAGTTCCACCATCACCTCGCTGGCCATGGTGGGATCTGGGCGAATTTGGTACCTCGGAATCCAGACGGTTGGCAGCTTTGCTGCTAGCGCATTGGGGCCGGCTGATCTGGATGAGACTGCCCTGCCGGTAGCGATTTTTGAGGGAGAAGGTGGAAATCAGATTATCGCCGGGCCGGGCGTTGAGATGACTTTCATTACCTCCAATACCCAGTCCGTTTATCAAGTGAGGCCGGCGTTGTCGTTGAGTGAACTTCAAGCGTTCATTGTGGACACTCCGCCCTTCTTGCTAGCTGGGGGGCCGTTCACGGTGGAGGCACGCGTGGCCAATTGGAGCAAGAGTAATGTAGAAATTCTTGAGTTGAGATTCACGGTGAGTGATGGGTTGGAATTCATATCAGCAGATCCGACGACAGGTTTGACCTGCGAAAAGTTGGATGCGCAGACCATGAACTGCTTGCAGGGCATCCTGCGCGCTGATAACGTGGCGAGAGTATTGTTTAGTATTCAAACGAATCGCGCGGCGGTAGCTGCCAGCCCGGCATTCCTGGATATGCGCGTAACCAGTAGCAATAGCACTACCAGCGCACAAGACTATTTGCCGGCCAACAACCGTGCCTTTCGCCAATTGGATGTTTTACAGCAGTATATTTATCAAACGGATTTCAGCGCCGGATCGGACAGCTTCTGGTCGCATGACGCGATTGCTCCGGTTGAGGGTCAGAACGCATTGGGGTTGTTTGACAATCAGCGGGTGAATCTGCAACTGCCCGAGATGCCACCCCACGACCGGGCTTCGGCGTGCTTTGATTTGTACGTGCTGGGGCAGTGGGATGGCAGCTCACTGGTGGACCCGGCGGACCCAACCAACCCGCCCCCGATCATTGGGCCGGATATTTGGGCGAATTACATGAACGATACCCGCCTGTTGGTGACTTCATTCTCCAATCGAACCGGTTTCCCCCAATCCTATCCAAAGGATTATGGGGATGTTGGCTTTGCACCGCGGACCCTGGCGGCCGAGGTCGGTGATTTTGACGGCGACCCCGGCACGTTGGATGCGCGTTACTTTCTTTGCACAACGCAGATACACGATTTAAAAAATTTCATTATGACCTTCTACGGTCTGAATCTGGACGGACCGGCGGGTGAAAAATGGGCGCTGGACAATGTGACTGTGCGTATATACTATAAAGATGCATTCGACTACATCTTTCTGCCTGTGTTGCAGAAATAGGGAGGGAACGTGAGATTCATTCGGCGACTTCAAGGAAAGATGTTGAAAAAGATCGGGGTCATCGGGACTGCGGTGGCACTGATCGCGCTGGTGCTGCCGCAAGCCACCGCGGCCTTCCCTTTGCTGCAAACCGGCCCTTACACAACATTGGTGACGTTCACAGCGATCACGCCCAACCCGGCTTATGTGGAACAGGCAGTCACTTTGGCCGTGAAGGTGACAGCAGAAGACCCGACAGCGGGAATTCCGAGCGGCGTGGTGCGCGTAGAAAGTGGAACCACGCTATTGTGTACGCTCACGCTGGATGCCGCCGGGCAGGCATCTTGCACGCAGAGCTGGCCGGCAGCGGGAGAGGTGCCTTTAAAAGCGGTGTATATGGGCAGTTCGCCCTTCTTGCCGGGAGTCTCAGAGGATGAATACTTGACGGTGGTACCGAAGATCATCCCCCAGGTGGCTATCCAGACTCATATCCCCAATCCTTCAATCCTCAACCGGTTCGTGCATGTGTCGGTATCGGTAGGACCGGCCAGCCCGGCGCCTGTCGGAAGCGTGACTGTTTTTCGCAGTAGCTCGGCGACCTGCCTGGCGGCGGACCGCTTGATCGCAGCCGACTCCTGCACAAGCCTATTGGACGAGTCGGGCGCGATGACCTGTTCTCTGGCGCTGACTGCGGTGGGGGATGTGAACCTATGCGCTTACTATGAAGGAGATGTTGCCCATACAGAGGGCGTTTCTGCTCCGGTCACGCACCGGGTGAGCGATTCCAATACGTTTACGACCATCACCAGCACCGATCCAAATCCTTCTTTATTGGCTCAGAGCGTGATGGTTCACTTTACGGTGACCTCGCCAGATGGAAACCCAAGCGGGAATGTGACGGTGACCAGCGGAAGCCAATCCTGCACAGCTACGGTAGCAACCGGGCAGTGCGCGCTGGTCTTCATGGCGCCGCATATCCAGACGATTGTGGCAGAATACGCGGGGGGAGTGGACGGCGCGGTGACACTGGACCCCTCTGTATCGGACCCTTACCAACACCGGGTCAATGTCCGCCCGACAGATATCAGCCTGTCGAATAATACGGTAGAGGGTTACCGCTCGGCGGGGTTGTATGTGGGCAGCTTTAGCACCGCGGACGCTAACATCGATGAAACGCATGTCTACGCTCTGGTATCCGGCGTTGGGAGCGACGACAACGGCCGCTTCAGTATCACGGACACGGGGTTGTTCACTGCGGATGGGTTCACCCCAGGAGAGGGACTGTCCATTCGGGTTCGGTCTACCGATCCGGCAGGATTATCCGTTGAGGAAGTGTTTGCCCTGAGTGTGAACGGTGAGGTACTGCTGCCCAACACAGGCTTCCCGGCCGGCCGCGTGACGGCGGCTCTGTCAGGGGCAGCCCATCCTGCGCTTCAGGCAGCAGGTGGAATCGAATTAGAAATTCCACGGCTTGGGTTACGCACCGAAATTGTGGGCGTGCCACGCGCGGATGACAGTTGGGATACAGATTGGTTGGCAGAGCAAGCCGGCTGGCTGGAGGGCACGGCTTTCCCCACCTGGCAGGGAAACGCGGTGCTGGTGGCACACAACTTCCTGCGCTCCGGCTTGCCGGGACCGTTTGCCGCACTCGACCAACTGCGGGTCGGGGATCGCCTGCTGGTGCATGTCTACGGCCAGGTTGTGGCGTATGAGGTGCAGTCGGTTCGGCAGATTGACCCGCAGGATGCTTCGATACTGGAACACAGCGATGAGTCGACCTTGACCCTGCTGACTTGCGCGGCCTATGACGAAGAGGCGGGGGAATACCGTTACCGCGTGGCTGTCCAGGCGGTGCTGGCTAAGCATTAACGAATTATTGACCGGCTGCTTGAGGGAGTGGAATTATGCTGCGAAAACGACCCGTATGGATCCCGTCACGAATTGCGACCCTGGCAGCGCTTGTTCTGGCAGCCGGGTATTGGTTTTTGCCCGCGGTTCAGGTGGTTCTGGCTGCGTGGATGACCATCTCGCCGGATTTTTCTTCGCTCCCCACGGGGATTGTTGGACAGGACTGGACGCGTACGTTCACCGCGACCGGAGGCGTAGAGCCTTACACCTGGAGCGGTTCGGATTCGATCCCAGGGCTATCCTTTAATGCAGCCACGGCCACTCTATCCGGCGCCCCTACAACAGTAGGGTATTTTTCTTATACGATTTCCGTTGTAGACACGGATGGTTCTAACGCTGGCGATATTAGCACGACCAGTTTTCTTGTGCAGGCCAACACCACCACGACCCTCTCGCTGACATCAGGCGGTCCGGGCGGGCAAATTATGGTGGGTTTTCCGGTGTGGGCGACTGTAACGGTAAGTGAGAGTGCAGCGGGCACACCCGAACCCACCGGGCAGGTGGTAGTGAGCGCGGGCAGCGTTAGTTGCTCGGTGACCCTGGATTCGAACGGCCAGGGAACTTGCCCGCTTTTCTTTACTGCCTCGGGTGGCGTAACCATTTCTGCCGTTTATCAGGGAGACACCTATTTTATAAGCTCATCCACGAGTGTGGGGCGAACCGTGGCGGCATTGTCGGTCAGCCCTTCCCTGACGTCTGGGCGCTACCACACCTGCTACCA
>CAZMMI010000148.1:0-9983 GCA_964567255.1 uncultured Anaerolinea sp.
GTACAGGCCGCCGCGCTCGAGCAGTTCGGCATGCTTGCCCTGCTCCACAATGCGCCCATCCTGAATCACGCAGATCACATCGGCGCTTTGAATGGTGCTCAACCGGTGAGCAATGATCACCGCGGTGCGCCCAGCCAGCAGCCGCTCGAGGGCCTGCTGGATGAGGCCCTCGCTGACCGTGTCAATGTTGGCGGTGGCCTCGTCCAGGATCAAAATACGCGGGTCGGTGAGCACGGCGCGGGCGATGCAGATGAGCTGGCGCTGCCCCACCGAAAGGTTGGCAGCGTTTTCCAGGATAGCGGTATTGTAGCCGTCGGGGAGGGCGGCGATGAATTCGTGGGCGTTGGCCATGCGGGCGGCGGTTTCCACCGCTTCGTCGCTGGCCTGCGGGTCGCCAAAGCGGATGTTCTCGGCGATGGTCCCGGCGAAGAGGAAGGAATCCTGCGGCACGACGCCGATTTGGCGGCGCAGCGATCCCTGCGTCACGGCGCGCACGTCGATGCCGTCGATGCGCACAGCCCCTTCGCTGACCTCATAGAAGCGGGCCGCCAGGTTGGCAGCGGTGGTCTTTCCTGCGCCCGTCGGCCCCACCAGGGCCACGCGCTGCCCCGGCTGGATGTCCAGGTTGACCTCGTGCAGCACTTCGGGCGTATCGGGGCGGTAGCGGAAAGAGACGGCGTCAAACTCGATGCGCCCTTCGACGGGCGGCATGGGCACGGCGTCGGGCCGGTCGAAGACGTCCAGGGGAGTATCCAGCACCTTGAGCACCTGTTCGCCGCCGGCCATGGCCGACTGCATGGTGGTATAGAGGCGGGAAAGCTCCTGGATGGGCTGGAAGAAGCGCGAAACGTAGGCCAGGAAGGCCACCAGCACGCCGATGGTGACTTCCTCTTTGATGACTGCCCGCCCGCCGGTCCACAGCACCACGGCTGTGGCCAACATGCTGAGGAATTCGATGGAGGGCAGGAAGATGTAGGAAAGGGTCATGGCGTTGACGTGGGCGTCGCGGTTGGCCTGGTTGACCTCCTTGAAGCGCTCCTGGGTGGCGTCTTCCTGTGCGAAGGCCTGGATGACGCGCATTCCGGCAATGTCCTCTGCCAGGTTGCCAACCACCGCGGCCACGCGCGTGCGCGTTTCACGGAAGGCGGCCTGGGCGCGCTGGGCGAACAACCAGGTGGCCAGCACCATCAGCGGCAGCACCAGGAAAGCGAAGAGGGCCAACTTGGCGTTCATCGAGAGCATGATTGAAACGATGCCCACCAGGATGAAGGCGTCGGCAATGAAGGTGATCCAGCCCTGCGAGAGCAGTTCGTTGATCACCGCCACATCGTTGATCAAGCGCGAGACGGTCACGCCGACGATGTGCGTGTCGTGGTAGCTGAGGGACAGGGCTTGCAGGTGGCGGAAGAGGTCGGCGCGCAGGGTGCTGAGCACGCGCTGCCCCACCCGCGCGAGGATGTACTGCTGCAGGGCCGAAGTGCCGTACAGGCCCGCATAAGCGGCGGCGGTGATCAGGGCGGTGCGCAGCAGGCCGTTGTAGTCTTTGTTACCAATGTTGTCGTCCAGGGCGACCTTGGTCAGGTAGGGGATGAGCAAGGTCAGGCCGGTGGCAGCCAGCATACAGACGAAGGCCACCAGCAGTTGCCGCCAGTGCGGTTTGAGGTAGACCAGCAGGCGCGAGACCACCTTCCAGTCGAAGGCCCGCCCGCGGTGCTCGCCCGAACCAAACTGGTCCAGCACCTGTCCGGGGCCCATCTGCGGGCCGGCCATGCCAATTCCAAAGCTCATTGAGGTTTCTCCGCGCGGGGTTTGAGCTGTCGCCGGTAGATCTCGGCATACAGAGATGAGGAATGCAGCAGTTCGTCGTGCGTGCCGCGCGCGGCCACCGCGCCCTTTTCCAGCACCAGGATGCTGTCGGCCTGCATGACGGTGCTCAGGCGGTGAGCAATCACGAAGGTGGTGCGCGCTTTCATCAAGCGGCCCAGGGCCAATTGGATTTGCTCCTCGGTTTCCGTGTCCACGCTGGAAGTGGCGTCGTCCAGCACCAGCAGGCGCGGGTTGGTGAGGATGGCGCGGGCAATGGCGATGCGCTGCTTCTGCCCGCCCGAAAGGGTGATGCCGCGCTCGCCGACCTCGGTGTCGTAGCCGTTTTGGGTGCGCAGGATGAAGTCGTGGGCCTGGGCGGCTTTGGCCGCGGCAATGATCTGCTCTTCGCTGGCATTTTGCGCACCAAAGGCGATGTTCTCGCGGATGGAGGCAGCGAAGAGGGTTGTCTCTTGTAGGACGATGCCGATTTGGGAACGCAGCGAGTGCAAGGTCACCTCGCGGATGTCCTGACCGTCGATGGTGATGCGCCCTTCGGTGGGGTCGTAAAAGCGCGGGATGAGGTTGATGATGGTGGACTTTCCCGAGCCGGTTTGGCCTACCAGGGCGATGATCTGGTCGGGCTTGACTTCCAGGTTGATGTTTTTGAGCACCTCGCGGCGTTTGCCGTAAGAGAAGGAGACAGATTCAAAGCGCACGTGTCCGCGGAAAGGCGGCATCTCGATGGCTTCCTCTTTTTCCTGCACCTCGGGAACCGTGTCGAGGATTTCAAAGACGCGCTCGGCGGCGGTACCGGCCATGCTGATGGCGGGGATGATCATGCCCAGCATGCGCACGGGGTTGAGCAGTTGGGCCAGGTAAGTGGTGAAGGCCACCAGCTCGCCCACGGTCAGCTCGCCGCGAATGACCATGCTGCCGCCAGCCCACAGGATGAGCACCGAGGAGAGGTTGGCGATGAGTTGGAGCATGGAGCCGCCAGTGGCTTGCAGGCGGGCCGCCCGCGCGTTCATCTCAAACCAGCGCTCGTTTTCGACTTCAAAGCGGCCAATTTCGGCCTGCTCCTGGGCAAAGGCCTTGACCACGCGCGCCCCGCGCAGGCTTTGCTCGACGCGGGTGGTGAGGATGCCGAGCTGCTTTTGGATGGCGGCGTTGAGCGGGCGGAACTGCTTGCCAAAGACAAGGGCGCGGTAGGCCAGGATGGGCATGGCGGCGATGGCCAGCAAGGCCAGCTTTGGATTCATGAAGATGACGATCACGGCTGTCGCCAGCATCATCACGATACCGTCCAGCAGGCGGATGGAGGCGCGCCCGGTGAGGAAGCGCACCCGGTCCACGTCCTGGATGGCCCGCGAGAGGATATCGCCGGCCTGGCTGTGGTCATGGAAGGAGAAGGAGAGGATGGAAAGTTTTTTTTGCAGTTCGGCGCGCAAATCGGCGGCTACGTTCTGCGAAGCCACTTCGGACCAGCGCCCCATGAAGTAAGTCATGATGCCGCGCAGCACGGTGAGAACCAGCAGCCCCCCCACAGACCAGGTGAGCAGTTGCATGTCGTTTTGACCAATGCCCCGGTCGATGATCCAGCGCACCAGTTGGGGGGTGGCCATGCTGGTCAGGGTGATGGTCAGCAGGGACGCAAACGAGCCCAACGTCAGGAACCAGTAAGGGCGCAGGTAGGTGTAACAGCGGAAAATCGCCGAGAGCGCGGGCGGTTTTTGGTTGGAAGAGGGCCTTTGCAGGCGCGTGAGGAGAGAGGGTAAACGAGATGCCGGGTGCATAATTTATTTTTCAGTGAACACTGTGTGGTACGGCAGGGAAAAGTATAGCACAGAACAAAATTGATCAACTTTCTTGTAAGCTGAATGCAAGGGGGGTAAAAAAAAGACCTGACAGGTTTCAAAAACCTGTCAGGTCTGGCAGAAAGATATCGTTTAACTCCACAGCTTCCAGTAGGCCATTGCCCAGACGATGGCCCCGGCGAAGACGGTCAGAAAAGTGTAGTGCAGCCGCGCCGAACCGTTCCACAACCGTTTGACCCAGGCCAGCCCGGTGAAGCCCAGCATGGCCACGCCCAAGATTGCCAGCGCAAGCGGTGCTTTGAGGACGGAATCCATCCAGGCCGGGCTGCTGAAGACGATGTTGGGCGTTCCAGCGTAAGCGGGGTTCACGTCCAGGAAGGCGGCGCCAAACGCGGCGACGATGAGGAAGAAGATCAGGCCGAACAGCCCGGCGGCGAGCCTGGCCAGACGGGCCGCGGCGGGGCGTTTATCGCGCCGGACGAGGCCGCGGATAAAGGAAACCAACCAGCAGATGAGCGTGATCCCAAACAGGAGCGCCCCACCGGCGAAGATCAGCAGGCTGACCGGAGCTGTGCGGTACCAGGGAGCTTTCGCCATCGTCATTGGGCTGGAAAGGTGCAGAAAAACCTGCCCGCCTTCTTCTTTGAGCACCACCCGCATATCGGGGTCTTCGACATTCACCAACAGGCCCGGCTCGGTTTCCACAAAGCGCATCACCTGGCCCATTACATTGACAACTACCTGCTGGTTTTCATCGACTGTAACATTGACCGGCGTGAAGGTCGAGAAAACCTTTTCCATGCTGGTGTAGTTGCTGCGTGCCATATAGTACTCTCCAGCATATTTTGCGGCGCGGCTGGCGAAATCGGGCGAGGGAACCAGCGTGGGGGCATTGGCGGGATAGTAGCGGTTCATAAAAGCTTTTCTCACGGCTTCCACGGTTTGATCGCCGGTGCTCCCGTTGGTTGAGATGAATAGGCCGGTGTTGGATTCGGGCAGCAGCAGGAGCAAGGAATGGAACAAGATGGTATCGCCGCCGTGCGAAACGGTGTATTGCCCGTTGATCTCATTCTCAAAGAATCCGTGGGCCATACCGTCGATGCGCGGGTCGGAGGTATTCAGTTCGCTGTGCATGAGGACGGCTGTTTCTTCTTGCAGGATGCGCGCCTCGCCATAACGGCCGTTTTGCAGGTGGGCAATCATGAAGTTGGCTATGTCCAACCCTGTTGCGCTCAACGCGCCTGCGGGATAGGCGGTGATGATTTCGAATTCACCCTGGTAATATTTGCCGCTGGCATAACTGTAACCTTGGGACATGTCAGCAGCCATTTCGGCGGGCAGCGGTTGGCGGAAAGTGGCGTGTTTCATCTCCAGCGGCGCAAAAATATGCTGTTCGACATATCCCATGAAAGGCATCCCGGACACGCGCTCGACAATATAACCGGCGAGCGCGCTGCCGTAGTTGGAATAGGCGGGAATCTGGCCGGGCGCGAACACTCGGGCGGGAATATTTTCCTTGAGGTAGACCTCCAGAGAGGTTATCCCGGCAGGGTCAAAGATGAACAGGCCCTGGGACTTGTCTTCAAACCCAGGCGTGTGGGTCATCAAATGTTTGAGGGTGATGGGTTCTGGGAAGGTGGCCGGAATTTCAAAGTCCAGGTAGGTGTTGACATCGGCGTCGAGGGACAGCTTGCCTTGCTCCACCAATTGCATGACTGCTGTCCAAACGAACAGCTTGGAGACCGAACCGGGGCGGAAGAGGGTGGTGGCGGGGTCTACCGGCATTTTGTTTTCCAGGTCGGCGTAACCGTAGCCCTTGGCGAAGAAGACCTGCCCGTCTTTGACCACGGAGACGACTGCGCCGGGAACATGGTGATCGGTCATCGAGGCGGCCATGACCCCATCCAGGAAGGCTTCCAATTCCGCCGGGTCACTGGGCCCGCCGGATTGGGCCGCGGCGGGTGAGGCCGTGCCCAGGAGCAGCGACGCGATTACGGCGAACGCCAGGAAGAGTTGTGGAAATGATTTCTTGAAATGGGGCTTGATTTGTGTTTGCATAGAAAATCCTTGGGTTTGAATTGTTTCATAATGCATACGCAAGAAGGGGAAACATGGTTGCACAAAAGACCTGACAGGTTTTTAAAACCTGTCAGGTCTCTCTGGGATAAACCGTGAACAATCTTTATCCGACGCTGACCACCGTGAACGAAAGCGGCGGTAAGCGTAACGAAAGCTTCTGTCCATCCAGAGCCATCTCGCCCAGGTCGGCGGTCACCACGGCGTTGGGCTGCTCGAAGGTGTTGGCGGCTTTGGGGTCGCTTCCGGCAACCTGGTAGATGTGGGCGCTCTTGCCGGGCGCGCCGTTCTGCCACTCGATCTCTACCGGCTCGCTCTCCTGCTGGCTGCGGTTGACGATGAACACTGCGCTCGCGCCGCTCTCCGCATCGTAAGAGGCAGAAACGTCCAGCAGTGGGGCCGCGCCGAACTGGTTTGTCTCGTAGGTGGGCGCCTGGCAGAGCACGTCCAGGGCAGCACCCTTGGCAAAGCGGCGGAAGAGCTGGAAGGGGTAGAAGATGGTCTGCTTCACCATTCCGTCGCGGCGGGTGAGGATGGGAGCGATGACGTTGACCAGTTGGGCCAGGCAGGCCATCTTGAGCACCTGGCTGCGGCGCAGGAACACACTCATCCATTGGGCCACCACCAGGGCATCTTCCAGGTTATAGACTTCTTCGATCAGGTGGGGTGCCTGGGTCCAGTTGCCATTCATTTCCATGTTCTTGTACCACACGTTCCACTCGTCCCAGGAGAGGAACACATCGTGCTTCGAGCGGGTCTTGGCCTTCACATAGCGCAGGGTGCCTTCCAGAGTGTCGACAAACGCTTCAAACTGTCCCGTCAGGGCCAGGTAAGAGGCCGTGTCGTTGGCGTTGTTGTTGGCGTAAAAGTGCATGGAGAGGTAATTGACTTGATCCCAGCAGATTTCCAGGGCGGTGCGGTCCCACTCGGGGAAGGTGGGCATGCCGATGCCGGAGGAGCCGCACAACACCAGCTCGATGGACGGGTCGTGCCAGCGCATGATCTTGGCAGCTTCGCGGGCTTTGCGCCCGTATTCGTCGGCTTCCAGGTGGCCGATTTGCCAGGGGCCGTCCATCTCGTTGCCCAGGCACCAGGTTTTGACGCCATGAGGCTGCGCGTAGCCGTGGCTGATGCGCAGGTCGGCAAAATGCGAGCCGCCCTTTGCATTGCAGTATTCCACCAGCGCCCCGGCCTCTTCGATGGTGCCGGTACCCATGTTGACGCCCAGCATGGGCTGCCATCCGGCACGTTTGGAATAGTCCATGAATTCGTTCGTGCCAAAATGGTTGCTCTCAACGGAGCTCCAGGCCAGCTCGCGACGGCTGGGGCGCTGGCTTTGCGGCCCGACCCCGTCTTGCCAGTGATAACCGCTGAGGAAGTTGCCGCCGGGGTAGCGCACGATGGTGGGGCCAAGCTCTTTCAAGGCTGCCAGCACATCGGGGCGGATGCCGTCTTGGCCGGAGAGCGGCGAGGCGGGGTCGTAGATGCCTTCATAGATGGCGCGGCCCATGTGTTCGAGAAATCCACCGAAGATGCGCGGGTCGATGGAGGCGATGGTTCGTTCAAAATCTACTTTTATTTTGCTGGGCATGGCGGAAGCTCCTTGGGTAAGCTGGGTGTTTTTTGCTCTTCAGGAATCGGCGCGGTGGAATGGGATACCCGCCACGACAACTCGTCGAGAGCCTGTATTTTTGCTAGACTTGAGAGAATGTGTCATAATTATACTATTCCGGGATTGGGTTATGTCGGGCAACTACCATCCCGGCAACAAGCATAGATTTTATCGTTGGGAGATTAATATGCGCCCAGATTGGGATTCCTACTTCATGAAAATTGCTTATGCGGTATCGGAGCGCAGTACCTGCGACCGGGCTTTTGTGGGCTGCGTGCTGGTGCTGGACAAGCGCATTCTGACCTCCGGGTTCAACGGCTCTCCCGCCGGGCAGCCTCATTGTGATGAGGAAGGCCACCTGATGGTGGAAGGCCACTGCGTGCGTACCATCCACGCCGAGACCAACGCCATCATCCAGGCGGCCCTTCACGGCGTGTCGACCAAGGGCGCGACCTGTTATGTGACTCATTTTCCCTGCATCAATTGCACCAAGGCGCTGATCAACGCCGGTATTCACCGGCTGGTATACAGCGTGGGCTACCGGATGGATGAGAATGCCTTGAAATTCCTGGAGACAGCCCACATTGAGGTCTGCCAGCAGGAGTTCAATACCGAACCCTAAAGGTCTTCTTAGACCTTTAGAACCTATCCTAAAATTAGGAAGGGAAGCGATTTTGAGGTGTGTGTGGGTGCTTCGCACCCACACACACCTCAAAATCGCGACCTCCCCCAATATTTTTAGGATAGGTCCTTAGGGTTTTCTTGCCTGCTTGAACACCACCGGCAGCAGCGGCAGGACGAGCAAGTTCACCGCGGCGAAACCCACCAGCGTCCAGGTGTAACCGATGGCATCCACAATCGTCCCGCCCAGGCCCAGACCGATGGCCTGGCCTACGTTGGTGAAGGCCATGATGATCGAGAACATGGCGGCGGCGATGCGCGGGTCGGTGAAGCGCATGGCCAGGGCAAAGTAGCTGGCCTGGTACGCGCCGTAAGCGAAGCCGAAGAAGAACACCGCCGGCCAGGCCCAAAAGATCTGCCCGGTGAAGGCCAGCAGTACCAGCGACAACGAGCTCAGCCCGCCGGAAACCAGGATGGCCTGTTTTCCACCCGTGCGGTCGTTCAGCCGCCCGCCCAGCACCCCGCCCGCCACCACGCCAATGCCCCACAGGGTGGTGAAGAAGCCCGCCGTGCTCAGGTTGATGCCGAAGCGCTCGGTGAGGAAGGGGTTGACCAGTTGGTTGGCGCCCACGATCACCAGGAAGGCGATCAAGCCGACGCCGGACACCGCCAGCACATCGGCGCGTTTGAAGGCGCTGAAAGCGCTCCAATCAAATCGCCGCCCGGCCGGACGCTCGGCTTCTTTGATGCTCAGGACGAGGGGCAGCGGCAGCAGGGTCAGCGCGGCCAGCAGGTAGAACACCGCCGGCCAGGAGACGTTCTGGGCCAGCAACCCCACCACCGAGGCGGTCACGATCACGCCCACGGCCCGCCCGCCGACCATGAAGGCCTGGATGGTGCCGCGCTCGCCCTCTGTGGCGGTGTCCAACGCCAGGCCGTCGGTACAGGTGTCGTAGAGGGCCATGCCCATTTGCAGGACGAAGGCCAGGGTCACAAACAGCCAGTACTGCGAGCCTGGGTCAATGGTGGGGACGATGATCAGGCACAGGGTTTGGATGGCCAGCCCCAGCAGGATGTAGGGCTTGCGGTAACCCAGGCCGAGGATGTTGACCCGGTCGGAGAGCATGCCCAGGAAGATTTTGATGACGAAAGGCACCAGCGCAATGGCCGAGAAGATGCCCACGTTGGTCATGGTCAGCCCGCGCGAAAGCAGATACAGGGCGTTGAGGGCGGTGAAGTAACTCAAGATGGTGCCCTGCGTGAAGTACAGCAGGCCGAACATGGTGTAGCGCAGCGGTTTAGATTGCAACATAGAATGATTATCCTTCCTGGGGTGAAGATTTGTATTTAGCTTGCTGTTCGGGGGTCAAACTGGCCCACCAGGGGTCGTACTTGTCATCGGTCATCCGCTTGACGATCAGCTCAACATCTTTATGGTATTTTTCGATCTTCATCCCCATCGCTTTGAGGACCAACAGCTTTTCCAGCGAAATCACCCGATACTCGGGTTCTTCAATGGCTCCGGGGCAGAGGTAGTCATAATCAAACAGGCAAATGCTCTTCCAGATCTCAAATTCAAACACGCACACGCCCAGGTCGCCCCACAGGTCTTTGAGGTGATCAGGATATTGGGCTGCAAGCCTGTGGTAATCTTCCGCGGTGATGATGAAGTCGATGTCGGCGCCGGCTTTGCGCAGGCCGTAGGTTTCCATGGCCTTCCCGCCGACGAGCAGGGGTTTGCTGGAGAAGGTGAAGTTGAGTTTGGAGAGATCGATTGCTTCCATTCTATGAGTATAATTTAAATATTCAATTTCGACCTTTCAGTTTTTCTCCTTTTTCACCATGGAGGCAACCCATGAAGATCACCGATTTGAAGTGTGCCATCATCGGCCAGAATCCTGTCGTGCGCATCAATACAGACGCGGGTATTTGCGGCTACGGCCAGGCCGAATCGGCCAAACCTTATCTCAAGCCGCACGTCCTCTTCTACAAGCAGTACCTGGTGGGCGAGGACCCCACCAACGTGGAGCGCGTCATGCTGCGCATCCGGCGCA
>CAZMMI010000149.1:0-9783 GCA_964567255.1 uncultured Anaerolinea sp.
AGAAGGCCAGGATTGCATCTCCCATCAGGCGCGCCAGCGTCCCTTCATTTTTGATGATCGGAGTGATCAGAAACTCGAATGCTCCATTCATGATCTCCATGGTTTCCTCGGGGTCCAGATCGCCGGCCAGCTTGGTGGATCCTTTGACGTCCGCGAATAGGATGGTGACCATACGACGTTCGCCCGGGGTCTGGCGTCCCTGTGCAGCCAACAATTTATCGGCGTACTCGCCGGGTATCAAGCGTTTTAGCTGCCGTAATAGATCCGAATCCGGGCTTATTTCGGGTGTCGCCTGCAAAGACGGCTTTGGGTTCTCCCCTGAATTTTTATTCTTACCACTCGGGTCCCGATTCAGTTCTGGCTTAGATTGGAACAATTGCGGGTTAACCGTCTCCGAAACCATCTCAGACAGGATTGGCTCGTGATCAGTCAACCCCGGCTGTTCCACCTGCGCTGGTCGAACAGAAGGGACATCACTTTTCAACGGTTTGCCACAGTTGTCACAGTAGCAACTGTAGATCGGCACACGGGACAGACAAGCTGGACAAACCATTCCAATCTGCGTTCCACAATTCCAACAGAATAAGGCAGTCTCCCGGTTAGCGGAGTGACAGAAGTGGCAGTTCATGCAATATTCCTTTCAGGAACATGATGCGTTGGATGTGAAAACGAACATAGATTTGAAACAGTTTCGCGAGGTTGTGGATGTGAGGCCATAGATGTATAACGATGGTTCCACCCTTCACAAGAATTATTATGTGGCTAAAAATAATTCATGTCAAGCAAACCAAAAATTGATCCAAAAATTCTGGTTAGTCGGTCGACTCGTTACACCAGGATTTTTGCGGTTGGCATCGGGCGGCTTTATGTTATGACATGTTTTGCTTACATACTTGATGATATTATTCCCCAAAAGACAGCCAGATATATTGATAGCCTTGCAGTCTACTGGTTAGTTGTCCATTTTTATCTAACACAGGTTTCTCGGTTCCTTGAGTATCAGAGAGCACAACGCACCACTGTTTTGTGTTCGGGGGCATAGGAATTGATACTTGTTGGGGTTGTTCAGAGAGATTATTCAAGATCAGCATTGTCTCGCCTTCGCCTATCCGCCAGTAAGCCGCCACTGCTGTCGGACAGCCATCTACCCAGGCGAAACTGCCACGGCTGAATACCGGATGATTTTTCCGTACGGCAATCATCTGTCGCATTATGTTCAATAAGGAGTGGGGATCGAGCTGTTGCGCAGCAACATTGATGTGTTCTGGCTCATACCCAGGCAGATCGATCGGGGGTGTATACCATGCACTCACGGGTGCTGTAGAAAATCCACCCCCAGCCTCTGTATTCCACTGCATGGGCGTTCGCACACCATTGCGGTCATCGAGCCAGATGTTATCTCCCATGCCGATTTCATCGCCGTAGTAAATGAAGGGTGCACCAGGCAGGCTGAATAGCAGCGAGTTTGCCACCCCAATCTTGCGCCGATTGTTATCGAGCAAGGGAGCCAGGCGGCGGCGGATGCCCAGGTTCAACCGCATGCGCGGTTCTGGGGCATAGAAATCCCACAGAAAACGGCGTTCTTCTGGCGTTACCATTTCTAGCGTTAACTCATCATGGCAACGTAAGAAGATACCCCACTGGCAGGCATCAGGCAGCGCCGGAGTGCGCTGGAGAATTTCTACAATCGAACTGCGGTCACTTTTGGCAAGGGCCATATAAATGCGCGGCATCAGGGGAAAATGGAAGTTCATGTGCATTTCATCGCCATCCCCAAAATATGGACGCACATCTTCGGGCCATTGATTGGCTTCTGAAAGCAGCATTGTCCCCGGTGCGTAGGCCTCCACAAAGGCGCGCAGTCGCTTTAGGTAGGCGTGCGTTTCGGGTAAATTCTCACAGTTTGTGTTTTCACGCTCGAATAGATAGGGTGGAGCATCTACGCGGATTCCATCTGCGCCCTGGTCGATCCAGAACTGCACCACGCGCATCATCGCTCGTTGAACTTCGGGGTTATCGAAATTTAAGTCGGGCTGGTGATAGAAGAAGCGGTGCCAATAGTAAGCTTTACGCAGTGGGTCGTACGTCCAGTTCGATTTTTCCGAATCAATGAAAATGATCCGCGCGTCTTTGTATTTCTGGTCTGTTTCGCTCCACACATAGTAATCGCGGTAGCGTTCGTGATCAGGGTGAGACGGATCGTGCGATGCCTGGAACCACGAATGCTGATCCGAGGTATGGTTTGGCACGAGTTCTACCACGATCTTTAAACCCCGTTGGTGGGCTTCGTTGACCAAAGTGCGAAAATCGCTCATGTTCCCATACATGGGGTGGATATTGAAATGATCACTAATATCATATCCATCGTCTCGCAGCGGTGAAGGCATGATAGGAAGCAGCCAGATTGCATCTATCCCTAAAGATTTCAGGTAATCCAGCTTGGAAGTGATTCCCGGCAGGTCACCCAGTCCATCACCATTTGAGTCCGCAAATGCGCGTACGTACAACTCGTAAAACACTGCATCTTTGTACCAAAGTTGATCCATATGCTTGAGCATTCCTTCTGAGTTCTTACAGTTTAAAATAGGGCACGGAAACTGTTCGGCCGGCGGTGATGATGCTGCCTGGAGTTCCGTGCCCTTGATAGTAATCCTATGGACGTGTCTATTGCTTGTTATCTTTCGCGCCTGTTTTGCGCTGTGCCTATCCCTTCACCGAGCCAGCCATCATACCGCGCACAAAGTACCGCTGCAGCGAGAAGAACACTACCAGCGGCAGGATCATGCTTAAGAATGCGCCTGAGGTCAGCAAGTGCCAGTCCTGGCCCTTCTCTCCCACAATGGCCGCCAACGCCTGTGTGATCACCCGATTTTTATCGCCCAAGAATACCAGTGCGATCAGGTAGTCATTCCAAACCCACAAGAATTGGAAGATCGCAAACGAAGCCAATGCAGGGACCGAAAGAGGTAGGATCAACTTTGTAAAGATGGTGAAGTTGCTCGCCCCATCGATAAAGGCCGATTCGAGCAAATCGCGCGGCAGGGAGCTGATGTAATTAAACAGCAGGTAAATTGCCAGCGGTAGACCGAATCCGGTATGCGCCATCCACATTGCCAGGTAAGTCCCATTCAGGTTGAGCTTTGTGTAATCCTTCAGGATCGGCACTAACGCAAGTTGCAATGGCACCACCAGTAGAGCCACCACCAGGATGAACATCGTCCTGCGGCCGGGGAATTTCAGCCAGGCAAACCCAAAGGCGGCAAAGGCTGCAATCAAAATTGGAATAATGGTGGAAGGCACTGCCACTGCCAACGAGTTTAAGAATGCTCCGGCCAGGTTGTTACCTTTGCGCACAATTTCATTCCCCGATGCATCTTTGTAACGGATTTCCTGACCCGACATCGTGTTTTTATAGTTATCCAGGGTCAACCTGGTCGAGAAACCAACCCACCGGCGATCTGAGACAATCAACGTGCGAGTGCGCTTATTGCCATACCAGGTCAATTTACGCCCATCAGACAGGGTAATGCCTTCGCGCCATTCCTCAAAAGTTGCTGTTGTACCTTCTATGGTAATGGGCCCGTTAACATCCACGTTTGCATCAATCTTCATCTCGCCTACTTGCACATCTTCCTGGTGCGGAAAGACCGTCCACCATCCGCTGCCAAAGATATCTTCACTGTTGCGGAACGAGGTGATGAAGACGCCCAGTGTTGGCACGAGCCAGATGATGCAGATGAAGATGAGGATCCCATTAACTAAAATGCTAGAACTCAGCTTTCTGCTAGATTCACTTTTGGCTGCCATTAGAACGCCCTCCTATCCCGGAACTGCCGCAGGTTGTAGATAATGACCGGGGTAGCTGCGATCAGCAGGATAATTGCGATTGCTGAAGCGCGTCCTGCCTGGCTGTAGGTAAAGCTCTGCAGATAAAATTCGTTTGCAATCACATTCGTGCCGTAGTTGCCACCGGTCATTACCCGAACAATATCAAACAGCTTCAGGCTAAAGATTACGATCGTTGTGGTAACTGTGATCAATGTACCTTGAATGTAGGGCACCGTGATACTGAAGAAAGCTCGTATTTCAGAGGCTCCATCAATGCGAGCCGCTTCCAATAGTTCAGCGGGCACACCCTTGATCGCCGACGAGAGGATCACCATCGCATAGCCTGTTTGCAACCAGATCATGATAATAATCAACAATAGGTTGTTGAAGGGCGGAATTTGTAGCCAGGGCTGTGATTGGCCTCCCATTGCCAGGATGATGGCATTCACCAGACCAATTTCCTGAATGCCCGAACCTTCGCCTTTGTAGGTGTACATGAATTTCCAGATTACACCTGCACCCACGAAGGAAATGGCCATTGGCATAAAGATAATCGCTTTGTAGACCGATTCAAACCGCGTGCGATCTGCCAGCACGGCGATCAACAACCCCAGGGCAACGCTCACCGATGTGCCCACCACCATCCACAATACATTGTTGCGGAAAGATTCAAGCATCACCCGATCTGTTAGGGCAAAAATGTAATTGTCTAACCCAACCCACTGGGTACTAATATCATTTTTGAAACTAAAAATCAATGTGCGGATTACAGGAAGTGCCAGGTACCAGGTCAGAATTGCGATCCCAGGCCCAACAAATACAAATGGCTGGATTCTGCGCTTCCATTCGCGGGGGAGTTGCTCGACCAACCAGTTCGAAACCACGAACAGGAGCATGACTCCACCAACGCCCCAGATGATTGCGACCAAAACCACCACGGCCTGAGGAGCCTTGGTGTCGCGCAGGAAAATGAAGCCCCGCCACAAAACCAGGAAGGTAAGCAACGGTACAAACAACGAGATCATAAGGCGTACCAGGTTGGTTGTGATCCAGGCGATGGCTCCGGTCTTTGGGGGTGGGTTCCCAGTTTGGGTCTGCATACCGACCTCCTACTTAGCGTTTCTTTCTAGATTATCATCTTATGTGACCATATTCAACTGGTCAGATAAAATGAGGTTATAGAACCGAGGAAACCCGTAAAATGGGTAGAGCAGGGCAATCGCCCGGAAAGTGACAAGGCTTTTGCCCTGCTCTCTTACTTATTCTTACATACCCGGTCCTCTTCAGCTAACCATCCGGTTAGCTGAAGATATCTTACTTGGGCCAGGATTCATCGATTTGTTTGAGGGCGGTATCGAGGTCGATTGCGCCGGAAATGTAGTCTGTCATCGATTTCCAGAAGGAGCCTGCGCCAACCGCGCCGGGCATCAGATCAGATGCATCGAAGCGGAAGGAAGTGGCGTTCTGGATCATCTCAGCCACATTGCGGGTCACGGGGTCGCCGTACCAATCCAGGCTGGCATCCTTCTGAACGGCGATCGCGCCGCCAGCTTCGACCCAACCCTTGAGGGATTCACCCATCGAGAAGTACTGGATCACAGCACGGACCTCGGGGCGATCATTGAACATGGCATAGATGTCGCCAGCACCGAGAACGGGCTTGCCATACGCTTCATCAATGGGGGGCAGGTAGAAGAAGTCATAATCCACGCCCGCCTCGAGGCCTTCGGGGAAGAAGGTGGTGACGAAGTTGCCCTGGCGGTGCAGCCAGCACTTGGGCGGCTTCTCGAACATTGGTTTGGGCGAGTCGCCGAAAGCAGTGGTCGTGATGGACTTGCGTCCGCCATAGACGTACTTGTCTTCGAGCCAGATCTTGGTCACGATATCGACGGCATTGCGAACCTCGGGCGAGTCGAACTTGAGCTCGCCAGCGACCCACTTGTCGTAGTTTTCGAGGGAAGTGGTGCGCAGCATCACATCTTCGATCCAGTCGGTCATTGCCCAGCCGGTGGCGGCGCCAGATTCAACGCCGATGCACCAGGGGGTATCCCCATCATTGGCGATTTGCTCGGTGAGGGCCATCAGTTCATCCCAGGTCTGAGGAACTTGATAGCCAGCAGCATCGAACTCAGCCTTGGGGTACCAGACGCTGCTCTTGCCATTGGCGCGAGCCCAAATACCGGCGGTTATCGGGCCATCAGGACCTTCGATCGTGCCCATGCTCAGCCAGGCATCGCTGTAGTTCTGCTTGAGCCAGTCGGGGTTGATGACCTTGCTCAGATCAATCGCCTGACCCTTGCGGACTGCGGTCGCCAGCAGGCCGGGTTGAGGGAAGTCAACGATGTCGGGGGCATCTCCACCATCCAGGCGAATGGTGATGGAAGCCTCGAATTCCTTCGAGCCTTCGTACTGAATATCGATGCCGGTTTTGTCCTCGAATTCCTCGATCGATTTGTCGAACACAACCGCATCATTGTCGGTGAAGGGGCCCGCCATTGTAACAACGGTGCCCTTGTACTTGCCAGCAAAGGCGTCAACCAGTTCTGGCCCAACTTTGCTGTAATCACTGTCGCCAGTGGTGGCTGCAGGTGTGCCGGTTGAGGTAGGCCAGGATTCATCGATTTGTTTGAGGGCGGTATCGAGGTCGATTGTGCCGGAAACGTAGTCTGTCATCGATTTCCAGAAGGAGCCTGCGCCAACCGCGCCGGGCATCAGATCAGATGCATCGAAGCGGAAGGAAGTGGCGTTCTGGATCATCTCAGCCACATTGCGGGTCACGGGGTCGCCGTACCAATCCAGGCTGGCATCCTTCTGAACGGCGATCGCGCCGCCAGCTTCGACCCAACCCTTGAGGGATTCACCCATCGAGAAGTACTGGATCACAGCACGGACCTCGGGGCGATCATTGAACATGGCATAGATGTCGCCAGCACCGAGAACGGGCTTGCCATACGCTTCATCAATGGGGGGCAGGTAGAAGAAGTCATAATCCACGCCCGCCTCGAGGCCTTCGGGGAAGAAGGTGGTGACGAAGTTGCCCTGGCGGTGCAGCCAGCACTTGGGCGGCTTCTCGAACATTGGTTTGGGCGAGTCGCCGAAAGCAGTGGTCGTGATGGACTTGCGTCCGCCATAGACGTACTTGTCTTCGAGCCAGATCTTGGTCACGATATCGACGGCATTGCGAACCTCGGGCGAGTCGAACTTGAGCTCGCCAGCGACCCACTTGTCGTAGTTTTCGAGGGAAGTGGTGCGCAGCATCACATCTTCGATCCAGTCGGTCATTGCCCAGCCGGTGGCGGCGCCAGATTCAACGCCGATGCACCAGGGGGTATCCCCATCATTGGCGATTTGCTCGGTGAGGGCCATCAGTTCATCCCAGGTCTGAGGAACTTGATAGCCAGCAGCATCGAACTCAGCCTTGGGGTACCAGACGCTGCTCTTGCCATTGGCGCGAGCCCAAATACCGGCGGTTATCGGGCCATCAGGACCTTCGATCGTGCCCATGCTCAGCCAGGCATCGCTGTAGTTCTGCTTGAGCCAGTCGGGGTTGATGACCTTGCTCAGATCAATCGCCTGACCCTTGCGGACTGCGGTCGCCAGCAGGCCGGGTTGAGGGAAGTCAACGATGTCGGGGGCATCTCCACCATCCAGGCGAATGGTGATGGAAGCCTCGAATTCCTTCGAGCCTTCGTACTGAATATCGATGCCGGTTTTGTCCTCGAATTCCTCGATCGATTTGTCGAACACAACCGCATCATTGTCGGTGAAGGGGCCCGCCATTGTAACAACGGTGCCCTTGTACTTGCCAGCAAAGGCGTCAACCAGTTCTGGCCCAACTTTGCTGTAATCACTGCCGCCAACGACACCTTCAGGTTCTACCGGAGCCTGGGGGGCTTCGGTTGCCTTTTCGGGCACAGCGGTAGGTGCTACGGTTGCTTGCGGAGCGCAGGAACTCAGTACCATGGCGAATAACAACACCATGCTGATTGTGCTCCAAAGCCATTTGTTGCGTTTCATATCTTAACTCCTCGTTTCATGTTCAATCCGAAAGCGGAACCATTGTTCCTTGTTACACAATAGAAATTATGTAATGACCACCTCCTTTCTGAAGTCCAATCCCGAACAGCTGTCTTGTAACCACTATATGCTCTATTTCGCGCCGCAGGAATCGCGCACAATAATCTCGGTAGGCAAAATAATGTGCTGAAGCGGCGCATCAATGATCTCAATCCTTCGAATCAGCATTTCACAGGCTTTCTCAGCCATCTGCTGTGCCGGAACGTGAATTGTTGTCAGTGAAGGGACCAGGTAACGCGCAAACGGCACATCGTCAAAACCAACCACTGCGATGTCGCGCGGGATCCGCAGACCGCGTTCGTGGATCGCGGCCATTGCGCCTTGAGCGACAACATCACTGGCAACGTATGCGGCAGTGATGTTGGCTTTGCTTTCGAGCAGTGAGTTCATCTGCTCATAACCGCTTTGAGTCGTGTAATCGCCGATGCGGATCAGGTCTTTGTCAGGGGTTAAGCCAGCCGCCTCGAGCGCATCAAAATAACCTTCCAAACGCTGGGAAGGAGATGAATAGTCGAGGGGCGCATTGGTAATGCACGCGATGCGTGTGTGCCCCAACCCAATCAGGTGATCGACCATATCTCGAGAAGCGCGGCGGTTATCCACATCAATCGTATCGATTTGCGAATCGGGCATGCTGCCAATCAACACAGCCGGAATACCCTCTTTTAAGAGCATGTAAGCGCCTTCGTCATCCTGGCGCACGCCCGCTAAAATCAACCCATCGATGTGCTTCGAACGAGTTAACTGCAAATAGGTTTCTTGCTGGTGTTGGGGCTCGACAATTTCGATCATCAGGCGCAAGCTTTGCTGATGCACTGAATTTAGAAAACCAGCCAACAACAGGTTCAGAAAAGCATCTGAAAGGATGTGGTGCGAGTGACGAGCCATCACCAGTCCGATGATCTGCGAGCGGCTGCTGGCCAGTGCGCGAGCGGCGGCGTTAGGCACATATCCAAGCCTTTGGGCGGTCTCAAGTACATGTTGGCGGGTTTCAGGGCTGATCTTGATATGTGTAACATTGTTCAAGACCATCGAAACCGTGGTCCTGCTAACCCCTGCTGCTATTGCTACATCGTTACTGGTAACCCGTTTAGATGCCATAAGCAGTATCCCTTGCATAGGATGATAACGTAACTAATACGTGTTACTAACCCGTGTTAGTAGCATAGCAAATTTACAATCGCTTGTCAAGAGGTTTAAACAAAAAATTATCAGAATAAAAGCCAGAGATAAGATAATCCACATTCTGCACCACAGAATAGTGGATTTTGAGAATATCGAGTAATCTTGGGGGATGAACCCCGAAACGAGATACGAAACACAACGGATCGATTATTTTTATCCAAAAGTACGCAAAAGCTGCAACGTGGCGGTTATATAATATTGCCAGGAAATCATAAATCTCCGGTTGGCAGCCAGCCGGCTATAAGAGGCAGCGATGGCAGACGAGATGCAGTGGTTCAAGGACATCATCCAGCTTCAGACGCGTGGAAAAGGACTGTACCCGTTCACCGACCAGATCACCCAACGGATACGCCAGTGGCAGGTACGGGAGGGGATGTGCTACCTGTTCTGCCAGCATTCCAGCGCCTCGCTTCTGATAAGCGAAAATTATGACTCAACCGCGAAGGTGGATTTGGAAACCTTCATGGAAAAACTGGCCCCTGAAAACCAACCCTGGTACCGCCATACCCTGGAGGGTCCCGATGATTCCTCCTCGCACCTGCGCGCCATGCTCACCCCCGTCTCGCTCACCATCCCGATCGAGGCTGGCAAGTTGAGCCTGGGCACCTGGCAGGGTGTCTACCTGTTCGAGCACCGCATTCACTCCCAGCGGCGAATTGTCCTCCTGCGCTGCCTGAAGGTTTGCGATTAGGT
>CAZMMI010000150.1:0-9765 GCA_964567255.1 uncultured Anaerolinea sp.
TTACGAATACTTCCGGAACGCTTGAGGGAAATATCATTGCCGATGGCGGTGCAACTACCTCCAGAGGCTTCGTTTATTCATCCAGCGATGCGACTCCTACGATAGGTGAAGCCGGCGTTACCCAAATAACAAAAGGCACAGGAACGGGTTTGATTTCCGAAGTCATCAGCTCTTTGACTGCGGGGGGCACATACTATTTTCAAGCCTATGGCGCCAATACTTACGGAACCACTTATGGCAGCGTGAAAAGTTTTACGACGCCAACAACCAGCCCGCCAAATAAATATCTATCGGGTGTGACGACACCGGCGGCGGCAAATGGGGTTTATGTATGGATTGGGAACTATTACGGCAAACCTGCCTGGAAACATCAAACATCTAACTATTGGATTTACTACAGTATCTATTCTCCGGTTTCACCTTTTGACAATCAATTTGGCTGGTATATCGATGACGAGTTAAAAAATAATCATGGCTCTGAGGATTTCTTTTTTGATCATGTTGATGCGGCTACCTGTCCTTCATCTGGCTGGAGATATCCCGATAATAGCGCCGCGCCGGTTTCAGTCGTGGATTACCCGCAGGTCGATTTTACCGGCGGAACTGGCTTTAGTCCGGCCAGCCCGACCGGAGGTACAAACAACAATCCCATTGGTCGTTTCTATCTGGATGCCGATACTGCCGGTGCAGCTTTAACCGCCGTCACAATCAATGCCGCCGGCACCAGGTCGGGAATATCCAATTTAAAACTCTGGAGTTCGACGGATGCCACCTTCAATGCAGGAAGCGATACGCTACTGAACAGTCAATCTGACGGTTCAACGGTGACTTTTTCCGGGTTTAGTTCTTCCATTTCAGCTTCGGGAACCTATTATTTTGTAACAACCGATTTGGGTATATCCGCGACCGGCACTTTTACCTTGACCATCGGTTCAAAAGCCAACCTGACAATAAGCGGGGGGGCTTCTTCTACTGTTTTTTCCAATGCCGCATTATCCAGCGCCCAGGTTTCAATTACTCAAGCCATTGAAATAAACATCAAGGGGAATGGCGTATCGATTGGCGATGGAGATACGACCCCCACCGCTGGCGACCATACCGATTTCGGAAGCGCCGATGTTGCAGCGGGCAGCGTTGCGCGCACCTTTACGATTGAAAATCTTGGCTCCGGAACATTGTTGCTTACAGGTCCATCTCCTTATGTAGTTATAACCGGGGATACAACGGACTTCAGCTTGACACAGACTCCTTCAAACAGTATCTCAGGCAGTAGTTTGACCACATTCCAGATAACTTTTAATCCAACGACGACCGGGACAAGATCCGCCGCGATAAGCATTGCCAATAATGATGGTGATGAAAATCCATATAATTTCAGCATTCAGGGAACAGGAACCTCTGCACCGGAGATAGATATTTCGGGCAATGCTACATCCATTACGGATGGTGACTCCACTCCCGCTGCCACCGATGATACTGATTTCGGTTCGGTCAATGTCACTTCAGGTTCAATAGAGCATACCTTTACCATCACCAATGCCGGCTCGGCAGCGCTTAGCCTGACCGGCGCATCACCCTTTGTCACCATTTCCGGGCATACCGCTGATTTCAGTTTGACTCAGACCCCTTCGAGCAGCATTGCTGCTAGTGGGGGAACCACTACCTTCAGGGTAACCTTTAACCCTACTGCGACAGGAACGAGGTCGGCGACAATAAGCATTGCCAATAACGACGGAGATGAAAATCCTTATGATTTCAGCATTCAAGGGACAGGAATAACAGCGCCAAACGTAACTACCTCTGCTACGACAGCACTTCTGGTAAATGGGGCAACTTTGGGCGGTAATGTCAGCAGTGATGGAGGTGTTGCAGTCACCGAAAGGGGTGTAGTGTATTCCGCAACCAATCCCACGCCAACCATTGGGGGAACAGGTGTTACCCAGGATGCCAATGGCTCCGGTACGGGCGCTTTCAGCGAAGCGATTGCAGGGATGACGATGGCAACCCATTATTACTACCGGGCCTATGCCATCAATACTCAGGGGACTTCTTACGGTGGGGTGATGGAATTCACAACTCGCAATTCGGTTACAGCCATCACCCTTTCCGGGGCCAGCCCCACCAACGCTTCTTCGGTAAGCTGGGAGGTTGAGTTCGGCGCCAGCGTGACCGGGCTTACCTCTTCTAACTTTACCCTGGCGAACACCGGCCTGACCAGCCCGGCAATCACCGCGGTAAGCGATAACGGCGGAAGCACCTGGACGGTTACAGCCAGTACCGGCACAGGTTCGGGAACGCTGGGGCTGAACCTGACGAGCGACGCCGGGCTGAATGCCGGGCTTTCGAACATCCCCTACACGGGGGCAGTCTATACGCTTGACCGCACCGCGCCAACTGTCACGATTAACCAGGCTGTGGGCCAGTCGGACCCGACCGATAGCAGCCCGATCAACTTTACGGTGGTCTTTAGCGAAGCGGTCAGCGGCTTTGCCGCCGGCGACGTGGACCTGAGCAGCAGCACCGTGCCGGTTACGCTCACCGCCGCGGTCAGCGGCGGCCCGACGACTTACAACGTGGCGGTCAGCGGAATGACCGGTGACGGTCTGGTCATTGCGGCCATTGCGGCCGGCAGCGCACAAGACACGGCCGGCAACGTCAATTTCGCCTCGACCAGCACTGACAACCGGGTGCGATACGACACCGTTTCGCCGAGCGTCACCATCAATCAGGCCGTTGGCCAGGCTGACCCGACCCACGCGGCTGCGATCCACTTCACGGTAGTTTTCAGCGAAGCGGTTACCGGCTTCGCCCCCGGCGACGTGACGCTGGGCGGCCCCCTCGGCGGGCTGTCGCAAACGGTGACCGAGATCGCCCCGATGAACGGCACGACTTACGACGTGTCTGTCACCGGAATGTCGGGCAGCGGCACGGTCACCGCCACAATCGCATCCGGCGTCGCCTCCGATCTGGGCTCGCATCTCAACACGGCTTCCGCCAGTACAGACAATACCGTCACTTACGACGATATTGCACCCAATACCAGTCTAAACAGCAACCCCACCAACCCGACGGCCAGTACCGGCGCTTCCTTCACTTTTAGCGGTACGGATACCGGCACGGGCGTGGCCAGCTTCGAATGCGACCTTGATGGCAGCGGTTTCAGCGATTGCCCCAGCCCTAAGGATTACACCGCCCTGGCCGATGGCAGCCACACCTTCCAGGTGCGCGCCATCGACAACGCCGGGAATACCGATCCCATCCCTGCCTCCTTCACCTGGGTGGTGGACGCAACCGCACCGGATACGAGCCTCCTGAGCAACCCGGGTAATCCGACCAACAGCGACACCGGTACTTTCACCTTCAGCGGGAATGACGGCACCGGCGTGGGTGGCCTGACCTTCGAGTGCAAACTAGACGAGGGCGACTTTGTCGCTTGCCCCAGCTCCAAGAGCTACAACACTCTGGCTGACGGCAGCCATACTTTCCAGGTAAGTGCGGTTGATGCGCTCGGAAATGTGGATCCGACCCCTGTTTCTTATACCTGGAGGGTGGATACGGCTGCGCCGACGGTACAGGTGAGCTCGACTATTCCCAGCCCGACCAAAATTTCACCGATCCCGGTCACCATCACTTTCAGCGAGTCCGTCACCGGATTCACCCCTGCGGCGGCGTCTGGAGACATTATCATCACCAACGGCACTGGCAGCAACCCGACGGGCAGCGGCACGACCTACACCTTCGATCTGACCCCCAGCGGCCAGGGCCCGGTGACTGTCGTTGTCCCAGCAGGCAGAGCAACAGACGCGGCCAGCAATGGGAACGTGGTTTCGAATACATTCAGTATCACCTACGATACGATCAGCCCCACAGTCACAGTTGAACAGGCATCCGGCCTGGATGACCCGACCAACGTCATCCCCATCAACTTCAAGGTGATCTTCAGTGAGGCCGTCACGGGGTTCGTTCCCGGCGACGTTACCCTTGCCGGGACTGCTGGCGCGACGACTGCCATCGTGACCGAGACCGCCCCCAACGAAGGCACAACCTACAATGTGGCCGTCAGTGGTTTGACCGGTGCTGGCACGGTTATCGTCTCGCTCGAGGCAGGGCAGGTCAGTGATCTGGCCGGAAATGAGAATGCGGCTTCCACCACCAGCGATGCGACGGTCACCTTTACTCCGGCAGCCACCACGACCGTGTTGACCTGGATCGAGCAACCCTGGCCGTGTGGGCAATCCTGGACATTAAACGCGGCCGTCTCTGCGAATACCGGCACTCCCACTGGAACTGTGACCTTCCGGGACGGTACAACTGTCCTGGGCACGAGCTCCCTTTCTAGCGGGACCGCCACATGGACCGTTCCTTCTTTTCCCGGAGGTTGGCATACTATCACTGCTGAGTACAATGGTAGCGGAAGTTACATCGGCAGCGTTTCAGATCCATCTCAGATCCAGGCGCTACATTATTTGATCCTTCCACTCATTTTCAACTAAACGATTTGGTGAAACTGTTTTGATAATCGGGGGAGTCCCCGAATTTGAGGCGCGTAGTTCCTCAAATTCGGGGACTTAATTTCCATAGACATTTTCCTCAATTCTAGATGCTTGCAGGATCCGTCCGATCATATTCCGCGTGAGTACCTACGAACCAAACAAACATCTTTCCTGGAGCGCAAAAGTGGTTTTGTGTAAATCGGCATTCCGATTGCAGATTTACACAAAAAAACAATGATCACTATAATCTCTGGCATTTTTGAAAGGTTGTGTCATTATGATCCCGCGTTCTTTGACCAACAAGATGTTCGCCTTGTAACAAAAAGTCCAAGTTGTTACACTAACGGGCCTGTGCCTTGCCGATATCGGATGGACCATAAAACCACACAACCGATACCGATATTCTGGCAGGTGAATCCATTCCATGTATTTCTATTTTTCCACCGGGCTCAGGTTGTTCAGGAGATCCTGCGCTTCGGCATTGCCTTTGAACAACTTCCTGGCAACATCCAGGTCGATCTCACCAATCCGCGCCTGGTGCAGCAGCGCCGACCACGGCATTTGGCTGCCAACCGCTGCAGCGTATGCTTTTGCCTGCTGGCGAGGCGTTGATTGAATGAAACCAGGAGTGTTCTGCAACTCTGCAAGAATGCGCCGGCTCTCGGCCTGTGCCAATACAGCGATCTTTTTCAGAATTTTCTCACTGCCCTCGTTCCACTCGTCGGGCACGATTTTCTTGGGCGGAGCCGCCCGCCTGGGTGGATTGGACTGGGTATGTTTCTGCCGGGATTCTCTCCAATAATCACGCTGGCTGGGAACCGACACGATCTTGAAGTCGGGCAGCAGGAGCCCCGTGAGCGCTCCGCCGTGCACGCAGCTGGTGTCCAGACAAAAGACGCGATCCTGGAAAATAAACGGCTGCCCATTGTGCAGATGGTCGTGGTGACCCACGATCACTGGTTTCTTGCCGTCGTAGAGAACGTACCAGGGCTGCTCATACTGGCTGCGGAGATAATGATCTCCTCCCATGGTGCCGCAGACGACTGTGTCCCGCTGTTCTGCGAGCGGGATGCCTGGTTCCAGATAGCCGTGTACCAGAACGGCCTCGGGCAGTTCCACACCTGTTCGAGCACCGCGTTCACTCCCAGCGGCGAATTGTCCTCCTGCGCTGCCTGAAGGTTTGCGATTAGGTCTACTCCTGCGCCAGGCGTAGATCCGCCAAACCCTGCTCGCGGCAGTTATTCGGCCATTCCTCGGCGGTTAGGCTGCCTTTCGCTAAGCTGCGAACCATCTCAAAGGATCGCACTTCCTTTCCATTGCGGACCAGGGTGAAGTCACAGCCGGGCGTGGCGGTAACATTCCAGCCCGCGTTTGCCATCATAACGGATAGCGCCATGCCCAATACATAGTCCACCATGCCCTTGATGATTTCGATGGATCGCGGCTGGGGAGCGTCATGGGCCACGTGTTTAAACAATAACCCTTCCGTCGACCGGTATTCTGGCAGGTTGAGTGCAGTCAACCCGGCAAGCCCTTCCGCATACTTCGCTGTGGTCCTTTTCCATGCTTCCAGGTACACCGTCTGCCCGACGTCCTCCCACTTAATAGACTTTAACGACCGGACTTTCTCTCCGCCGTACAGGGTAGCCAGCATTTCCTGCTCTAATTGGAAGCATTCATCGATGAGCGAAATGGCAGGCGTAAGGGTGTCCAGTATATTTTTTGCGGGCAGCGATTGAATCGCGCGGATGCGCTCCGAAAGCGCTGGATGGCTGTCGAATGGGTCGCTCTTCGATTCTTTCAACTGTGCATCGACCAGGTTGGCCATCGCTTCGGTAATCGGTTTGGTCTGGGCGTACTGCATAAACCCGCTTGATAACGGCGGGCGGTAGCCCCCGTTCAGCAATGGCATGACTTCATTCTGCATATACGATGCATAGGCCGGCGCCAGTCCGTGCACCACCTTGAGACTCTCGATCATCGCCCCCGCGCCGGCTACCGCAGACGCCAGAGCATCCGCCACCAGTTCCTGCCGCCGCGAAATCGCCTGTGTGATGCGCAGGAACATTTCGCCATACCAGCGGAACGGGGCCTGTAGGATCGACTTGTTTTCCAGGCTGCCAACTGTGCGAATGATGGCCATGCGCGTATTGTAGATCCAGGGCCCCAGGGAGGTGTCTCCGCCGTAAAAATGGCCGAATTCGTGCGCCAGGATCGCTTCTAACTGCTTGGCGGTCAGCATCTGCAGCAGCGGCAGGCCAATGCCCATCACCCGCTTTTTACCAATGCCCATGAACCCGCCCCGCTCGGCAACAAAGGCGTTGACATCTTCAACCAGGTACACTTCCGCGGGCATTTTTTGCCCCACCTGATCGGCGATGGATTGAATGGTCTTAAACAGGCGAGGATGTTTGGCCGGCGTCAGGAGCGCGCCGGGTGGGGTGAACCTGTCGAAGCGCGGAGCGATTGCCCACAAGATCGTAATGGCGCCAATCAGGGCAAAAAATGTTATTCTGAGGTTAATCCGGTTGAGGTAGGCAAATTCCGCGTAGATGAGGAACAACAGCGCGCCGGCGATGGCCAGGGCCAGACCGTAGAAACCGATGGTCAGTAGAATGGCCAGGATTGCGCGCGCGGCCAATGAAGAAGGCTGCGAATCGGCAGGCAGGTCGATCTTTATGGGGGATTTGTTCATTTGTGTTCTCGCTGCGTCAGGATATTGTATCTTTTATAGCACTCTGGCAAACAGGACGCAAGCGCTAATTATTTGCGTCCTTGGCACGTGGTATGGAGTACCGATACTGTCGATCTGAACGATCCTTTCCAACGACGCTGGTATCTTCAACAAATTCTTCTCCACGGCACCTCCGAAGAAATTCGTCGGTTAAACAAGAATGAAGTGGCGCGAGAAATCGATCATCTCAAGCTACCTGCAGATATCGAACGCCTCTGGCGCACTTTCCTGGCAACCAGGCATGGATAATGATTCGCCTCGCCTCGCGTGTTTTTTAACTTGAAAAATGGACCCATCCAACAAGAATTTTGGCGCCTTTTTTGCAACGGTTCCGGATTAGGAACAGTTCTTTCTCACTCATAACCTTTGCCTTGTCGATATCGGATAGACCATAAAACCACAGACCCGATACCGATATGCTGACGGACGGCACAATTCCATGTATTGCTATTCATCTACTGGGCTCAGGTTGTCCAGGAGATCCTGCGCTTCGGCATTGCCTTTGAACAACTTCCTGGCAATATCCGGATCAATCTCACCAATCCGCGCCTGGTGCAGCAGCGCCGACCACGGCATTTGGCTGCCAACCGCTGCCGCGTATGCCTTTGCCTGCAGGCGAGGCGTTGATTCGCTGAAACCAGGAACGTTCTGCAGCTCTGCCAGGATTCGCCGGCTCTCGGCCTGAGCCAATGCGGCGATCTTTTTCAAAATTTCCTCGCTGCCCTCGTTCCACTCGTCGGGTGTGGTTTTCTTGGGCGGAGCCGCCCGCCTGGGTGGATTGGACTGGGCATATTTCTGCCGGGTTTCTCTCCAATAATCACGGAGGCTGGGAACTGACACGATTTTGAAGTCGGGCAGCAGGAGCCCCGTGAGCGCTCCGCCGTGCACGCAGCTCGTGTCCAGACAAAAGACGCGATCCTGAAAAATAAAAGGCTGCCCATTGTGCAGGTGGTCGTGGTGGCCCACAATCACTGGTTTCTTGCCGTCGTAGAGAGCGTACCAGGGCTGCTCGTACTGGCTGCGGAGATAATGATCGCCTCCCATGGTGCCGCAGACGACCGTGTCTCGCTGGTCTGCGAGCAGGATGCCTGGTTCCAGATAGCCGTGCACCAGGACCGCCTCGGGGAGATCGATGAACAAAGGGAGGGCTGCCATCCGTTCCAGCGCTTGCGGGTAGGCTTCTCCAAACTCCTTGCGCGAAATGATTTGCGACAACGCCAACCGCACCTCATGCCGCGCGCCGCGAACGTGCTTACGTTCATGGTTGCCCATCAGACTGAGGCGGGCGGGTGAGTCGCAGAAGAAATCCAGTACCTGAACGGAATCCGGTCCGCGGTCGACGATGTCGCCCAATGCAATGACGCGGTCGTCGTCCGCGATGCCGGCTTTGTCGAGCAGCGCCTTGAGTTCGTTGAAACAGCCGTGAATGTCCCCGATAATGAGTGTTTTCATAGTGTTGATAAACTTTATTATGGCATGAAACCAACCACTCCGCGCACGAGATATTTGGATGCGCCCGTTGGTTTTGCCGCTTTCAGGTGGAAAAGGCCGATTTCGGTGATCACTTGGAGAAACTTTTTCGATCGAACCTTCCGGGGTGGAGAAATTAGCATAATCTGAATTAGTCTAAAACAAATTATGCTAGAAGAGATTGAAGTACCACCGCCTTCCCGACAGTGCTTTGAGATATTGGGTTACAGGATGCGCGCGTCCACCTTTATGCGAAATGGCACAGATTATCGTGCTGGTCTGCGGGTTGATTGAGGTCTCGGAAACGAATAGATAGCGGAGACAAAGAGATACCCGGCACAATGATAAAACTGTGATATAATAATTCAAAAGAAAACTGATTGAAAATCGAAAAATATAGTTAACCGATAGTTGCTTTGTGCGAGCGCACAAAGCCAACTGAGTAAGACAAAACGCAGCACCCAATAGCCAATCGAGGCCGATAAGACAAAAGGCGGCCTGGATTGGCTGTTTTCTTTTAATCCGGGGATGGGAGGCGAAAAAGAGAGATGAGTGGAAAAGTGAGAGGAACAATAGCGAGAGGGATGGGGATGTTGGTCGCGCTGGTGTTCGTGTTAGCCGGCGCGCAAGCAGTTCCGGCGGCCTACATTGGCCCAATTCGGGCCAGTTACCCAGACGAACGCAACGAAGCCGGGGATTTCATCGTGTTGTACCGGACCCCGGACAGCAGCGGGGGCCTGAACGAATGCACGCTGAATACCCATTGTGAGACGAATCCAAGCTGGGAGCAGCAGCATTATTGGTGCGGGGGTGGTCCCTTGTACCCGTCGGGTTACTGTTCGGCCAATCCGGGTGTGTGCTGGAAAGGGACCGTGTGGATCCGGCACTGCGACTATATCCCTGGGGCTGATGAACCGCCGGCCACCTGCTCAGGCACGGCGAACTGCTCCACGCCTGGGACAAATGGCTGGTGTCGGGGCGGCGCGTCGGTCTCGCTTTCGGCCAACGATCCATTGGGGAGTCATGTGATTACCTGGTTGGAAGGCAACCAGGGCGGGGGCGACTTTG
>CAZMMI010000151.1:0-3540 GCA_964567255.1 uncultured Anaerolinea sp.
CGCATAATCTCATACGTCTGGTTGTTCTTGAGCATGCCATCCTGGTGGATGCCGGCCTCGTGGGCGAAGGCATTGGCGCCGACAATGGCTTTGTTGGGCTGTACGGACATGCCGGTGTAGTTGCTGACCAGCTTGCTCACGCGGGCGATCTGGGTGGTGTCGACACCGGTGACGCACTGGTACATGGGGTGGCGAGTGGCGAGAGCCATGACCACCTCTTCGAGGGCCGTGTTGCCGGCGCGCTCACCGATACCGTTGATGGTAACTTCGGCCTGCCGGGCGCCGGCGCGGATACCGGCCAGCGTATTGGCAGTGGCCAGCCCCAGATCGTTGTGGCAGTGGACCGATATAACGCATTTCTCAATGCCGGGTGTGTTAGCGGCAATCCCGGCGATCAAGTTTCCAAACTCTTCCGGGGTGGTATAGCCGACCGTATCGGGGATGTTCAACGTTGTGGCGCCGGCTTTAATCGCCTCGCCAAGGACCAAATAAAGGAATTCAGGGTCGCTGCGTCCGGCATCTTCGGGAGAGAACTCGATATCTTCGCAAAGGCTGTGAGCATAGGCCACCATGTCACGCACTTTTTCGACCACCTGCTCGCGAGTCATCTTGAGCTTGTACTGCATGTGAATTTCAGAAGTGGCGAGGAAGGTGTGGATACGCGGGCGGGCAGCTGGAGCGACTGCTTCCCAGGCCTTATCGATATCATTCTTGGTGGCGCGGGCCAGGCCGCAAATGACTGGCGGGCGGCTGCCATCGGTAGGATTTCCAACTTCCTGGGCAATCCGCTTCACAGCTTCCAGGTCGTCGGGGGAAGCAGCGGGAAACCCTGCTTCCATGACGTCCACGCCCAGGCGAGCAAGAGCGCGGGCCACTTCCAGTTTTTCGGCTGAGGTCATGGTTGCGCCGGGCGATTGTTCGCCGTCTCGTAAGGTCGTGTCGAAGATGCGGATGTAGGTGTCCATAACTCACTTATTCCAGTTTTCGGGGCGCAGGCTGCGTACTACTTTTCCAGCCTGCCACATTTCGGATTCGCGCATTTCTTTTAATTCAACTTCCAGCTTTTCAGCATAATCGGGAGCGGAATTGGCTTCAATGGTGATGCGGGTTTCGTTGCCTGTCACAACGCTCTCGTACAATGCATCAAAGACGGGAGCAACGGCTTCGCGGAAGGGGCCTTTCCAATCCAGGGCGCCGCGCTGGGCGGTTGTGGAGCAGTTGGCGTACATCCAGTCCATGCCGTTTTGGGCGACCAGGCGGATGAGACTCTGGGTCAGTTCTTCAACGGTCTCATTGAACGCCTCGGAGGGGGAGTGACCATGCTTGCGCAGCAGGTTGTATTGGGCTTCCATGACCCCCGCCAGCGCGCCCATGAGGACACCACGCTCACCGGTCAGGTCGCTGTACACTTCCTTCTCGAAGGTGGTGGAGAAGAGGTAACCGGAACCAACGGCGATGCCGAGGGCCAGGGTGCGCTCGAGGGCACGGCCAGTGAAATCCTGGTGGATGGCGAAGCTGCTGTTGATGCCAGAACCGTCGAGGAAGTTCGTGCGCACAGAGCGACCGGAGCCTTTGGGGGCCACCAGGATGACATCCACGTATTCGGGCGGGATGACGCCGGTTTGATCGCGGTAAACGATGCCGAAGCCATGAGAGAAATACAAAGCGGCTCCGCGCTGCAGTCGGGGTTGGATAGTAGGCCAGGTTAAGCGCTGACCGGCATCTGACACCAGGAACTGGACGGTGGTGGCGCGCTCGGTGGCTTCTTCGAGGGAGAAGAGGGTCTTTCCAGGCACCCAGCCGTCCGCGACGGCTTTATCGTACGATCGGCTGCCGGATTTTTGGCCGATGATCACGTTGATGCCATTGTCGCGCATATTGAGCGCCTGGGCCGGGCCCTGAACGCCGTAACCAAGGACAGCAACTACCTCATCTTTGAGCACCTCGCGGGCCTTTTCCAGGGGGAACTCTTCGCGGGTGACGACTTCTTCCTCGACGTTGCCAAATAAGAATTTTGCCATGATGTTAACTCCAAATTAGATTAAAGATTTATGTAGTGGCGTACATGCCAACATATTTATGATTTCCATTGAGCAGGGACTCGCCCCCGCGGGCCATTGCAACTGCGCCTGTGCGGGCCATTTCGATGATGCCCAACGGGCGCATCATCTCAATAAAGCTGTTGATTTTGGCCTCGTCTCCGGTGATCTCGATGATCAGCGAGGTGCTGGTCACGTCAACGATGCGCGCACGGAAAACATCCACCATTTGCATTACCTCGGTGCGGTTCTCGGCGCTGGCGTGAACTTTGATCATTGCCAGGTCACGGCAGACCAATTGGCGATCGGTGAGATCATCCACCTGAATGATGTTGACCAGTTTATAGAGGTAAGCTACCACACGCTCGGCGCTAGACTGGTCGCCCTCCATGACGATGGTCATGCGGGAGATTCCGGGCATGTCGGTATGGCCGACCGTGAGGGATTCGATGTTGAATCCGCGCCGGCGGAACAGAGACGCGACTCGGTTCAAGGTACCGGGTTTATCTTCTACGAGAATGACAAGTGTGTGCTGCATGTTCATTTTCCTTCTTCTCTATAGTTCATCGGCGGCAGTTTCGACGATTGGGGAGGGGCGGCGGATCATCGATTCCAGGGAAGCGCCCGTGGGAACCATGGGGTAAACGCTGTCTTCCTTTTCGACGCGGAAGTCGATCAACACGGTGCCCTCGGTTTCGCGGGCAGTGCGCACGGCTGTTTCCACTTCGCTGCGGTTTGAGGCGCGCAGGCCGGTCAGACCGTGGGCATCCGCGATTTTGACGAAGTCGGGGCTGCGCATGGGGGTGGCAGAATAGCGGCGGTCATAGAAGAACTCTTGCCACTGGCGCACCATGCCCAGGTAGCCGTTGTTGATGACAGCCACATTGACCTTGATCCCTTCTTGCGCGGCGGTTGCCAACTCGGCCTGGGTCATCTGGAAGCCGCCGTCACCGGCAATGACCCACACTTCGCGTTCGGGGCAGGCGAACTTGGCGCCGATTGCTGCAGGCAGTCCGAAGCCCATCGTTCCCAGACCCCCTGAGGTGATGAGGCTGTTGGGGTTGTCTTGATGATAATACTGGGCGGTCCACATCTGATGCTGGCCCACATCCGTCACTACCAGGGCTTCTCCGTTGGTCAAGCGCCAGATGTCATTGATGACATGGGCTGCGTAGAGATGACCGTTATCGGGCAAGTTCATAATGTCGCGCACAGCGCTGTCGCCCTTGATTTCGTTGATATGGGCGATCCAGTCGAGGTGGTCGTTTTTTTCCACCAAGGGGACGATCTCTCGAAGTGTGGATTTCAGATCGCCGACCAATCCGGCATCGACCTTGACGTTCTTGTTGATTTCGGAGGCGTCAATGTCAATGTGGATCTTGTGGGCGTTGGGAGCGTAGGTGGAAAGGGTGCCTGTCACGCGGTCATCGAAGCGCATGCCGAAAGCCAGCAGCAGGTCGGCTTCCTGGATGGCTTTGTTGACCCAGGCCTCTCCGTGCAT
>CAZMMI010000151.1:3640-9694 GCA_964567255.1 uncultured Anaerolinea sp.
CCGGGGCGGCCGGACTGCGCGATGTAAAAGGCTTCACGAATCACGCGGTTGATGTCTTGAGTGTTGGTGACCAGGTAATTGTGCTTGGTGATCGGCAGGGTGATGCCGGTCACGTCGGTTTCCTGGAAAGCATCGTAACCGATGAGTTTGCTGACAACTTGCCCGGTGATGAAAACCGTGGGCACGGAGTCCATGAAAGCGGTGGCGATACCGGTGACCAGGTTGGTTGCGCCTGGGCCGGAAGTGGCCATTGCTACGCCTACGGTTTTCCCGGCCCGCGCGTATCCATCGGCCATGTGGGCCACACCCTGCTCGTGGCGCCCCAGTACGTGATGAACGGGGTATTCCAGCAGGGCATCATAGATGGGTAGGTTGGCGCCGCCGGGGTAGCCGAAGACAAGTTCGACCCCCTCATGCATCAGGCATTCCCAAACAATCTGAGCTCCGGTTCGTTTCATGATTTCCTCCAAAAAGTATTTGAGTCGGGGCTGGGTAAACGATAAGATTAGCTTCTGAGAACAGCACCTGTGTCGGCGCTGGTCACGAAATGAGTATAGCGGCGCAGCCAGCGACTGGTGGTGCGCGGCTCGAAAGGCGGCAAGGCCGCCAGTCGTTTTTCGATTTCCTCGGCAGAGAGATCGACGTTGAGGGTGCGGGCTTCCAGGTCGATGGAGATGATGTCGCCAGCCTGCAGCGCGCCAATCGGGCCACCGGAGGCTGCTTCGGGGGACACGTGGCCGATGCAAGCGCCGCGCGTACCGCCGGAGAAGCGCCCATCAGTGATGAGGGCTACCTGGTCGCCGAGACCCATCCCCATGATGGCGCTGGTGGGGCTGAGCATTTCCTGCATTCCGGGGCCGCCGCGCGGGCCTTCGTAACGGATGACCACGACCTCGCCGGGCTGAACCTGTCCGGCCAAAATTCCGGCATGGGCGTCTTCCTGAGATTCGTAGATACGAGCGGGGCCGGAGAATTTCATCATTGCCTGGCTGACACCGCCGATTTTGATGACTGCGCCGTTGGGAGCCAGATTGCCGAACAAGATGGCCAGTCCGCCGCGGGCAGAATGAGGGGCGTCGCAGGAGTGGATCACTTCGGTGTCACGAATGGTTGCCCCGGCGAAAGTCTCGCCAAAGCTCTGACCGCCGACAGTGGGGCGGTCGAGGTGGAGCATGCCGGTGCCGCGCTGCACCTCGTTGAGGATGGCGGGGATGCCGCCTGCGCGGTGAACGTCCTCGATGTGCCACTTGCCAGAAGGACTAACCTTGGACAGGTGCGGAACCCGGTCGGCAACGGTATTGATGCGAGAGAGGGGATAGTCGATACCAGCTTCGTTGGCGATAGCCAGCGCGTGCAAGACCGTATTGGTGGAGCCGCCCATCGCCATATCCAGAGCAAAGGCATCATCCAGGGCTTCGGGGGTGAAGATTTGACGCGGGGTGAGGTTCTGTTCCACCAACTTGAGGATTTGCGCTCCGGCGCGTCGGGCCAGTTCTTCGCGCTCGGGCGAGCGGGCCAGGGCGGTGCCATTGAAGGGCAGGGCGATGCCTAATGCTTCCATCAGGCAATTCATGCTGTTGGCGGTGAACATGCCTGAGCAGGAGCCGCAAGCCGGGCAGGCGTAATCTTCCAGAACTTTCAGGCGAGCAGCGTCGATCTTGCCGGTTTGATAGGCGCCGACGCCTTCAAAGACGGTGATCAAATCGACGGCCTGGCCATCGGGAGTTCGCCCGGCGGGCATAGCGCCCCCGGAGATAAAAATCGCCGGGATGTTGACACGCATTGCAGCCATCAACATCCCGGGGACGATTTTGTCGCAGTTGGGGATACACACCATTCCATCGAACTGGTGTGCTTCCAGCATGGTTTCCACGCTGTCGGCGATCAGTTCGCGAGAGGGCAGGGAATATTTCATGCCGTAATGGCCCATAGCGATGCCGTCATCGACGCCGATGGTGTTAAATTCGAAGGGGACGCCACCGGCGGCGCGAACAGCGTCTTTAACCAATCGCCCGAATTCTTGCAGGTGAACATGGCCGGGGATGATATCGATGTAGGAGTTGACGACTGCGATAAAGGGTTTTCCCATATCCGCGTCGGTCACGCCAGTTGCTTTGAGTAATGCTCTGTGAGGGGCTCGGTTAAAGCCAACTTTAATCTGCCGGGAACGCATTTAACCTCCGTTTCCGTTCAAAAGAACTTGTCTAAACAAGAGAGCCACCCTCGGGTCGGGTGGCTCTCGCGTTATTTGTCTTCGTTTCGGTGTTTCTTACCTGATTCGGACCCTTTCAGCGGCCTTCCCAACCCCAAATTGGTTCTCAATAAGAATGAGAACCGCAAGGAGTACTACAATAATCAGCGAGAGAGAATAGGTTGGTTGCATGGGGGTTCCTAAATCGTTCTTATCATTCTAGCACGAAAAATCCATATGTCAATAGGGAAATTCGCGAAATTATACATGAAATTCATTTGTTTGGTGATTGAAAACCATACCGGGTAAGTATTTCCCTTGCATTCTCAGAAGTAACGAATACGATAAATGCCTGTGCGGTGGTTGCGTTTGGACTGTCTGAAATAGCGGCGATGGGATATTCGGCGATGACATTCAGTTGGCTGGGAATCGGTATTTGGAGAACTTCCCCTGAAGCCTCTCCGCTGATGTCGCTGGTGTAGACAATTCCGGCGTCTGCTTCTCCGAGAAGCACTTTGGTCAGGACGGATTTGACGTTGTCTTCATAGGAGACTACGTTCGCCAATACGTCTTGCTTGTAGGAAGCAGGAAACGCAGCATCTTGGGTTGCCTTTTCGAGAAATTCCAGACTGTACTTCCCGACCGGAACGGCTTCGGCGGCGAGAACGAGTTTGACGTTTGCCCGGGCCAGATCGGCCAGAGATTGGATTTTGGCAAGGTTTTCCAGGGGGGTGATGACAACGAGTTGATTGGTAACAAAGACTACCGCGCTGCCTTCGGTGACGCGCCCATTTGCGATGGTTTCATTCATGTACTTGAGATTGGCGCTGGCAAATACATCGGCTGGTGCGCCTTCGGCAAGCTGTTGGGCAAGCTGCTGTGACCCGGCAAAGTTGAATACAACCGTTACGCCGGGGTTTTCTTCCTCGAAGCGAGCGCCAATTTCTTGAAATGGTTCAGTGAGTGAGGCTGCGGCGAGAACGGTTAGAGTCGTTTCTTGTCTCGGCGTGGCATTACAGGCAGCCACTAGCAGCACAAGTAAGACGCATACTACTGAGAGAGTTTTTTTCATATATCCGCCTCCAGGGGAATATCTAAAAATTGTTGTAACTACTCAGTGTCTGGTAGAAATGTCCCGAATTTGTGCTGTTTGGCAGGGCTCCGCCCCGTCAAACAGCACAAATTCGGCCTCTTTCCCAAAAGTGCTGAGCAGTAATGAATTATTTTGCAGGTAAGCAAGGTGTAATCAGCTTATCTTCGCACGAAGTCAGCCAGTCTAGCATGACAGATAATTGCCGGATACGTAGTTCCAGCCCCAAACGATTGATGGTTTGATAGGAAGGCACATTCGATAGCCGCTGGTTAAGAGCCTCAATATCTTTGGCCGTGGTCACCTCCTGTTCTTGGATTAGACGAGAGCAGACATCATCATCCAATTGGCTGGCGAAGAACAAACGGGTCAGTAGTTCTACCCGTAAGGCACGCGCACTGGCTGGGGTGGGCGTAAAAAGCCATTTTTCTATACAGTGATGACCCGCTTCGGTTAGAGATAATATTTGGCGATCGGGGCGTTTTTCTTGTGGTTGTTGATCGGATTGGATCAAACCTTCTTTTTGTAAACGCCTGAGAATGTTGTAAGCCTGGCTCTGGCTAATCCGCCAAACCTCGCGCAAGTTCGATTCCAGAGATTTGTGTATATCATAACCATGCATAGGACCCAGGTAGAGGAATCCCATCAGAGCGTATTGTGGGGAGAGGTCGCTAGCGTTTTGTTTCATACTCTTATATACTCACTCAGTGAGTATATAAGAGTATGAAGAAATAATCAAGAGAAAGGGTGTTATCAGATTTGATTATCTTGATCGAATTCTGAGGAATACCGATTGCCAACTATCGAGAGCTATTCGGATAGATCGATTGGGTAGTAGTTGAATCGTATCTAAATGGCAGGTCTGGAGAAGATCTTCGGGCCGGGTCAAATCAAAACCGATCTCGGCCGGCAATATACCTACGCACGGTTCGGCGGAGAGGTTACCAAATACCAGGTAGGTGGAATCGTTTTTTTGCCATGCCCATGCAAGAATGGGTGAATGGGAATCTGAGGTCGCCGGAGCGAGGTGAATAATTGACCATGAGCCCTGGTCAAGTCGAGCTGCCGCCAGGGTGGCCAATACTCGAACATAAAATTCTCGCAGTTCCGGCTGGGATTCTTCAGCGGGACGGCGGCCTAAGAAAACTGGCAGCCGGGTTTGGCGGCCCTCAAACTGGCCTTCGTGGAATATTACTCCACCTGGGAGGGTGGCGGTGAGTATGGCGGCTATAGGTATCTGCTGTCGGGTGAAGGCTGTTGCCGCACGAGCCTCATCGTGATTCTCTATGAAGCGAATGAGGTGATTCGAGATAGGGGCGATCTTTTCCAGGTGTGCTTTGAGTTGGACGGGTTTTACCGCCTTGATAAGGTCGTAAGTGACCTTGTCGTAGCAATAATCAAATCCTTGCTCGATCAGTTCAGGTTCAGTATCCCAGTAAGCCTCGGCAATCCATAGGAAATCGGGATGTGCAAGGCGGAGCGATTGGATCAATGCCGGCCAGAATTCACCTTTCGGCCGCGAACCGGCTCTTTCACCCCAGGTGGACGCGAAGATGCGATTGAACATGAGCATGGCCATGTCGCAGCGCAGACCGTCGCATTGAGATGCGATAGCTAGAAGGGTATCGTCTACAGCTTCTCGAAGGCCAGGGTGAAAGGCGTTCAATTGAGCCACGTCGGGCCAGGCTGGGAAATTTGGATCCTTTCCATGAGCAATAACAGCGCAGCCAGATTTGAAGAAAGATTGCGGATCGCGGGCCAGATCTTCGGGTGTCCCCTGGATGAAGTATTCTGGATGGTCGTTGATCCAGGGGTGATCGGGGGCCACATGGTTGGGAACATAATCCAGAATGAGGCGGATGCCGCGATCGGCAAGTGCCTGGCGCGCGGTAGCCAGGCCAGGCGGCCCACCCAGGTTTAGGTCAACCTGGTAACGGCGGACGCAATAGGGAGAGCCGACGACATCCTGCGGGATAAAATCAGGTAGAGCGCGTCGAAAATCTGCAATGAGCCCACCGTTTTGTAAAGCCAGTCGAATGCCATGCGGGCTGCGCTCCCACACGCCCATCATCCAAACCGCGTCTACTTGTAGGGCGGAAATATCATCCCATACGCTGGTAGGAACATTCCCGAGAGTGATGGGGCGATCAAATCGTTGGCTGAGTTCATTCAACCAGACCCAGGTGTTGATTTCATAGATGATAGGGTGGGTAGATAGCGATTGCATTAGACTGTACCCTCCTGAAGACCAAACTATGTTGATTGTATCGCAAACTGGGGTAAAATTTTATTACCCCAGATATCTGCTTCAAAACAATCGAAGGTCTCATGCAGGCAATTGCGCTCACTCATATTCCAATCCGCATTGATCCATTGAACCTGATGAAGTCGCTCAGAGTGCGCGAAGGCACTCAGGATGCATTGGATCTGGCTCGGATGATTGATTGCGGCCTAAAAATAGCTAATGCAAAAGCCTTCTACGGGCCGGCTGCCATTGAGGCGCGGGAAGAAGAGCGCGTGAGAGTTGGCGGGGTATGGTTCACCAGCCGAGTGCTGGCTCGCAACCTGGAAGAGACGGAGCAAGTCTTTCCGTTTGTGGTTACCTGCGGGATGGAGCTGGAAACCTGGTCGGAGGACTTCGAAGATGCTCTCGAGCGGTATTGGGCGGAAGCGATCAAGGAGGCGGTTCTACGGTCGGCAATGGGCGCTTTTTATACGCATCTGGAAAATACCTTTCGACCTGGCCATGTTTCAACGATGAGCCCGGGATCTT
>CAZMMI010000152.1:0-4036 GCA_964567255.1 uncultured Anaerolinea sp.
ACTCGTCTTACTGCGAGGACGAAGAACGCTACCTGTACCCCGCCACATTCAGCCTGAAAGCCAATGCGCCAGCATGAATGATGACGGTTTGGTGAATTCCGTAGTTCGAGCAAGCGAGAATCGGGGATAGATATGAATCGTTCAAACCATCCAAAACGCCGGATTGCTATTTCCCTGTTTGTATTGTTGGCGTTTGGAATAACTGCTGTATTCCCCCAAAGCTCTGCCGAAGCCCTGGCGGACAACCCAATGCTCATTTCTACCCCAACAGCGCAATGGGTCTGGCGGGAAGTTCCAGACAGCGATCCTGATTTTATACTTAGCAGCGGTGATAGCGATTGCGATTTCCTATCGGGCACAGATGGTTGGGCTGTGGGGGAGCAATTGCTTCACTGGAACGGGGACCAATGGCAGGTTGTAAAAAGGCCAAGTTCGATGGCATACCCTTTGGATTTCCAATTTTCAGAAGTGACAATGGTCGCTGGTGATGATGTTTGGGCTATAACACGGATGAGTGATATTGTTCATTGGAATGGGATTGCCTGGATTAAGTTGCCCTATGTATCAGGTGCGGAGTTCTTTAGCATATCGGTTCTCCCGGATAATTTAGGTTTTATAGGTGGAATACAACCCGATGATAGTAATATTCGCGAGGTGTTAAAATGGGACGGAGAGCAGTGGAGTCCATTTCCATTTCCGGCGAAATATCCACATCGACTGACCCCGCCCTTGGAAGCGACTGGAATCATCCGCGATATCGCGTTGGTTTCAGCGGAGGACGGGTGGGCGGCTGGGGAGGGGGTTTTGTATCGCTGGAATGGCAAAAGCTGGAGAGCATATCTTGAACAAATGGATGAGTTTTCCTATATGGGAATCGAGCGTTTCTCAGTAATAGGCTCTGATAACATCTGGGCTGTAGGGAGTATTGCTGATCACTCAGCAATACTTCACTGGAATGGAATAGAATGGGCGGAGGTCTATCAACCTTCTCTCGATAATCTACTTGATATTGAGATGGTTTCGCCCGACCAGGGTTGGGCGGTGGGTAAAGTGCCTTACGTTATGGAGGCGAACAGCCCCGTCGACTCAATCATCTATACCTGGGACGGAAAACAATGGTCGGAGACCCCTCAAGAAGACGGGGTGGTATTGTATACTGTCTGCGCTTCCGACCAGGAACATGTTTGGATGATCGGCAGGAGAGAATTAGATCCGTATACGCCGGTGGTATTTCGATATGAACTACTGGAAGAAAGCAGCCCAACGGCAGCTCCTACGAGCATACCTCCAACAGAAGTCTTTCCAACGCCTATCATCACCGAGCTCGCCGCAACGGAAGTTCCAACTTCGACACCATCCCCTACCCCAAGGTCCGAAAACAACCCAAACCAACCTGCGATTGGTGTTGTGCTGTCAGGCGCCGCCTTCATCATGATGATCATCGCTTTGTTTCTTTTTGTAAAAAAGAAGGCTTGAAAGCAACAGCTTCATGAAGGAAAATATGACCGATCCAGCGAAATTCCATTGGGCCGAGCGCATCTCCCGCAAAGACATCCATCGCCTATACGAAAGCGATGCGCAGGGGAGACTGGACGAAGAGTTGCTTGACAGAGTCCATTTCGCCATCCACGCGCGTGTTCTGGATATGTTCGAAGTGCGCGAGGCCCAAACCTTTGGGCGGGTCAAATGCCGCCAGTGCGGCGCGCCCGTGCCCCAGCCTTATCGCATGGGTTCTCGGGCCAAGGACTTGTTGTTGAAGTGCGAGCAATGCGGCTGGCAGGTCACCTGCGGCGAGTTCTACGATAGCTACACCGGCAAGAGCCTGCTGCCCGGTTCAGTTACCGATCTGTTTGAAAATTACCTCGAACGCTTCCCCAAAGCGAAAACGCCGCAAGACAAAATGCTGCTCATCGACTGGCTCATTCACCAATTCCATGTCAACCAGGGCATTGCCCGCATGTCGGTAGCCAAAAATGTCATCCAGGGCACAGACGAACAGGTCCGCGAACTGATCGAAAATCTCGCCAGCGACCACGGCAGCACCGTGGGGTTATCCTCGCTGGAAGCGTGGCAGGCGACCTTCTACCACCCCGTGCGGCTGTTCAAACAGCAGCATTCCCATGCCCAGGTGCAACAGATCGCCGCTCAGTTGGGCATTCAAGGGCGCAATAAGTTATCAGAAGATGAGTTGGTCGCCGAGATACTGCGTTTGGCCCCCGACCTCAAGCCAGAGTCCAAAGCTCCCGGCTCCGCTTGACCGTTCCCAGGATTTCCTTAATCTCGCCCTCGCTGCGACGGTGTTCCCGGGCGTATTTCAACATTTCGCGCACGGTGGTCAGCGAGTTGGCGAACCGCTCATCCATCCAGGCATAACGCGGCAGCAGCCACAGGTGAAAGTGCTCCGAGCGTTCCTCTTGGATGACCAACACCTCAGAAATATCGCCGAGTTGTGATTGGAGTTTTCGTGCCCGATAAACCAATTCAAAACATTCCTGCGCTTCGGCGGCGCTCATCTGATCCATCGATTGGATGTGTGCTTTCGAAGCCACAATGAAAAACGCCCGGATGGGAACTTCGGGGTCTTGATGCAGGATAAAATGCTCCGTCTCGGCGATCATCCCGCCGGGCGGAGTGATTCTACCTGCTGCAATGTCACAGCCAATGCACTCGCAGGTGAATGACTGGCCAAGGATGGTCGTGATCGTGTAAGTCATCTGTATTATTCATCCATCTTTTCGAAGAATTGATGGCATGTGCTATCCTGATGATGCTGTCTTTGGTTAGCAGCATAAGCCATTACCTTTTCCAGGGCAGCTTCACTAACCGATAAAGCCCCATATCCTGCCTGCCAGCGAAAAGACCCGTCGCTTTCAGGCATACAGTTAATCGCATGAGCACTGGCGCCCTTGACCTGCTTAACAAAACCGGCTACCGACAAGCTTGGCGGAATGGATACAACCAGGTGGACATGATCGTCCACATTCCCAGCCGCGTGGACCTTCACGCCCAGGTCTTCTGCTCTCCCGTATAACACCCCGTAAAAAACCTTCTCTCGTTCAGGAGTTAATACAGGCTGCCGGTCTGCTGTGGCAAAGATAAGGTGGTAATGCAATCTCCAATACGTCATTCGAACTGTCCTCGAATTTCAACTTGAATCCAGGTTTCACCTATTCATTATAGGGAAGATTGCTTTACAACTTGTGAAATTCAACCAAAATTCTTTTTCCGGCCCGTCGGGGTTGAAACCCCTCCTCAGTACACGGAGCCCCCCCCTATCCTCCGTGCTCCAAAGAACCGCATTCTCCCCTGGCTTCCGCGCACTGAGGGAGGGCTTGAGCCCGACCGACCCCCATTTCCGCTCCGTCGGGGAGTAAAACCTCTTCTCAGCACATGAGTCCTTCCCCCTGGCTTCCGCGCACTGAGGGAGGGCTTCAGCCCGACCGATCTTACCCCGACCGGCTCTTCCGTCCCACCCACAAAATGTGCTCGGCTCCATCCACCACCGCCGGGATCTGCGCCGTGCGGAACAACACCTTGCGCCAGGCCGCCCAGGCTTCCGGCTCATTCGCTGCCACAGCATTGGTCACTTGGGGCAATCCGCTGGATAGACCCTGACAGCCGACCATTTCCAGCGTCTCCAAACCGCAGGATTCGGCCAGTTCGCGCAGTTCGTCGGCCCGGAAGAAGTGCCACAACATTCCTCCTGGACCAGGAGCATTTCCGTCTTCTAAGAAACTATCGATGTAATCCCCCAGGAGTTCCTCACGGTGAAAGTTGAGTATATAGCGCAGCACCGCCAGGTACCCTACCCCGGTCAGGTAAATCAACCCGCCCGGGCGAGTCACCCGGGCCATTTCGCGCACCGCCTGCTCCTGGTCGGCGCGGGCGGGCAAATGGGTCAGCGGCCCGCCCAGGCACAGCGTGGCGTCAAAGGTATCATCCCGAAAGCGCGACAGGTCGCGCAAGTCGGCCTGTTCAATGCCGCGCAGCCGGGCTTGTACCTCGGGCGGCTCGGCGGCAAAGTTGGCCCGCGCCA
>CAZMMI010000152.1:4136-9690 GCA_964567255.1 uncultured Anaerolinea sp.
CCGCGCAGCCGGGCTTGTACCTCGGGCGGCTCGGCGGCAAAGTTGGCCCGCGCCACCTCCAGCAGCCCGCTGGTAATATCCGCCAGGGTCACCTGCCAGCCCGCCCGGCACAGTTCCAGGGAGTAGCGCCCCGGCCCGCCGCCCGCGTCCAGCACGTGCGCGCCGGGCGGCAGGCGGCGAGTCAGCGCATCCCAGGTCAGCTCAAATTCCAGGCGGCGGTAAGCATCCCGCTCCAGGCGGTCCCACTCGCGCAGCGGATCGGCATTATAGGCGTCCGGCACCGGGGTGGCCAAGCGCTACTCCTTCTTTTCGCGCTCGGCCCAATCGATCAGCTTTTGCAGTTCCACATTCATCTGCCGCAAAGCTGAAGCCATCTGCGGGCGGGCCTCTTGCACGGCCTGCTCCCCGGCGGTGCGCAGTTGATCCACTGTCTTCTGCGCTTCCACCTTCAGTTCCTGCGCTTTGGGCGACTTCGCGGTATCTTCCACCGCCTGACCCACCTCGCGAGCGACCGATTCCATGCCCGTGCGCACGCGTTCCCACTGCCCGCTCTGTTCAGCTTCGCTAAACGTGGCACGCAAGGCGTCTGCCAACGACTGCCCCAGGCGCTCAAATTGCTCGCCCACCTCGCGCCAGTTTGCGCCAGTAGATTCTTGTTCTTGTTGAGTTTGCTGTTGTTCTTCAGACATGCCAGACCTCCATATTCAGTATTCGCCCGGGAACTACCAGACAGAGAAGGAAAAATCCCGAACATGAGATGAGGGAGCTTCGCACCCCCATCTCATATTCGAGGACTTTTCTCGCGTATATATTTAATATACGTCATTTCACAGCGCAAGTTGCGCTCAGGACTTGTCTTTAGAGAATCGCCGCCAGGCTGCCGGAACCCACCAGCCACACCGCGCAGCCCACCGCGCACAGGGTCAGCAACGAGAAATACACCTTGCGCCAGGTATTCCAATATGTACCCTTCCAGCCAAGTACCATCAAAACAACCATCGCCAGAACCAGAAGGAGGATCAGCGGTGGCAGCAGGAACAGGGGCCGGTAGTTGCCCGGCACGCCCATCAAGAAGATGTAGTTGTTTTCCATGACCATGCCAAAGAAAGCAACCGCCATCACCACCATAAACAAGAACATCAACCCCGCAACCGCTATCGCCAGCCAGGGGGCCAGGTGCCCGTAAAAAGGCGTCGGGCGGCCTTCTTTGCTGCGCACCAATCGAATCAACCAGACCAGCGGGTAAACTACCAACGCAGACAGCAGAATCAGCGCCGCCAGCCCTGTGAGCACCAACCCAACCAGGGTTCCCAAGCGACCTTCCAGAATTTTTGCGATCACCGGCAGGTTGACAACATCATTATCCGTCACAAAATCAACCGGCGGCACGTCTTGTAAACAAGCGTCATTGGGGCGTTCTCCCGGATCATCCAGGAAATCAAGGATGATCTCATCGGCGCACTCGCTGCTAACGGCAGCCCCGTGACCGGTGTTCGGGAAGGTAAATGAATAGCTGTTCGGCAGGGTCTTGGCAGCTTCGGCGCCGTAATCCGGCGGGGTGATCGGGTCAAAGCGCCCGTTCAAGATCAACACCGGCAAATCGCTGCTCACCGGAACATCCACCATGTCGTCCAGCGCAGGCACATTCCACCCTTCACACAGCTTAATCAGGGATTCATTGCCAATGTTCGCATCCCGGCCTAACTCAGGCCGGATACCACTGTAATCCACCTCATCCAGGTTAAGATCACTGTCCTCCGCGCAAACCACCGAGAAATACATTCCATAACTCATCGTGCGATCAAAAGTAATGAGGGACAGAACATATTCGCTAAAGGCATAATCATTTTTCTCAAAATCTTGGATCATCTTGGGCAGCAAGGGGATCAACTCGGTGCTGTACAGCAGTTGGAAGAGCGTACCCACCAGCGTATCGCCGTCGACCAGCGCGGAGTATATTTTCCCGCCCTCTGGGTCGCGCACCTTTAAGATGACCGGCTTTTCTTCCAACCGGGCATAGAGATCTGTGTAGGTCTGCTCAAGGAATGGATATTCCCGATTGCACTCTTCGCTCTCTCGGCACGCCGTGAAAAACTCTGTAAAAGAGCGGTCCATGGTTAACGGAGCCAACTGGTTGAAATTTCGATTCGTCGGTACCACCGCATCCAGGATCACGCTGCGCAGCACCTCGGGGTAATCGCGCATAGTATGCAGCGCCAGCAGCGTGCCGTAGGACACGCCGTACAGGTTAATCTGCTCATATCCCAAAGCCTGCCGCAGCGCGTTGATATCGGCGGCATTTTCCAGGCTGTTAAAAGCGGAGAGGTTGATCCCTTCATTGATCAGTCGCTCCCTACAGGCCAGTATAGACTCGCGAAAACGTGCTTCGGCTTCTTCTGCCTCCAGGTTTTCATCGAGCAGTTCAATGGTCATATCGAGGTTCTCGGGACAGACCAGGTTCGGCTGTGAATACAATGTTCCGCGCTGGTCAAACAAAATGATGTCGCGGTTCTTCCACAGGTCGCTGTAAAACAACACCTGCGTGTAATAGTCGATCGTAGATCCGCCCGGGCCGCCTTGCGCCATCACCAACGGATCGGGGCGCGGATTGGCGACCTGGCTGCGCAAAATGGCCACAGCCAGCTTAATCGTGGGGCCGTTCGGGTTAGCGTGCTCTTCGGGCACCACCAACCAGCCGCAATCTACCTGCTCGCCTTCGGTAATACCCGCTGGAATGTCGAACATGCACGGACCTGGCTCAAAACGCGGCACGTCTCCGCTTTGCAGAGCAGGCGCCGCGGAAGCCGGTTGGTTTGCGCCCGCGCTTCCCAATAGTAACCCCGCCAGTAAAATTACTCGCCAAATTACTGAAACACTTTTCATGATGCATTCTCCTTAGTAACTGCGTCGATATCCATTATTACTGTTCAAGCAGAGGAAACAGAGACCCGAACTCGGATACCTCCCTTTACCTCTTATTCGTTACAATCATTGTTAGCATTATACCTTTCCCGAGAACGACTCATTCATCAAAGAGCTATCAAGAAAGGCGTGGCAAAGATGCTGAAAAAGCGGCTTCCCGAAATAGGCGGGATAAAATCCGCTTTATGGCGTATGAATGCGGAGACCCTTCAACCACCCTCTTTATCTGTATACCAGATAATAATTAGGGAGATTCTGCTATAATCTATCTGTTCATCCATCCCCGCCTGGCATTTTGGGAGGTTTTATGCGCCGTTGGTTCCTGCTCATTCTGGCTTTCATCCTCTTGCTGGCCCCTCAAGTCGCCGTCCATGCTCAAAGTGAGGTTTCGTACAAAAGTCTGGAAGTGGATGTTTGGCCTGAATATGACCAGGAACTGAAGGTGCTGGTCATTTACCGGATCGAATTAGCCCCCACGGTGAAACTCCCCGCTGAGATTACCCTGCGCATCCCCTCTCAGGCTGGCGCTCCCCACGCCGTCGCCGAAAAGTCTGGCGACACGCTCATCAATGTGGCCGGGGGGTATGAAATGGCCGGGCGAGATGGGGACTACGCTTTGGTGCATTTCACGGCCACCCTACCCGAGATTCAAATCGAATATTATGACCCGCAGCTTACGCAAGACGGCAGCCGGCGCACGTTCGTCTACCGTTGGCCCGGAGATTATGCTGTTGAAGACTTGCTGGTCTCCTTCCAGCAGCCGCCCACCGCCACCGGCCTTCAAGTGCAGCCCAGCATGGGCTCGCTGACCACCGGCGCAGACGGCTTGAACTACTTCAACCTTGCTGTCGGCGCCGTCACTGCCGGAATGCCTTTTGACGTGGAATTCAGCTACGTCAAAGATAACAACGACCTGACCAACTCGCGCACCTTCCAGCAAACCACGCCGGCCTCCCCGGTGACCACCACCACACCCGGGCGCATGACCCTCACTCAGGTGCTGCCCTGGCTGCTGGGCGGGCTGGGGCTGGCGCTCATTGCCGGCGGCATCTTCTGGTACACACGCACCGGGCGTTCGCCCGAGCCGCCTGCTCGTGTTCGCCGCCACCGCTCCGCCGAGGCTGAGCCCGCCCAGGAGGCAGCCTTCTGCCACCAGTGCGGCAAACGCGCCTCTGCCAGCGATGTGTTCTGCCGTGCCTGCGGAACCCGCCTCAAGAATTAAACGGCTCCATAAGCCTCAAAAAAAGAAGAGTGTGGGCGGCGAAGTCACCCACACTCTTCTTTTTTTAGGATCCGAGCAGAATTAAGCGCTGACCAGGCGGATCTCAAGAACTTGCGTGGTGGTAATATCGGCAGGCACAAAGGCCCGCCCACTGATTCCGTTGCGTTTGAATTCTTCCAGCCGGTTGCCCTGGCCTTGAATGAAAATATCCAGCCGCCCATTGCGATAAGGCAGCCCTTGAATGAAAACTTCGTCCAACCCCGGCGGCAGAAGCGGTTGAAACGCGGCGCCCTCCGGAGAAACGCGCATGCCGGTCAGCCCCAGCCAGACCATGCGCAGGTAGGCAGTGGCGCTCCAGGACTGCCGCCGGCAAGACGCCCACTGCATTCCATCTTCCCCCGTGCCGCCCTCCTGCACTCCACCATAGATTTCCCCCGTATACGGGTGGTAGATCTCAGCGCACTGTACGTCCCGCAAAATGTGACGGGTAAGTTGATCGAACTCGTGAGCAAAGCAATCCGGCCGCCCGGCGCGGGCGACAGCCTCGGCCCAAAAGGCCTGGATGGGCGGCCAAATCGTCCCGGCGTGACGCCCAAAGCGCATTCCATCCGCCGCGGCGTAACGCTCAAAGTTCGGCCACACACACGGAATCCCCGCTTCCGGAACCACTTGGTTGTCCAAAACCTGCCCAACCTGATCGGCTTCGGCCACGCCAAACAACAGGGCAAAGCTGCTCCCCAATCCTTCCTGGCTGTCGCACCCACCCCACCTGTCCACCAGGTAGCGGAAAGAGCCGGTCTGTGGATTCCAGAAATGCTTCAAAATGCTGGCGCGCAGTCTCTGAGCCTTATCGCCCCAGGTGGGGTCGCTGCGCTGCCCGGTGTCCACCGCCATCGCCCCCGCCAGGCGGTAAGCCTGGTAGTAAACGCAGTTGGTCGAGAGGGCCATCATTGGCAGCCCGTAGCCCCTCCCCGCTCGCTCATCCGAATGACAGGCGGGCCAGTCCAGGATGGAGCTGGAACCGTTGGTCTGAGCATATCGATCCGGGTAGGCCGCCACGCCGTCGCCATACACAGCCGGACCGCGGAACAGGCCATACTCGGAGTCAAACTCTTCCTGCTCCAGGCGCGCCAGGCTGTTACGGGTGGCCTCCAAGGCCAGGCGCAAGAAGCCACGATTTCCCGTGTATAAATAGAAAGCCCACGCGCCCACGCTCCACAAGATCGAATCCCAATACTGCCCGCCGATGAACGCGCCGTTCGGCCCGCGCTCCAACACCGACACCAGCGTGTTACGGGCTACATCCGGCAGCCACAGCCCCAGCCCATTCCACACGTTGATCGCGGCATCGCGCGTCCAGGGAGTGTTGTAATCCAACCCGGCCAGCAAAACCGGCGCCGGTGCTTCGAG
>CAZMMI010000153.1:0-9664 GCA_964567255.1 uncultured Anaerolinea sp.
TTTCACTTGCACGCCATGCCTCCTGATGATATGATGGAGCCATGCGGAGGAATGCCGACCCATGGAAGCCCAGATAAAAGATCGTCGAAACCGAGTTCGTGCCTGTCTGGTTATCATCATCCTGTTTTCGCTTTCCATCTATTGCGTCGGATTTATGGTCGTGCAAGTCTACGAACTCAGCAACCGCCCTCCTCCCACCCCCACCATTACCCATACACCCAGCAACACCCCACCCCACACCTCCACGGCGACTCCCATCACCGCCACGCCTACCATCACGCAAACTCCCACGCAAACCCCCACCACCTCCATCACGCCCACCTTCACCGTGACCTTCCTCACCCCCACGCCTACGGTCACGCATACGCCTACCATTACCCCTACCTTCACACAAACCTTCACCCCCACCCTCACACCTACCATCACCAACACCTCCCCGCCGCCTACCATGACGCCCACCATCACCCTGGAACCCTCTGCAACCACCGCACCTTGATTGTCTTGTAATGGAAACCCATGACTGATATCAAAGACTTTCTCAAAAAAATGATTTCGCTTCCTGGCCTCTCCGGTTACGAAGACCCCGTCCGCGAGGTGATCGCCGAGGCCTGGCGCCCATTGGTTGACGAATTGACCGTCAGCAAGCTGGGCAGCCTTCACGGTTTGCGCAAAGGCGCCGGCCCCGAGCCCCGCCTGCGCATCCTCCTCGCCGCCCACATGGACGCCATCGGCCTCATGGTCACCCGCGTGACCCCCGAAGGCTTCATCCACTTCACCGAAGTCGGCGGCGTCGACCCGCGCATCCTCGTCTCCACCCCGGTCATCGTCTACGGTCGCCGCGAACTGCCCGGCATCGTCGCCCAGCCCCTCGACCGCGTTCTGCCGCCCTCCTTGAAAGGCAGTCCCGTTGGGCTCGAGCATCTCATCGTCGACACGGGCCTGCCCGGTGACGAGGTCAACGCCCTGGTCCGCCCCGGCGACCTCATCTCCTTCGCCACCGAGCCCCTCGATCTGCCCGGCGACCTGCTGGCCGGCCACACCCTCGACAACCGCGCTTCGGTGGCTGCCGTCACCATTTGTCTCGATGAGTTGCAGCACGCCGCTCCGCAGTGGGATGTGTACGCCGTGGCCACCGTGCAGGAAGAAGAGACCCTCGCCGGAGCCCTCACCTCACCCTTTGACATTCGCCCCGACATCGCCGTCGCCATTGACGTCACCTTTGCCACCGGCCCCGGCGTCCGCGATTACCGTGGTCACGGCCTGGGCAAAGGCGCTGTTCTGGCCTGGGGTCCCAACACCCACCCGGCCATCTTCGACGGCTTTAAAGACGTCGCCGAGCAGTTGGATATTCCCTTCGAAGTCGAAGTCTACCCGCGCTACTCCGGCACCGACGCCATGGGCCTGCAAATTGTCGCCGAGGGCATCCCCACGATGGTTCTCAGCATCCCCCTGCGCTACATGCACACCCCCGTCGAGGTTATCTCGCACAAGGATGTCCAGCGCGCCGGGCATCTCCTGGCCCAGTACATCCTCCGCCTCAACCCCGACAGCCTGGCAAAAATCCGCTGGGAGGAGGTCACAGAATGAGCATTCCCGCGATTGGCCCCGATCAAATCGCCTTGCTGGAACGCCTCAGCAATGCCTGCGCCGTCTCTGGTGACGAAGCCCAGGTGCGCGCCATCGTCCTCGAACAACTCAAGGGCGTGGCCGATGAAATCAAGGTCGACGCGCTGGGTAACGTCCTGGCGGTGCGCAAATCACAAAACCCCGACGCCCTGCGCGTGCTGATCGCCACCCACATGGATGAGGTCGGCTTCATGGTGGTCGACGACGAAAAAGAAGGCCTGTTCTCCTTCGTCACCGTCGGCGGCATCGATGAGCGCGTCCTGCCCGGCAAGCACGTCCTGGTCGGCAAAGACAACCTCCCCGGCGTCATCGGCGCTAAACCCATCCACCTCACCGAAGAAGGCGAAACCGAGCGCAAAATCCCCATCGACGCTTTGCGCATCGACGTCGGCCAGGGCGGCAGCAAGGTCAAAATCGGCGACCGCGCCACCTTTGCCACTCGCTTCCGCCAGCTCGGCCCCTCCCTGGTGGGCAAAGCCCTCGACAACCGTCTGGGCGTCACCTCGCTCATCGAGCTGGTCAAGAACCCGCCCGCCAACATCGAGCTGCTGGCGGCGTTCACCGTCCAGGAAGAAATCGGGGGGCGCGGCGCTCGCGTGGCTGCCTATAACTTCAACCCCGATATTGCCATCGCTCTCGACTCTACTCCCGCCGTCGACCTGCCCATGTGGGATGACAGCGAGAACACCCAATACAACACCCGCCTGGATGCCGGCCCTGCCATTTACATCGCCGACATCGGCACGCTTTCCGACCCGCGCCTCGTTCGCCACCTGGCCCAAACCGGAGAAGAACTGGGCATTCCTTATCAATTCCGCCAGCCCGGCTCGGGCGGAACCGACGCCGCCGCCATGCACAAAGTTCGCAGCGGCATCCCCGCCCTCTCCTTATCCGTGCCAGGGCGCTATCTCCACACTGCTGCCTCGCTGGCCCGCCTATCCGACTGGCAAAACACCTTTGCCCTCCTCTACCATGCCCTGCTGCGCCTCGAGCGCTCCGTGCTGGCTGCCGAACGCTAATTGAACTGCTCTTGGAGTGCCAAAAATGAAGCAATTAATCCGAAAACTGGTTGAAACGGTCGCACCTTCTGGGTACGAAGCTCCTGTGCGCGAGGTCATCCGCGCCGAAATCGCCGGGCTGGTCGATGAAATTCGCGTTGATCCCCTCGGCAACCTGATTGCCCGTAAAGGCAAAAAAGGCCCCGGCGGCCTGCGCATCATGCTCTCCGGTCACATGGACGAAATCGGCGTCATCGCCACCCACATCGACGAGAACGGCTTCGTGCGCTTCTCCACCATCGGCGGCATTTACCCCATCCACTGCATTGGGGCCCGCGTCCAATTCCTCGACGGCACCGGCGGCGTGATCTATATGGAAAAACCCGATGCCCCCGACAAAGTCCCCGCCATTGACCGGATGTTCATCGACGTAGGCGCCTCCGACCGCGCCTCTTGCCCGGTCAAAGTCGGCGACGTAGCCGCCTTTGTGCGCCCTTACCTCGAACTGGGCGACCGCCTGGTCTCCAAAGCCATGGATGACCGCATTGCCGTGGCCGTGATGATCGCCGCCCTCAAAGAGCTCAAGTCCTCGCCCCACGAAATCTACTTCGTCTTCAGCACGCAAGAAGAAGTCGGCCTGCGCGGCGCGACCGTTGCCGGCTACGACGTGGACCCCGACCTGGCCCTGGCGGTCGACGTGACTCGCACCGGCGACACCCCCAAGGGCGTCAAGATGGAAGTCGCGCTCGGCAAGGGTCCCGCCATCAAAGTCCGCGACGGCGGCATGTTGGCCGATCCGCGCATCATTCGCTGGATGGTTGCCACTGCCGAAAAACTGGGCCTGCCCTACCAGATGGAAGTGCTCGAAGGCGGCACGACCGATGCGCGCGCCATCCAGCTCAGCCGCTCGGGCGTTCCCGCCGGCTGCCTGTCCATCCCCACGCGATACATTCACAGCCCCTCCGAAATGGTTGACTTCCGCGATGTTCAGCAGTGTGTCAAGCTGTTGACCGCTCTGGTCAGCGAATCCATCAAACTCGAATGACCTCCTTTGACTCTTCGCGGGTTCCGCCCGACTCAAACCGGCGGAACCCGCACCGGAACCGGGTCACAACCCTTTTGGGCTGGCTGGCCTTCATCGCCCTGCTCACAGCGGGGGCGTGCAATGTGTTGGAGCAAATTCAGCTCCCTTTTTTGACTCCTGACGCTCAGCCAACCACTCCCACCCCGGCTACCCAAACCCCCACCCCCCAACCCCTGGAAGCCGCCACGCCAACCCCGCAGCCCTCCATCCCCCAAAAGCTCACCCTCTGGCTGCCCCCCGACTTCGACCCCTCCAGCGGCTCGCCTGCCGCGTTAATCCTCTCCAATCGCCTCCTGGATTTCACCCAGGAGACCGGCATTGAGATTGAGGTGCGCTTGAAGGCAGCCAGCGGCCCCGGCTCCACCCTCGAAGCCCTCACCGCGGCAGCCGCGGCTGCCCCGCTGGCGCTCCCCGGGGTCACCGCGCTCTCTCGCCCCGACCTGGAAAACGCCGCCATCAAAGGGCTGGTTTACCCGTTGGATGGGGCCAGCACGCTCATTGACGACCCCGATTGGTACGAGTATGCCCGCCAGTTGGCCATGGTTCAAGGCGTCACCTTTGGCCTGCCCTTTGCCGGTGACAGCCTGGTCATCGTCTACCGTCCCGCCCTGGTCATCGAGCCGCCCCTCACTTGGGAATCCATCATGCGCCTCGGTCAACCCGTGGCCTTCGCCGCCGGAAGCTCTCAATCCATGCTGACCATTGCCCAATATCGCTCACACGGCGGCGTGGTCGAAGATGCCCAGCGCCGCCCGGCCTTAGATGCCGGTTCTCTGACCGAGGTACTCCAAATGTACGCCTCAGCCGCACAAAGCGCCATTTTTCCCACCTGGCTGACCGATTTTGAAACCGAACAGCAGGCCTGGAGCGCTTTTGAGGAAGGTCGGGTCAACGCGGTCATCACCTGGAACTCCTACTACTTAAAAAACCGTATTCCCGATGGCGCCATCGCGGCGCTTCCGGTTTCCGGTCCCAACCCGGTCACCCTGGCTGCCGGCTGGTCCTGGGCGGTCACCGACCCGCTCCCCGAACGGCGCGCCTATTCGGTCCAACTGGCAGAATGGCTCAGCGATCCCACCTTCCTGGCCGCCTGGACCGAAGCCGCCGGCTCTCTTCCCACCCGCCCCTCCTCCCTGACCGCCTGGCGTGACCCCAGCCTGCGCACCATCCTTGGGCAAAGCGCCCTCACCGCCGAAGCGCGCCCCTCCAACGATTTGCTCCTCAGCCTGGGCCCCGTCTTGAAAGAAGCCGTCGCCCAGGTCATCGAAAACGCTGCCGACCCTGCCCTCGTGGCTGAGCAAGCTGCCCAGCAGTTGACCGTCCCTTAAGCGAGGTGACCTTGTCATGAAACGACCTCAGACTTCTTTTCCGCGCCCCGATTGGCTGGATAACCGCCTGCTCTTGATCCTTGTGGTGACATTCTTTTTGCTCGCCGCCGGAGCCTATTCCTCGCAACCTTCTCGGGCGGCGCAAGCCTCGGTTCCCAACAGCGGTGCTGAAAGCGTCATTCTCCCCCAACTCGAAGAGACCCCCTCTCCCGAATCAACCCCCATCCAACCCTCCCGCACGCCCTACCCCCCCGAGTTACTCAACAACCAGCGGCAAACCATTGGCATCAGCCTGGTCGCCGCGCTGCTCGTGCTCATCGTGGCAGGCGGGGTCTTCAGCGTCTTCCTCCGCGACCGCAAATCAAAGTAGCTTTATACTGGAGTTTAGCCCTTTTTCAGTTCTCACCATCTTTTCCTCACCTCTCCCTTTGGGATCGCGGAGCATGCCCGTGGCAGAGGTCGCGCCGGGCTCCGACGGCGCGGGTGAGGGTCTTTTGCTGAACTTGAGAAAACCTTACTCGCCCGTTCTCATCCCTTGTTTCACTCGTCTGCCTAAGATATAATCCAACCAGATAACTACGCAAGCAGCAGGGGAAATGCCTTAATTTCGGAAACTTTCTTCAACCACCGAAGGTTTCCACAGGAAATTTTATGAGCTGGTACTCACGAATTTCAACAGGTCAACTTTCCTTCTACCGGGCCATTCCAAAAATCGAATTGCACCGCCATCTAGAAGGCTCTCTCCGCCTCGACACGCTCCTGGATGTCGCCCGCCAGCACGGCTTGACCGTTCCCTATACCCAATTCAATTCCCTCGTCCAAATGCAAAAGGACGACCCCCAAACCCTCACCAACTTCCTCTCCAAATTCCAGACCCTGCGCATGTTCTACCGCTCTCCCGAAGTGATCGCTCGCATCACCCGCGAAGCCATCGCTGATGCCGCCGCCGACGGAGTCCGCTACCTCGAACTGCGCTTCACCCCGGTTGCCCTCAGCCGCATGCAAGGCTTCTCCCTTTCCGAGGTCATGGAATGGGTCTGCCAATCTGCCGATGACGCCAGCCGCGACTACCACCTGCCCATCAAGCTCATCGCCTCCGTCAACCGGCACGAATCGGTCGAATTGGCCGAGCAAGTCGCCACCCTGGCGGTCGATTTCCGCAACCGGGGCATCGCCGCCCTCGATTTGGCCGGGAACGAAGCCGACTTTAGCGCCCTGCCCTTCGCCGGAGTTTTCCGTCAAGCAAAAGCCGCCGGGCTGCGCACCACGGCTCACGCCGGTGAATGGTCCGGCGCCGAATCCGTCCGCGAAGTGATCGAAGGCCTGGAGGTCGAGCGCGTCGGTCACGGCGTGCGCGTGGTCGAAAACCCCCTGGTCATGGACATGGCCCGCGAGCGCGGAACAGTCTTTGAAGTGTGCATCACCAGCAACCACCAAAGCGGCGTAGTGGCCAAACTCGAAGAACACCCCATCCATCAAATGGTCGACGCCGGGCTCATCACCACCGTCAACACCGACGACCCCGGCATCTCGCGCATCACCCTCACCGATGAATACCGCCAGGCCCTCGAGGTCGTGGGCATGCCCGCCGCCGTGCTTTCGGACTGCATCCTCAATGCCGCGCGCTCCGCGTTCCTTCCAGAGGCCGAACGGGATGAGCTGGTTGAAAGCATCAGCCCCATTCTACGCACCATCTTCCAGCTCTTCTAAAGTTCGCCACCCGAGGCTATCATGCATATTCTGGTTACCAATGACGATGGCGTCCAGGCCCCCGGCTTGCTGGCGCTGGCGAACGCGCTGGACGGCCTCGGCAAAATCACTATTCTGGCCCCCGACCGCAACTGGACAGCGTCAGGCCACGTCAAGACCCTCGAACGCCCCCTGCGCGTCCGCTCCGTCACCCTCGCCGATGGCCGCCCCGCCCTCACCACCGATGGCGCCCCCGCCGATTGCGTGGCCCTGGCCCTCCTGGGCGTCATCCCCGAGCCCATCGATCTCATCGTATCCGGCATCAACAACGGTGAAAACATCGGTCAGGACCTGACCTACTCCGGCACGGTCACCGCTGCTATGGAAGCGGTCATTGCTGGCCTGCCCGGCATCGCCGTCTCTCAGCAGCGCCCCCCCGAAAACGGCGCGGAAATCGATTTTTCCGCTGCCGCCGCGGCCGCCCGCCAGGTGGTCGAACGCTTCCTTCATTACGGCATTCCCACCGGCGTGCTCCTCAACGTCAACGTCCCCTACCTGCCTGAAGGCAAGCCCCGCGGCATCCAGATCACCCGCCAGGGCCAACGCATCTACCGGGACGCGCTGGTCAAACGCCTCGACCCGCGCGACCGCCCCTATTACTGGATCGGCGGCGAAGCCCCCACCGGCGTGCCCGAACCCGGCACCGATTACGGCGCCCTCGCCGAAGGCTACATCTCCGTCTCTCCCATCCAACTCGACATGACCGCTTATCCCGTGCTGGAAACCCTGCGTACCTGGGAATGGGCATAAGCGCTTCTCGCAAGCTCCGCCTGCCCGGCCTCGCGGCCCTGCTCCTGGCGCTGGGACTGTTGCTGGGCGCCTGCGCCGAGCAGCAGACTCCGCCGCCCCCCACCTCAACGCCCTCGCCCACCTTCACCTTTACGCCCACCGCAACCCCAACGCGCACGCCCACCCCCACGCCCACCTTCACGCCTACCCCCACCAACACCCCCACCGCCATCCTCGCCGGCACGCCCTTGCCCCTGCTCCCCGAAAGCATCATCGAGCTCAACCTCGAGCGCATCGTCGAGCTTTCCCGCTGGGGCCGCGGCCTGGCCAATGACCTGGCTGCCTCGCCCGACGGCGGCTGGTTGGTGGTCGCCTCGCCGCTGGGCGTGTACCAGTACGGCGCGCCTTATCTACAGTTGGGCAGGATTTATGAAACCGGCCCCGCCCGGGCCGTGGCTTTCTCGCCCGATGGCGCCCTCCTGGCGGTCGCCGCCGATACCCTCCAACTGTGGAATTTTCACACCCAAACCCTCCTCAGCGACCTGGGCCCCATCGAGTCCGCCTACGACTTGCAGTTCTCGCTGGACGGCGCCCGCCTGCTGCTGCTCTCGCGCCTGCCCAACGGCTCAGCTCGCTTGAACACCTACCGCGCGGACACGCAAACCCTGGAATCTTCTCTCACGTTGAATTGGGCCGCCGATCCCGCTTCCCAGGCGGCCATCTCCCCCGATGGCTCCCTCCTGGCGGCCCTCACCACCGGCGGGCAGGTGCGTCTGGTGCGCGTTTCCGACGGCGCCACACTCACCAGCCTGCCCCCCGAGCTCAACCCTCCCTCTCGCCTGGCCTTCTCCCCCGATGGTCAGCGCCTGGCGGTGGGCTACGCCGACCCGACCTTCAACTACACCAACGACCACATCATCAAAACCTACCGCCTCCCCGACGGCGGCTTGATTTCCACCCACCGCGGCCCCCAGGCCCTCGAAGGCCAGCAGGCCCAGCTCCTCAGCCTGGCCTTCTCCCCCGACAGCCAATGGCTGGCCGCCGGGTTCGCCGACCGCACCGTCACCGCCTGGAACCTCTCCGGCGGACGATCGCTCGACCTGACCGGCGCGGGCGTCTCCTCGCAGTTGGCCTTCCTCCCCGGCACAGATTTTCTCGCCGGCAGCGGCCTGGACACCTGGGACTTTGCCGCGGGCAACCGCGTGGCCTCGCAAACCGAGCACTTCAACCCGCCCAGCGATTGGACCCTCTCGCCCGATGGCAGCACCCTGGCCCTGCTCTTCGCCGACCAGATCGAACTGCGCCGCGTCTCCACCGGCAGCGTCACCCAAATCATCTCCGATTTCGACGCCCCCATCCGCAGCCTCACCTTCTCGCCCGAAGGCCTCACCCTGGCGGGCACGTCGGATGATGGCGACACCCGCCTATGGCGCGTGTCCGATGGGGCCTACCTGGGCGACCTCGAAGAGCCCGGCCAGCCCCGCATCGCCCTGGCCTATTCGCCCAACGGTCAGTGGATGGGTGTGGCCGACCAGACCGGGCGCGTCTACGCCTACAACCGCTCCGAGAACAACCGCCTCATGTACACCTTCGTCGAAGGCTACCTGCCCGGCAAACTGCTCTACTCGCCCGACAGCCAGTACGTCGCCGCCCTCACCACCTCTGGGGTCTCCCTGCGCTACTCCGGCACCGGCCAGCAGGTGCTCTTCCATGCCGGAATCGGCCTCACCGACCTGGCCTTTGCCCCCGACGCCCTCCTCCTCGGCGTGGTTGGCAACGGCACCGCCCGCGTCCTCGACCTCACCACCCGCACAGACCGCTACGTCCTCCAGCCCCACACCCCCGGCGACACGCCCTGGTCGCTGGCCTTCTCCCCCGACTACGCCTTCATGGCCGTCGGCTGGCAAAGCGGCAACATCGATTTATATTGGGCCGGCGACGGTACCTACATGCGCACCCTCACCGGTCACCGTGGCCCCGTCTACCGCCTGGCCTTCACCCCCGCCAGCCGCCTGCTCCTCTCCGCCTCCCAAGACGGCACCATCCGCGTCTGGGGACCGAATTAGCAGTGTTAAATTTCGGTAGCTCTTCGTAGGTCGGGTTGAGGGGCATCTTTCGACGATCCACTCACCCAGCAACCGCCCCGAAAC
>CAZMMI010000154.1:0-9530 GCA_964567255.1 uncultured Anaerolinea sp.
AATTATGGCACTTCGAGAAATTGTATACACCCCCGATCCGGTGTTGCGCCGTAAGGCGCACAAAATCACCAAGTTCGACAAAGACTTACAGGTATTGATCGACGACATGGTTGAGACCATGCGCGAGGCTCCCGGCGTGGGACTGGCTGCGCCCCAGGTCGGCGTTTCCAGTCGCTTGATCGTGGTGGAATATGCCGAGAATGAAGAGGAGGACGAGGACGCTCCTAAGAAGCTGTACGTGGTCATCAACCCTGAGATCGACGAGGCTTCGGAAGACATGGAGTTAGGCGTGGAAGGCTGCCTGTCGGTTCCGCGGATGATGGGCGAAGTCAACCGCCACCTTCGGGTGACCGTGAAAGGTCTCAACCGCCAGGGGAAGCCCATCAAGCTCAAGCTGCAGGGCTGGGTGGCACGCATCTTCCAGCACGAGATCGACCACCTGGAAGGAATTTTGTATACCGACCGCGCTACCAAGTTGTGGCGCCCGGCTGACGACGAGGAAGTTCAAGACAACGTGTAAACGGCGCCCATGCACCTCACCCACCTGTCGCTGACCAATTTTCGCGCTTTCACCCGCCTGGATATGGATGTTCCCAGGCGGAATCTTTTGCTGGTGGGTGACAATGCCCAGGGAAAAACCAGCCTGCTCGAGGCGGTTTATTACCTGGCGACCTTCACTTCGTTTCATGCCATGCACGACAGACAGTTGGTGAATTTTCTCGCGGCACGCGAACCGCTGGCGGTAGCCCGCCTGGTCGCCGATTACCAGCGCGGCCCCACCCGTCACCGCATGGAAGTGCGCCTGATTCACGAGCAAAACGGCATCTCGGGTCAGGGCAGGCTGCGCAAGGAAATCCTGCTGGACGGGGTGAAGCGCACCGCGCAAGAGGCCACCGGACATTTTGCCGCGGTGATCTTCTTGCCGCACATGACTCGCATCATCGAAGACAGCCCCGAGGAGCGGCGCAGGTATCTCAACCTGGCCCTGTCTCAGGCCATTCCCGGCTACGCGGCTGCCCTGCAGGATTACAACCAGGCTCTCTCGCAGCGCAACGCCCTGCTCAAACTGCTGGCCGAGCGCGGCGGCGACCCGGGACAACTGACTTTTTGGGACGAAATTCTGGCCGATAAGGGCGCGATCTTGCTGCGCCACCGTATCTTTGCTATTCAAGAGTTGGAACGTTTCGCCGCCCGCATTCATGCCCGGCTGACCAACCAGCAAGAAATCTTGCAACTGGTGTACCAGCCTGCCTTCGAGCCTTTGCCGCAACCCGAGGGCCAGTTTGCCCTGCCGCTGCGCACGGTGGTGGATCGCAGCGGGCTGAGTGTAGAGCAAATCCGCAAGGGCTTCGTGGAGCGCCTGGGCGCGCTGCACAACGAGGAAATTCAACGCGGCGTGACCACCATTGGTCCGCATCGGGACGAGCTGCGCTTTTTGAGCAATCAGATCGACCTGGGAGATTTTGGCTCACGAGGCCAGGTGCGCACGGGGCTGCTTTCGCTCAAGCTGGCCGAGGCGCAGTGGATGAAAGACCGCACCGGTCAGTGGCCGGTGATGCTGCTGGATGAAATTCTGGCCGAACTGGACGATCACCGCCGCACCGACTTGCTGGCTTATTTGGGCGAATGCGAGCAGACCATGCTCACCACCACCGATCTCAATTTGTTTTCGCATGATTTCGTGGAACACAGCACCATCTGGAGGGTCGTACAAGGGGTGATCGAGACTTCATAAGAAACTATCCAAAAATTTGGAAGGGAAGCGATTTTGAGGTTCTTGCGGGTGCTTCGCACCCGCAAGAACCTCAAAATCGCAAACCTCCTCAATTATTTTAGGATAGGCTCTAATTGAGCCGCCGAGGGGGGAGGCACGTCACACAGCTTTGCTGGGGCGATTTCGGGGGCCGTTATGAACCTATGGGCAAGTGTAGTGTGCTAGAATTCAAATAAGATGGAATTGGGCTCGGTTCCTTTCCTGGTTCCGGTCTGGTTATCGCTGATCGCCATGGTTGCGGTCGTAGCGAATAATTTGCGACGTCGAGACCGGCCTTGCGCGCTGCCTCTGGCAGTCATGGGCACGCTCATCGCAGTCTGGTGCCTGGCATTCAGTTTGGAACTGCTTTCGTCTGATTTGCAAACGATGCGGATCATCGAGCAGTTTGAGTTTGTCGAAGGTGGGTTAGGGGCGGCGGTGTTGTGGTATGTGCTGGAGTATATCCAGCCGGGACGCCACCTGAGTAATCGCCATCTTTTGTTTCTATTCGTCGCGCCGCTAGCGGCTTTTTTGGTTTCACTCACCAATTTCACCCACCAGCTTTACTTCCGCGGGCCATTTGTCGTCCACCTGGGGACGCTTACTTTTTTGGGATACGAGAGCCGTATCATGGCCTGGGTGGATGGGGCTGTCGGTGTGGCTTTCTATCTGGCAGCGGTCAGTTTATTGATCGGGCATATCATGCGTATGCCGCCCATTTATCGCGGTCAATCGTGGTGGACGGTTGGCGCATTGGTCGTTCCGGGTTTGATCGGCCTGCTGTTCTTGTTGGAGATTGTGCCCTATTATTTAGGGGATTTTCTGGTTACGGGTTTTGCTTTGGGTGCGGTCCTGTTGCATTGGATCGCGCATCAAGCCAGAATTGCGGAATTGATGCCCTTTGCGCATGATCTCCTTTACCGTCAGATCGATCAAATTGCGGTGGTGCTAGATCGCAACATGCGCATCATTGAGATCAACCCGGCCGGTCAACGTGTTTTTGGCGAGGCTGCTCGCTGGGTTGTCGGTGAACCGCTCGAGCGGCTGCTGCCCGGTGTTACGTTGCCTTGTGGCCCCAACCACGACTCTTCTGGTTACATCCCCATCGGAGAGCGAGTCTTTCTAACCAACTGCTCGCCTATTCAGGATGTTCAGGGCAATGCGTATGGCTGGCTCGTGTTGTTCTACGATACCACTGAACAGATCCACTTGCATGAGGCGCTCACGTCTAGCGAGGCGAGGTATCGCAGCCTGGCTGAAGCTGCTAATGATGCCATCGTGATCATTCAGGATGGCAAGCTGGTGTATGCCAACCGGCGCTGTATGGAGCTTGGGGGGTTTTCGAAAGAAGAGCTGATTGGACAGGACTTTATCCGTTTTCTTCGCTCTGAAGATCATGAACAAATCATGCGCGCCTACTTGCGCCGTTTATCTGGCTCCACGTCGGGAGGCCTGGTTGAATCAGCCCTGCTGACTAAAGACGGATCCTGGCGTAACCTGGAGTACAACACCGGCCTGATTGAATACCAGGGCAGGCCCGCGGTGGTGGCTTACCTGCGCGACATCACCAGTCGCAAAGAGATTGAGCAGCAGTTGCGAGACTCGGAGGAGTTGTATCGCTCCATTGTCACGGTTTCACCGGATGATATTTCTATCACCGGCCTGGACGGTAGAATTCAATTGGTTTCGCCGGCGGGGCTGCGCATGTTTGGCTATGCTGCGGGGGATGCTCTGGAGGGGAAGTCGCTAGCGGAATTTGTTGTGCCGGAAGATCGCGAGCGCTTTACTCGGGATGTCGCTTTGTTGGCTCAAGGGCCTGAACTGGGAATCCTGGAGTACCACGGCCTGCGCAAAGATGGCACATTGTTTGAATTTGAAATCAATGGGGGCGTGCTGCGTGACGGCGCCGGAAAACCGAAGAGTCTGGTGTTTGTGGTGCGCGACATTACCGAGCGCAGGCGCATTGAGGCCAGCGAGCGGCAGCGCGTTCAAGAGCTCGAGGTGCTGCGGGCCACCTTGCAGGATATTTCGGCTGAGCTGGAACTGCCTCGCTTGTTGAAGGCAATTGTGGAGCGCATGGTCGGGTTGATGAATGTGCGTGACAGTGAACTGGCCATGTACCATGAGGGTACCCGGCAGTTGGAGATTGTGGTCAGCTACCTCAAGGAGCGCGACTACACCGGAACCATTATGCAGTTGGGGGAGGGTTGCATGGGCACGGTGGCTCAAACACGCCAATCCATGCTCATTGACGATTACGCCGAATGGGAAGGGCGCAGCCCGCAATATCTGGCCTCGCACACTTCTATTGTGGCAGTGCCGTTGGTGAGCGGCGCGCGTTTGTTGGGCGTGCTGGCGGTGGGGGATGAGGCGACACGGCGCAAATTCAACCACCGCGACATGCAACTGTTGGAAATGTTCGCCCAACAGGCAGTGATTGCCATTCAGAACGCCGAGCTGTTCAGCGAGGTGCAGCGCCTGGCTACCATCGATCCGTTGACGGGGATTTTGAACCGGCGCAGCTTCTTCGAACGCGCCATGCAGGAGTTCACTCGCTCCCGCCGCTATTACACGCCTCTTTCGTTGATCATGCTGGATCTGGATCACTTTAAGAAGATCAACGACACCTTTGGACACTTGATCGGCGATAAAGCGCTGAGCGAGATCTCTCGGACTTGCGCTTCGCAAATCCGCGCCTCCGATTTTGTGGGACGCTATGGTGGCGAAGAATTTGTGGTGCTGCTGCCTGAGACGAGTCTGGAAGGGGCCTTGTGTATTGCCCAGCGCCTGTGTGACACCATTCGTGACGTGACCATCGAGTCGAAACAAGGGCTGGTGAAGGTGACGGCCAGCGTGGGGGTGGCCGAGTTGATGGAAGATTACGCCAGCCTGGATGTGCTGCTGGAGCATGCCGACGCGGCCTTGTACCGCGCCAAGCAAGCCGGTCGCAACCGGGTGTCGGTGTAAGCGGCAAAATGAGGCAGGACAATAAGGTATAATCAGCGTGCCATGGAAAAGTTCATCCTCGACACGCAGAACCTGCTCAAAATCCACCTGACGCCGCGGCAAGTGGCGGCTTTTCAGCGTTACGAGCAAGAACTGATGGACTGGAACGAGCGCATAAATCTGACCGCCATTCGGGATGTGGAGGGTGTTCGCACCAAGCACTTCCTCGACTCGTTGACCTGCACGCTGGCCTTTCGCGGGCGGGCTCCCGCCAGCCTGATTGACATCGGCACCGGGGCGGGGTTTCCTGGCATCCCCTTAAAAATACTGTACCCTGAAATCCGCCTGACGTTGGTGGATTCGGTGGGCAAGAAGATTGAGTTCTGCAAGCACATCGTCAAGACGCTGGAGCTGGAGCGGGTGGAGTTTTCGACCGCTCGCGCCGAAGAGTTGGGACGGATGCCCGCGCATCGAGAACTTTACGAATGGGCTGTGGCCCGCGCCGTGGCTAATTTGCCCATCCTGGTGGAGTATCTGCTGCCTTTGGTCAAAGTGGGTGGGGGAATCCTGGCACAGAAGGGGGAGAGTGGCCCGGCCGAAGCGCAGGCCGGAGAACGCCCCGCGCATTTGCTGGGCGGCAGGCTGCGCCAATTGGTTCCGGTGCATTTGCCGGGTGTTGCCGAAGACCGCTATCTGGTGGTCATTGACAAGAAGGCCGCCACCCCGCCCAATTATCCCCGGCGGGTGGGGGTGCCCACCAAGACGCCGCTGAAGTAGAGGGCGAGAATTATCCGCGAATTTCGCGAATGGGCGCGAATGTGGAAGAGGAGAGGGTTTTCCGCAAACCTGGCACTTACATCCACATCGTCCCGTGCCCTACAGGAAGGGCACGAGACAGAATTTGGAAAAATTAATCTAAAATTAACCCTTGACGAATTATGAATATGCGTGATACACTTTTTTTGTTCGATATCTTAAGAAAGGAGCAAAGGCGCATGGTAAAGGAATTTGCAATTGTCATCTCCACCCCGTGGCTGATCACCGAATCTGATTTCGGTGGTGTTGTGGGTGTTCTTTGTCGTATTGCGCCTGTTTGCCGTTAGGATAACCTCCTAGAAATCTTCCGGCCACGGGTGCAAGACAGACCCGTGGCCGGTTTTTATTTCAGCTCGCAAGGCCACGAGTCACCGACCGTGGCCTTTTTGTTTTCTTCGGAACCTACACTTGGAGTTTGATATGGACGCGATCACTGTCAGCGATGTGTATAAAAAATTCAGCAAGCCCGCCGACTCGTTTTGGAAGCGGATGCTCAATCGTAACCATGCCGCGAATGGCAAGAACGGCAACGGCAGCAACGGAAACGGGAAGAACGGCGCTTCGGCTGAGAACGGGCACCTCCCTTATGTCGTTGCTGTCGATCACGTTACCTTCAGCGTTCACAAAGGCGAGATCTTTGGGGTGCTGGGACCCAATGGCGGCGGAAAGTCGACCCTCATCCGGTTGATCTCCACGCTCATGCTGCCCGACAGCGGGCGGATTGATGTGCTGGGCTTCGATGTGGTGCGCCAGCCGATGAAGGTGCAGGAACGCATCAACCGGGTCTCGGTGGAGGCCAGCTTCTTCAAGAAGCTCTCCCCCATGGAGAATCTGCTCTACGGGGCGCGCCTCTACGGCCTGGAGGCCGGGGATGTGCGCAAGCGGGTGGTGGAAATTCTCACCCGCCTGGGCCTGGAGAAGCGGGATATCTTCAACCCAATGGAGGAGATGTCGCGCGGGATGCAGCAAAAGGTGGCCATTGCCCGGGCGCTGCTTTCCAGGCCGCAACTGCTCTTGCTGGACGAGCCCACCACCGGCCTCGACCCGCGCTCGAAGCGCGAAGTGCAGGCCGTCATTCGCGAACTGCGCGATCAGGACGGAACGACGATGATCTTGACGACGCACGATATGACTGAGGCGGATACGCTGTGCGACCGCATAGCGATCATGAATCATGGGAAAGTCATTGCGCTGGACACGCCGCAAGCATTAAAAGCAATGATTGTCTCGAAAAACGGAACTGAAGTAACTCTGGAAGATGTTTTCCTGGAATTGACCGGCTCGAAACTGGTCACTGAAGAAGAGGAGCCCGTATGAACCACATACCTTTGTACGACGGCCGGAATATCCGGCTCACACCGATCGATCTTGAAAAAGATCCGCAAATTGTGGCGAACTGGACCTGCCGGTTCGAAATTGCTCGCCGCTTAACCGACAAACCTGCCCATCCCCTGACCGTCTTCGAAGTGAAGAAAGTCTTAGAGGGTTGGCTGAAAGAGACCGAGAAGGGCCCGGGCTCGTACCTGTACGCCCTGCGCGAGCGCTCCGACGACCGGCTGGTGGGCTTTATGCACATCGCCGGCGTGGCCTGGGTGCATGGCGCGGCGACTTTCGACCTGGTGTTGGGCGAGTGTGAAGATTGGAAACGGTTTGCGCGCGAGGCGCTGGAAATGACCCTGCGCTACGCTTTTGATGAACTGAACCTGTTCCGGGTGACGGCGCGGGTGGAAGAGCACGACGAATTGGCCCAGGACCTGTACCGGGCGGCGCAGTTCTTCCTGGAAGTGCGCCAGCGCCAGGCCGTTTTCCACAACGGGCGCTACTGGGACCGCCTGTCCTTTGGGATGCTGCGGCCCGAGTGGATGACCTTCCAGTCGCAGACGTTGGAGGTGGCCTGATGACCGTCTTCAACCTGTCTGGAGAGTTGGTGCGCTTATGCGCTGTGGACCTGGATAAAGATATCGATATCTTGCTCGGATGGAGCCGGAATACGGAATACCAGCACTTGCTCGATTCTGATCCGTCGGTTTTGTGGACCAACAAGCAATCGCGGACGTGGATGGAAGAGCACATGGACGAGATTTTCATGTTTGCCGTCCGCACGCTGGCCGACGACCGTTTGATCGGTTTCATCGATTTGGATGGTTTTGACTGGGTGGCAGGTTCGGCCTGGGTAGGCATTGGCATCGGCGAACCCGAGTATTGGGGCAAGGGCTACGGCACCGACGCCATGCGCATTCTGCTGCGTTATGCCTTTGCCGGACTGAACCTGCACCGGGTCAATCTCAACGTGTTCGGGTACAACGAACGCGCGCAGCGTTCGTACCTGAAATGTGGATTCCAGGAGGAAGGCCGCCAGCGCCAATGGCTGCTGCGCGGCGATCAACGCTGGGATCTGATCTATATGGGCATTCTCCGTGAGGAGTGGGAGGCCCTGCAAAAACCGTAAAGGTGTGTTATGACTGCCTTGACTGTTCAATTTCGCGCGTCTTACGCGTTTGTGGAACGAAACTTTAACCTCATCAAGCGCTACTGGTCCTGGGAATTGGTCTGGCTGGTCTATTCAGTCGCCGAAAGCCTGTCGGTCAGCTTCATCGGCCTGGGCATGGGCGCCATTTCCGGCTCGGGCCAGCCTCTGCCGCAGGTGGACACCAGCTACTTTGTGCTCTACCTGCTCATCGGCACGCTGGTGTGGCGGTTTCTTTCCACCATTTTCTACTGGATCACCGACCTGATTAACATCGAGCGCTGGGAAGGGACCATTGAGTACACGCTCATGGCCCCCATCCACCGGCTGACGCACATGGCCGGGCAGACCTTCTTCTCCGTGGTCTACAGCCTGCTGTTCACCGGTGTGATCCTGGGAATTACCGCGATGGTGTTCCATATTGACCTCAGCCAGGCCAACCTGCTGGGCGGGGTGCTGGTGCTGCTGGCGGGGAGCTTCTCCTTCATCGGCATCGGCATCATGGCTTCATCGCTGCCGCTGCTCTTCCCCGAGCGCGGCTCGCAGATGACGCACGTCTTCGTGGCCTTGCTGCTGCTCATCTCGGGCGTCTATTACCCCGTGAGCGTGCTGCCGGGCTTCTTGAAAGAGCTGGCGGTGATCAGCCCGGCGACCTATGTGCTGGAAGGGGTGCGCCTGGCGCTATTGGACAGCGCCCCCACCGGCTCGCTGTGGCGTTTTGTGTGGCCCGTCTTGCTGATGGGCCTGGCCCTCATCCCGGCGGGGTTGTGGGTGTTTGGGCAGGCCGAGCGCTATGCCAAGCGCAAAGGCAAGCTGCACCGCAATGGATAGAGTAGATAAAGAGGATGAAATGGCTACTTTGATTGAAAATCAGACTTATATATTGCCCGCCGGGCTGACCACGCGACCCATGCGCCTGGAAGATGCCGAAGCGGTGGTGGCATTGTTCAACCGCTGCTCGCAAGCCCTCTTGGGAATCAACGGCGACAATGTGGATGACTGTCTTTCAGCCTGGCAGACTCCCGGTTTTGACTATCGGGAAGATGTCTTGCTCGTCGTAGATGAGCAGGATCAACCGGTGGCTTATGGCGAGCATTGGGATACAGCCGAGCCGCATGTGCGCAAACACAGCTATGCCGAAGTGGACCCGAAATATACCGGGCAAGGGATCGGTGGTTTCTTGCTGGATTGGATCGTTGCCCGCGCCCGTGCGACCATCGACCGCGCCCCGGCGGGCACCCGTGTGTCGCTCGATCAAAGCCTGCCGGTCGAAAACAAGGCCGGCCAGGACTTGCTGGTGAACAAAGGCTTCTCCCACATTCGCACCTACTACCAGATGCGGATCACATTGGAGCAGAAGCCGCAGGTAGAAATCCCTGCCGGCATCGTCATTCGCCCGCTGCGCTACCCCGAAGATTTTCCCGCCGCCATCCAGGCTTTCCGCGAGTCCTTCCAGGATCATTGGGGTTTTGTGAGCGATCCCTTCGAGCAAACCTTGAAGCGCTGGACGCATTTTGTGGAAAACGACAAGGATTTCAACCCCGAGAT
>CAZMMI010000155.1:0-9499 GCA_964567255.1 uncultured Anaerolinea sp.
ACCGCCGTTGGGGCCACTCGAAGATGAATTTCCGCATTCAAGTGGAAGCCGCCGTACGCGTCTGGCAGCTTCCGGGAATGTACCGGGATTTAAAAAAACTATAGTATAGCGCAACTACTCAGTCAGAGACTTTTCCCACCCTCTGAGCAGCGACAGTTTAGCTAAAAAGAGGTTCATTGGGATCGGCGTGGCGAGACCCGCATTTTGGGGTGTGAAGGCGGCGAAGCCGCCTTCACACCCCAAAATGCGGAACTTACCACGGCAACTCCCAGAGAGCCTAAAAAGACAGCTCGCGCATCGCGCGAGCTGTCTTTTTAACGTTGAATTTGGACTAATAGCGCAACATGGCGCCGATGTTGCCGATTTTTTGCATCACCTCGGTCTGATGCACCACAATCACCTCGCCGCCGGTGCGCATCACTGCGCCTACCGCCAGATCGACCACATCGAACACCTTTTGGTACTCCAACTCGCGCCCTTCACCTTGCGGGGCAGCCATCGCCAGCGCGCCGGTTTCTTTGTGTCTGAAACCAACCTTGCGGAAACCTTCGGCCAGAACCAGGTGCTGCACGCGCCCCTCGTTCACCGCATCCAGGACTGCCGCCAATCCCACCACGGCGCCGCTGGCCTTGGCCGCCTGAGTCTCCAGGCGTTCAAGCAGCTCGGCTTCCATGTGCGCTTCGGCTTCCATGCCAATTTGCATGGCTTTTTCCAGAACCTCGTTGTGCTTTGAAGTCATCGCCAGGGGGAAGGTTCCTACGATCAGGCTTTGCCAGGATTTGGGCAAGTAGTTCCTAAACAGGTTGATATTATCGTCGGTGCCCCCGATCAAGATCCGGCGGATGTGCTTGTCTTCAAAGAAGTGGACAGCGAACCCGGCCGAATCGCGCATGTTGCGCTCGATTTGTTCTTCCATGGCCCGGGTGCGTCCGGCCACGCCGCCCATGCGCCCCGGAACCGTGGATGCGCCGCCGCGTTTGGTGTGTTTCACCTCCTCGCCAACCACGCCTTCTTGTTCAACCAATGAACCAAGATGAAAATGGAACACGCGGGCGCCCTGTTTATCGACCAGGATCACCCCGTAGCCTCCGTAATTGTCCAGCAAATCTGCCAGGATTTTGACGCTGGGACGGTCGCCGATGTGGAGCAAATTTCGCACAGGCACGGGCAGGGAATAGACCCGCAGGAATCCCTCTTGCGCACAGGAAAACAAAGCCACCCCGCGTCCCGACCAATTAAATTCATGGTCCAGGTAGCGCTGGATGGCTTCTACATCCTGGGGCAGGTTGATGTCCTTTAGCATGCTGCGCACACGCAGTTTATGGGTATCTGCATTCCCTTGGGTTGGATCGATGTTCAGATAAAGGCTGAGCACCGGAGCCTGAGCTCGGAATTCCACCAGCTCCCGCAAGTCATGTTCGGCAAACATGGCAACCTCCTGGTTGTATTGGACGGCGGTACCGGGGGTATCTTTTCCCCAGCCCTCCGTCTTGTTGATCCGTTACCGCGCCTTTAGGGGCGCTTCGCCAATGTGACAGTCACCTCCTTTTGTTCTCCATCGCGCAATATCGTAATGACCACCTGATCGCCAGGGCCCTTGTTGACCATCAAATAGGTGAGCAGGTCGCCAAACACTTTCACCGGCTTCCCATCGATGGCGATGATTAAGTCACCGCCGGCGGGCAAGCCCGTAATACCCGAATCGGTAGATCCACCGCGCAAACCGGCTTCTTCTGCCGGGCTGTTGGGGCGCACGCTGATAATATACGCCCCGGTGGATTGCGGCAGGCCCAGGGACTCCTGCTCGAGCAAGCTAATATCTTCGCGGCTGGTCACACCCAGGTAGGGGTAATCATACTTGCCTGTGCGGATCAGTTCCGGCACCACCCGCTTGACAATATCGACGTTGACGGCGAAGCCCACGCCGCTGTTGGCGGGCTCGCCCGACACTGTGGACGATTCGGTGGCGATGGCCCGGTTGATCCCGACAACCTCGCCATTGAGGTTGAGCAGCGGACCACCGCTGTTGCCGGGGTTGATGGCGGCATCGGTTTGAATGACCGCCCCCGCCGAGAAGACTCCTCCGTCAGGCGTGGAGCGCATCGAATCCAGCGTGCGACCCTTGGCTGAGACAATCCCGGTGGTCATGGTGCCCGTCAACCCAAACGGGTTGCCAATGGCTACCACCGTTTGCCCAATGCGCACGTCCTCGCCGTTGCCGAGGGGTAGCGGCACAAGGTACTGCGAGTCAACATCCACTTTCACCACGGCAATGTCTGAGTCGGGGTCTGTGCCAACCACTTCGCCGCGCACCTTCAACCCAGAAGGAAAGTCCACTTCCAAATCGGTGGCGCCTTCCACAACATGGAAGTTGGTGATGATGTGGCCCAACTGGTCGTAGACAAAGCCGGTGCCAGAGGCGCCGCCTAATTCGGAAGCGATCTCAATGGCGACTACGCCGGGATTGATCCGCTCATAGAGGCTGACCAGGAGCGTTTCCTGCTCGGCCAAATCGGGGACGGAACCATCGACGGGCGCCTGGGGGATAACTGGAACCTGCACGGCAGGCGGCAATGGGGTGGGGTCATTGTCTTGCTCGAAGTCGGGCAAGGGACTCATCCGGCAAGCCAGCGCGCTAAACGCTAATACGACGATCAAAACAGATAAAGGGAATATCCGTTTCATTGTGATCCTTTCTTATGATAACGGTAATGGTTACCGGGTGTGCGCCAGTTTTTCGAACTGGGCGCGTTGTTCCGCGCTCAACTGGCGCGGGATCTGCACGCGGGCGCGAGCATACAGGTCGCCGCGCGTGCCGTTACTCGAGCGAAGTTTGGGCATTCCCCGCCCTCCCAGGCGGAAGGTCTGCCCGGGCTGTGTGCCGGAAGGAATAGTTAGAACCACCGGCCCGTCCATGGTGTGAATGCGTGCTTCGCCACCCAAAACGGCGGTGAACAAGTCCAGGTCGAAATCGGTGTACAGGTCGCTGCCCTTGCGCTCAAAGCGCGGGTCGGGCGTCACCTCTACGACCAGGTAGATATCGGCGGGTGCGCCGTTCTGTGGTGAGGCTGCCGCGCCTTTCATGCGCACCTTAGAACCGGTCTCTGCTCCGGCGGGAATTTTGACTTGCAGGCGTTTTCCGTTCACCATGAGCAAGCGCTCTGCGCCCCGGTAAGCCTCTTCCATGGTGATCTGCACCGGCTGTTCGATGGGGCGCTGGCGGGTGGCCTGGGGGCGTTGCGCCGAGCGCGCGCTTTGCCCGCCAACACCACCCATTCCGCCAAAAATGGATTGGAAGAAATCGGAGAACCCACCCATCCCGCCGAACAGGTCTTCCAGGTTGCCGGTGTGGTAGGTGTAGCCTCCGCCACCGCGGGGTTGGGTGGTGGTCCAATCGGCCCAATTGAAGCCGCCTGGCGCGCCGCCGCTCTGCTGCCAGCTTGAATAGGACTCGCCCAACTGATCGTAGCGGGAGCGTTTTTGCGGGTCGCTGAGCACTTCGTTAGCTTCGTTCAGGTCTTTGAAGCGCTCTTCGGCCGTTTTATCGCCAGGATTCCGATCCGGGTGGTACTTGAACGCCATTTTGCGGAAGGCTTTTTTGATGTCTTCCTGCGAGGCGTTGCGTTCTACGCCCAGAACCTTGTAGTAATCTTTATACTCCATATATATGATTCTATGCTCAGGCGGGGAGCAGAGTCAAGTGGTAAGAGGAGTATTCTTATGCAACTCTTATGTAGGAGAGCGCTGTTTACAGTTTCCTTAATTGATTCCCCTTCTCCGCCCACTTTTCCTTTATCCATGCTATCATTAAACTTATGGCGAAATCTCGCGACCGCATCCTAATTGTCGAATCAGATCCTGTGCTGGCCGATCTCGTCGGGCGGCAGGCATTGCAGTCCGCGGGCTACCAGACCAGCGTTGCGGTGGACGCAGGCAGCGCGATAGCCACGGCCATCCAGTGGGCCCCCCATCTGATCATTACCGATATGGACCTGCCCGGTCTGAACGGCAAGGATTTGATGGTGGCGCTCACTTCTCAGAAGATCGACACACCCATCATCCTTATTGCGCGCAAAGGCCAGGAAGGCGACTTGATCCAGGCGTTCCGGTTGGGCGCCGCCGATTACCTGATCGCGCCGGTGCGTGAGGCCGAGGTGATTGCTGCCGTCGAGCGTGTGCTGCGCCAGGTCAATGAGCGCCGCGAGCGCGAGCGGCTTTCGCAGCAGTTGCAGCAAGCCAACCAGGCGCTGGAAACGCGCCTGCGCGAACTGACCACCATCACGTCGGTGGGCAAAGCAGTCACCTCCATCACCGACTCGGGCATTTTGATGGAAAAGATCCTCGAAGGGGCCGTGCGAATCACGGCTGCCGACCTGGGCTGGTTTTTGATGCGCGATGAGGCCACCCGCAGCTACCATCTGGTGGCCAGCCACAAATTACCGCCTTCGCTGGGCGCCAACCTGGGCCAACCCTGGGACGATGGGATTAGCTCGCTGGTGGCCATGTCGGGCGAACCGCTCACCATTCACGGCGACGCGCTCAAGCGTTTTAAGATCTCCATGCTTGGCCATGCCGCCATGATCATGCCCATCAAGGCGCAGAAGCAGGTGGTGGGGCTGCTGGTGGTGATGCGCAAGGGAGAGAAAGCCTTTGAAGCCAGCGAGCAGGATCTGCTTGGCGCGCTGGCCGATTATGCCTCCATCTCTTTGGTCAACGCCCACCTGTTCCGCGCCGCCGAAAACCGGGCCAGGTCGCTGCAATCCATGGCGGAAAATGCCGCTTTGGGCGAGCAGGTGAACAACGATATTCTACGCGTGGTGCACAAGGAACTGTCTGCGCCGGTTGAGTCTGCCTCGGCGGCGTTGGTGCGCCTGGGCAAAGACCCTACTGCCCGCTGGCGGCCTGAACAGCGCCAGTGGTTGGGCGCCATCCAGGACGCTTTGGGCACGCTAAAGGGTATGGCAGTGGTCATCACCCCCATTCAACTGCCGCAGGCCAATCGCGCCGCGCTGTATGCTGATGTCTGTGAGGTGGCGCGCAGTGCCGTCAAGACTGCTCAGACCATGACCCAGGCGGATGGAATTTTCTTCTCTATGAACCTTCCCGGCGAGGCCATTTATGTGCCTCTGGACAGTGGTCTGCTCGGGCAGGTACTTGCTGCCCTGCTGAGCAATGCCATCAAGTTCAGCGCGCCGAACGGTCCGGTCACGGTGCGTGTGGAGAAGACAGCCAAAGGACAGGCTCATCTGACGGTGCATAATACCGGCTCTCTCGTGGACGCCAAAGAAGCCGAGCAGATCTTCGAGAAAAATTATCAACCCCGATCGGGCGCAGGTATGCGCTTTGGTGGTTTGGGGATTCGTTTGTGGCTGGTAAAAGAGATATTAACCCGGCAAGGTGGTACAATCCGTGTGGAAAGCTCCGCCGGAAAAGGCGCCACTTTCCACATTCAGATGCCAGTCGTCCGTTAGCATTTTGGGGTAAATCAGCACATGGCACAATCACAAGAACAAATTCTCGTCGTTGTCTCGGATGGTCAGGTCTCGTTCCTGCTGGACCGGGTTCTTAAATCCATGGGCTATGATGTGCAAGTCATCACCGACAAGGCCAGCGCGCTCAAGTCGCTGGATATGCACATCCCCGCGCTGGTGGTGGTGGGCGAAAAGCTCAACGATATGCCTGGTCTCGATTTTGCCGCCGACCTGCTGCGCAGGAACCCTTCCATGCCCATCATCTTGTTTGTGCAGCATGATTCCCCCGAGATGCTCAAGTCGGCCATGCGCCTGGGTGTCAACGAATACCTGACCATGCCGCTGCGTACCGAAGATGTGACCCGCGCGGTGAAGGGTACCCTGGAACTGGCCAAGCTGCGCCGGGATGCCACTATTCTTGAGTCCCGCCGCGCTACCCAAAACCTGCAGCGCCGCCTGGATGAATTGGAAACCCTCGAGCGCCTGGGACGCACCATCACCAGTTCGCTCGATCTCGACAGCGTCCTCTCAACCATCGTGGATGCCGCCGTAGAGTTGACCGGCGCCGAAGAGGGCAGCCTGCTGCTGCTGGATGAGGAAACCGGCGACCTGTATATGCGCGCCTCGCGCAACTTCCAGGACGAGTTCGTGCGCACTTTCCGCCTGCCCATCAAGGACACCCTGGCCGGATCGGTCATCCGCAGCGGTCAGCCCGTGCTCTTGGATGAGAATACCCCGCAGAAAATCAAAACGGCCTACCTGGTGCAGAGTTTGCTGTATGTGCCGCTGGCGGTGAGCGGGCGCACGTTTGGCGTGATGGGCGTGGACAACCGCTCCAACCGCCTGCCCTTCACCAACCACCACCTCAAGCTGCTCAGCGCGCTGGCCGAATTCGCCGTCATTGCTCTGGAAAACTCGCGCCTGTACACGGATCGCATCACGGAGCACAAGCGCCTGGAAGCCATCCTCACCGGGGTGCGCGACGGGGTGGTGGTCATCGACCAGGAGCACCGCCTGACGCTGGTGAACGAGGTGGCGCGTGAGGCTTTGCAGTTGGGCGAAGAGAACCTGATGGGCCGCCCCTTCCGCGAGGTGTTCAACCAGCCTGCCCTGCTAGACTTGCTGGAAGGCTTCGGCAAGTCGGCTTCTAACCGCGGCGAATTGACCGTGGAAGACGGGCGTGTTTTCAATGCGCTCATCTCCCCCATCCCCCAGGTTGGCATCGTCTTCACCCTTTCCGATATTACCAACCTCAAAAAGCTGGACCGCATCAAGACCGATTTCGTCAACACCGTGTCGCATGATCTGCGCTCGCCGCTCACCGCCATTTTGGGATATGTGGAACTGGTCGAGCGGGCCGGTTCGATCAACGATTTGCAGCGCGACTTCATCCGCCGCGTGCAGGTCAGCGTGCACAACATCACCAGCCTGGTCGACGACCTCCTCGACCTGGGGCGCATCGAATCGGGCTTTGACAGCCGCAAAGAAGCTCTGCTCCTTGATCAGATCATCCAATATTCGGTGGATGTTTTCAAAAAGCGCATCACTGAAAAAGGTCACAAGCTAGAAATCGACCTGCCCACGCCCTACCCGCCTTTGTATGGTAACCCGGTGCAGATGCGCCAGATGGTTGATCACATGCTGGAAAACGCGATCAAGTACACACCTAACGAAGGTACGATCAAGATTTCTTCGCAGGTGGAAGAGCACCAGGTCATCATCCAATTCAGCGATTCGGGCCAGGGCATTCCCGCGCTCGATTTACCCTATATCTTCGATAAATTCTACCGCGCCAGCAACGCCACGGGCGATGTGAGTGGGACAGGGTTGGGCTTAGCAATCGTGAAATCGATTGTTGAAAACCACGACGGCCGCATCTGGGTCGATTCGCAGCCTGCAAAAGGCACTACCTTCACCATCGTCCTGCCGGTGCGCGGCGGGTAAAGACAGGCAGCCATGACAATCTTTGACCATCAGCGTTTGACCAACGCTGCGTTCAAGCTCGACATCGAACGCATGCGTAAAGGTTGGTACAGCGACAAGTACTTCACCAATATCGCCACCATGCTCACCGTACTCGCCGCACAAGGTTACACCTATCGCGGCTGCGCGGGGGCCAACCGGCTGCCGCCGGGCATGGATCCCAGCACCATCAACGTGGGTGATATCGAAGTGGAGATGCAATGGTTTACCCGGCGCAACGGAAAAACCATTGTGGTGGGGGTGGATAAAGCCCTGACCATGCTGCGCCACTGCACGGGCTACTTCGAAGGGGATGCGTTTGTGGACACGTCCGACCGTCTGGAAGTGTGGGCGGTGCATGACGGCGTGGTGGTAGAAAGCGACGGCAACCCCGCCAACGTGGCCCCGGTCATTCGCGTACGCGGGCGCTACCGCGATTTCGCCATCCTGGAAACTTCCACCCTGGGCATCCTCACGCGGGCCAGCCGGGTAGCGACGAATGTGTACGAGACTCTGGTGGCAGCGCGGGGCAAGCCGGTGCTGTTCTTCCCGGCTCGCTTTGATGTGCACGAGGTGCAGGCTGCCGACGGTTATGCTTATAACATCGCCGTGCAGCGTTTTAATCTGGAATATGCCGGGACCCTAGGGCCCTTCGTTTCCACCGACGCGCAAGGCGACTGGTGGGGCGGGGCGGGCGGCGGCACGGTGGCGCACGCCGCCATTGCCAGTTTCCTGGGCGATACCTGCGAGGCCATGCTGGCTTTCAGCGAGGTGCTGCCCGTCAGCATCCCGCGCATTGCCCTGGTCGATTTCAACAACGACTGCGTGAGCGACTCGCTGGCGGTGTGCCGCTCCATGTTTGCCCGCTACCGCGAGTTGGTGGATGCCGGGCGCCTCGAGGAAGCCGACCGCTTCCGCCTGTATGGGGTGCGCCTGGACACCGGCAGCAACTTGCGGGATGTGTCCATCCCGCCGCTGGGAGACGCCGCCCTGGATTTGGGCGTCAACCCGCGTCTGGTGTTTGCGGTGCGCCAGGCTTTGGATGCCGACGCCGAAACCTGGGACCTGCCGGAAAGCTGGCGCGAGCGTGCCCGGGCTTATTGCCGCGGGGTGAAGATTGTGGTGTCGGGCGGGTTTGTGCCCGACAAGATTCGCCGCTTTGAGAAGCTGGGGGTGCCTGCCGATATCTACGCGGTGGGCTCGGCGCTGTTTGATAACCACGCCTCTACGGTCACAGACTATACTGCCGACGTGGTGCGCGTCAAGGTGCACGGCGAGTGGATCGACATGGCCAAGACCGGCCGCCGCCCGTGTGACAATCCCGACCTCGAGCGGGTCTGGTAGAAAAAAGTTCCAGAAATAATACATTGACGGGTGCGAAGCGCCCGTCAATGTATTATTTCTGGGGGGCATCTCATCTGAATTGAACGGATAAACTGCGTGACGAATTGCACAAACCGGTGTTATAGCTACAGAACCGGTTTTTCTATCCATTTTTGAACATGTGCAAGTGAACTGCCCGCCGCGAGGGTAACGCCTCTGCGAGTTGGGCCATTCTAACTGGAGGATTATTCCATGCCTGCCCAGGATTCTTATGCTTTGATTAAAACCAGCGGCAAGCTGATTGCCGTGCATATTTATAAGACGTTGGTTGCCGCCGGGATTCCGGCCGTGTTGAGTTATGGCGATGCTGTGCTCAGCCCCAAAGGCGACCGCATGATGGTGCTGGTGCCCGCCGAGTTTGAGCAGAGCGCGCAAACGCTCATCCAGGCCGGGTGTCTGTTGAGTTCGATTCTTTAATCCGATTGTTGGATTTCGCTCCAGGCCCGCCGCTACACAAAGGCACGATTCCCGTAGGGGCGAGGCGAGATTCGACAGGCGAATCAACCCGTTTATGTTAGCCTCGCCCATCTTTGCCGTTGCCAAACCAGGGCGAGGCTAACAAATCCTTTCTCAAACCACAACTATGATTCCGCCTCGCCCCTACCATCATGCGCGGTCAAAATGTAGGTTGGATTGAGGGCGGTACGTACGCGTCAAAATTTTGCAAGGGTTTGATGTTTTCA
>CAZMMI010000156.1:0-9452 GCA_964567255.1 uncultured Anaerolinea sp.
GCACGAAGTTCTGGCTGTGCATCTGGCTGCGCGCTTGCTGGCCACCCGCATGGACCGCCAGAACAAACATGCTGCCGGGGCCATGCGAAAATTGGGCATAGCATTGAAACCCCTTGCGGCTGAAATCGGTAACCATATCCTGCAATCAGCTGATGTTTTGGATGACCCCAACCGCAGGCAAGACCCTATTTACATCGGTGTGCTCGAAAAACTAACCGTTGCCTGGGCCGAACAGCGCAATGTGCAGATATGGCACCGACACGAAAATGGCAAGGTGTTAGAGTACACTTTTTCGCCTTATTTCATCGAACCCTATGCGGTGGGGCAATCCACGCATGTACTTGGCTGGCGACAGCCGCCGGGAGCGATGCGAACGTTTAAAATTGAGCGCATCGAGCGTGTGGAGCTGCTTCGGGAAACGTATACGATCCCCGAAGCCTTCGATCCTCGGGATCTGTTAGCGGATGCCTGGGGTGTCTGGTACACAGACCGTGATCCCGTGGAGGTTGTTTTGAAATTTGGGGCTCAGGCTGCGCGGCGTGTTCAAGAGTCGCGCTGGCATCGTTCAGAACAAATAACTATTCAGGAAGATGGAAGTCTTCTTTGGCGAGCTAAAGTGGCGGAACCGTTGGAGATGCTGCCATGGATCCGCGGTTGGGGGGCGGATGTTGAGGTGCTGGAGCCGGCAGGGCTGAGGGAGAGTTTGAGAAGAGAGACCCGCAAAATGGCGGAAATCTACAAGGTAGTTCCCCCAATCGAGATTCCTGCTTACTTTTCCTTATGGGCTAAGTCCGAGAAATCCAGTGAACCGGATACGCACTCGTTGATTTACCATTTAATGGATGTGGGTGAATGTGCACTGGCTCTATGGAGTACAGTGCTAAGTGAACAAACCAAGCAGACTTTTGCACAATGGTTAAATCTGGATGTGGATACCACCGGGCGCCAATTGGCGTTTTGGGCGTCCTTGCATGACTTGGGCAAGGCTTCGCCGGCATTCCAGAGGAAATATCCTTCAATATTGACACACTTGAAAGCTGCCGGATTTTCATTCGGAGAAGAAAGTTCTCATCCGACACCGCATGGAATCATTACTGCCTGGGCTTTAAGAGATCTCCTTTGCCAAGAAACTGTGATGAAGAAGTCGGATGCTTCGCAAATAGCAATTGCCCTCGGTGGACATCATGGTGTTTGGCCTACCAACGACAATTTTTTACCGACAAGTCTAAAATCCTGGGATAGAGGGGATGAACGGATCTGGGTAAATGCACGTAAAGAACTCTTCCAGGAGCTAAGACGCGAATATAAGCCTGTAGACGCAACGAGATTACCATCCAACTCTTCTGACGTTAATTCGTTTCTGACACTTTTTTCCGGCTTTGTCAGCCTTGCAGATTGGATTGGTTCAATGACGGAATTTTTTCCCTTCCTGGCTGAATATCTACCCTTGGCAGAATATTCAAGCCGGCATGCTCATCCGCAGGCGCTGAACGCATTACAAAACCTTGGCTGGACGGGGTGGCGAGCACAGGGGGATTTATTAACCTTTTCAGAAATGTTCTCCGAAATCCACACCCCCAATTCCATTCAACAAGAAACTTTCGATGCGCTAGCTGATATAGAATTACCCGCGCTGGTGATCCTCGAAGCGCCTACGGGAATTGGGAAGACCGAGGCAGCGCTTTTTTTGGCAGATACCTGGCTGCAAAAGCAGAGAGGCAAAGGTATTTATATTGCAATGCCTTCACAAGCAACCAGCAATCAGATGTACGAGCGCGTGGAACGGTTCCTAGGCAGCCGTTATCCGGTAGACAAGCTTAATTTCCACCTAATACACGGCGCCGCAGCACTACGGGAAGAAATAGCGTCTCAACCGCAAGGTGTTGCTCAGGATGATGTTGCTTCCGAAGGTGGGGTGAAGGCAGAAAGTTGGTTTCTGCCGCGCAAGCGCACGTTGCTTGCTCCGTTTGGTGTCGGGACGGTCGACCAGGCTTTGTTGAGTGTCTTACAAACCAACCATTTCTTTGTGCGCTTGTTTGGACTTGCCCAAAAAATAGTTATATTCGACGAAGTACATGCTTACGACACCTACATGTCGACTCTGTTTGAGCGGCTTCTGCACTGGCTGCATTCAATTGGCACATCGGTCATTTTACTGTCTGCGACGCTTCCGGAGAAAACCCGTCAATCGTTTGTTAATGCCTGGTTGGGGGAAGAAAAAGCGCCCCACCACCAGGTAGGTTATCCGCGTCTGACAACTGCATTCTCTGGTAACGTGAATATTCATCCTCTTTCCCCTCCTTCATCGCGCACACTGCATCTAGAATGGATTGGGTCGGAACCAGAAACGCTGGCTGAACATCTGGCTGAGAAGCTCAAAGAAAGTGGGTGCGCGGCAGTCATTTGCAACCGTGTCCGGCGGGCACAGGAAGTGTATCAAGCTCTTCAAGCAAAAGGGATAGTCGAACCGGAAAATTTGATCTTATTCCACGCCCGCTTTCCTTTTGCCTGGCGGGACGAAATTGAAAAGCGCGTGCTGTCTTTTTTTGGAAAAGGAAAAGATCGCCCGCGCAAAGCGATTGTGGTAGCAACCCAGGTGATCGAACAAAGCCTGGATTTGGATTTTGACTACATGATTACCGACCTTGCTCCAATTGATTTGCTGCTTCAACGCGCCGGGCGGCTACACCGCCACAGCCAAAACAACCTAACCCGTCCCATTAACCTTGGCGAACCGCAATTGGTGATTGTTCGACCTGAAGCGGTAGACGGACTGCCGGAATTTGGCGCGGACAATTATGTTTACGACCGGGCAACATTGCTTTGCACCTGGCTTACTTTGCAGGGCCTTGAGCAACTCATTTTGCCCGAACAAACCGCTAGTTTAATAGAAGCTGTTTATGGGGATACAAACTTGGCTAACTTATCGGTGACTTTCACAGAAGAGTTGATCCGAGCAAGGGAAAGAGGACGCATGGAACGCGCGAAAGACGTTCATCAGGCAAACCAACGCTTAATTAATCCTCCAGACGATGAAGACTTTATCATCCGTGGAAATGAAAGTTTGGAAGAGGATAATCCTAAGGTGAATGAGACATTCCGGGCGCTCACTCGTTTGGGCGAACCAAACGTCTCCATCATTTGCTTGCACCAAACCAATCATGGGGTTGCACTTGAACCGGATGGAACCGGCGCGCCTGTGGAAACTCAACATCGTCCTACCAAAACGCAGGCGATATCCCTGCTTAAACGCGCGGTGAATGTTCAGCATAGAGATGTAGTGAATTATATTTTAAGCCATGATACCCGAAAAGCAGACTGGAAGCGTTCTGCTGCCGTGAGGGAATATTTTCCGATCGTGTTTGATGAAAAAGGTGAATATCGCCCTGAAGATGCGAGCTTTACCTTAAAGTTATCTCGTGAATTCGGTCTGGAAGTTCTTAAAAAGGAGGCAGAATGACCTATTCTTTCAATCTTGTAGATCGGCCCTGGATCCCATGTTTCAGTTCAGAGAAAGATGTTACGGAACTTGGTGTGCGCGACACTCTACGCCACGCACATGAATTGCGAGGAATTCACGGCGATTCGCCGCTGGAAACTGCTGCGATTTACCGCTTGCTGTTAGCGATATTACACAGCGCCATTCGGGGGCCACGTAATCGCTCAGCATGGGCAGAGTTGTGGAAAAAAGGATCATGGGAACCAGGATTAATCGACGACTACCTGAATCAGTGGCACAGTCGTTTTGACATCTTTGACAAGAGATTCCCGTTCTATCAAACACCAGATGAGCGGGTAAAGCCCAAGTCAATAATCTCCGCAGTTGTCGATATGGCTTCGGGCAACAACGCGGCATTATTCGACCACCATACCGAAGCAATTGGCGTGACACTTTCTCCCGCGAAATCAGCTCGAACTGTCATCGTGGCGCAAACTTTTAGCCTGGCCGGTTTGAGCGGCCTGGATCAAAAATTCACCGATGCCCCTTGGGGACGCGGCATCATCTTTTTCGTAGAAGGTGACACCTTGTTCCAGACGCTTGCGCTGAATTTGATGGCCTATCCGGATATTGAGCGGAACAATATGTCAACCGGTACGAATGATCGGCCCGCCTGGGAGAAAGACAATCCACATCTTCCAGCGCGCCAGATACCAGAAGGTTATCTCGATTATCTGACATGGCAGAACCGCCGCATTTTGCTGATACCTGAAGGAGCTGAAGAAGCGCCTTTTGTTCGCTCGGTAACTGTAGCGCCAGGTCTACGGTTGGATGCAGGGGTTTATGACCCGATGAAATTGTATCGAGACGGCAGAGAAGAAGGACGTATCAGTACCCGATTCTCAGAAGATCGTGCCCTTTGGCGAGACAGCGGCTCTCTATTTGGATTAAAAAAAATAGGGAACCACCCTCCGAATACTTTTAAATGGCTAAACGATCTAGCCGAGAAGGAGTGTGTCCCAAAAAACCAAATATACCGTTTCATGGCTCTGGGGATGGCAAATGATCAGGCAAAGGTGGAATTCTTTCAGGAGGAACACCTTCCTCTGCCGTTGGATTACCTCGAAAATGAGATGCTGGTTGAAAAATTAGGCTCCTCCCTCCAATTGGCTGAAGACACCCGCTTTGCGTTGAGAATTGCTAGCCAGTGGATGGCAGTGCTAATTCTCGCCATAAAATTTGATGGTAAAAAATGGCAGGATGTGGACAGAATTACTAAGACACAGGCCGAAAATCTCACAACACACTGGAATGTGGAGCGTAATTACTGGCAGCAGTTGGAGATCCCCTTCCAGCATTTCCTCGAAGACCTGCCAAAAAACCCTGGAGCGGCGCAGATCTGGCGTGAAGTTCTTCAGTGCAGCGCCTGGAACGCGCTGGAGCAGGCGGCTAACTTTGCCGGGGATGACGCCGTTGCTCTGAAAGCAGCCGTCCGCGCCCGCGGCAAGCTGGCTTATTTGCTTAAAGAACTGTTCCCTGAATTAGAAAAGGAGACGATTGAATGACAGAATCGACCATCCATCCATTTATTGCCCGTTTGCAGGGACTGGCGCAGAGCGAAGAACGCGGTGCGCTGTCAGCGCTGCGGCGTGGCTTGGGCAGGCAGCCCGGAGAGGCTGCGGAGATGTTCCGTTATGTGGAACCTTTCCTCCCCGAAAAGCGCAGCAAGCATCAGGAAGCTGCCTACTACTTGATTGCATCCCTCTTTGGTCTGCACCCAAAATCTGGGGGAACCGGAAATTTGGGCACGCACCTAGCCCAAACGCGTTCCGAAGCGGGTGACGATGCGCTTGAGCGTCGCTTTACTGCACTGCTCTCCGCCCACCCAGACGACCTGCCTGATTATGTGCGCCAGGCGATCAGCTTCCTGCGATCCAAAGAAATCCCAGTGAACTGGAATCAGTTGTTTTGGGATCTGCAAAATTGGGACGAAGCCGACCGCCGCGTTCAAAAACGCTGGGCCAATGCCTTTTGGGGACGCCCCCAAAACCACGAAGAAAAAATCTAACAATCACTTTCAACTTTGATTCTCGAAGAAAGGAATTCAACCATGTTCATCGAACTGCACATCCTCCAAAACTTTGCCCCTTCTAATTTGAATCGCGACGATACCGGCAACCCCAAGGACACCGAATTCGGCGGCGTGCGCCGGGCACGAATTTCCTCACAGTGCATTAAACGCTCGATTCGCAACGAGCCCGTTTTCAGCGAAAAAACAGCCATTGAACCCGCTGTTCGCACACGCTGGATGAATCGCTTATTGGCGGAAGCGTTAAAGAACGCCGGAAAAGACGAAACTCTCGCCCAATCTGTGGCAGATGCGTTTTCTGTCCAATACAGCAAAATGGATAAAGGGCACACTAGCGTGTTGATTTACTTGGCTAAAAGCGAAGTAAAAGCCATTACCGATCGATTAATCGCCAAGTGGGAACCTGTGGTTGCCGGTTTGAAAGATGGAAAAAGCCCAGTGATTGAGGAAATCGCCAAGGAATTATTCAAAACACTGAAAGACCGCACAGGCGCCCCTGATATCGCTATGTTTGGCCGCATGCTGGCTGAAAAGCCCGAACTCAATATCGACGCAGCTTGCCAGGTGGCGCATGCGATTTCTACCCATCGTGTAAGCATGGATATGGACTTCTATACCGCTGTGGACGATCTGACGCGAGACGATGAGGCAGGCGCCGGCATGATGGGCGTGATCGCATTCAATAGCGCCTGCTTCTATCGTTACGCGCGCATAGATTGGGAACAGCTAGTCAAGAATTTAGGTGGCGATAAGGACCTGGCTCGTAAGACGGTAGAGGGCTTCCTCCGCGCTTCGATTTCGGCGGTGCCGACCGGCAAGCAAAATGGTTTTGCAGCCCAAAACCCGCCTGACTTTCTGCTGGGGGTAACTCGCAAAGACGGTGCGTCCTGGTCGCTGGCGAATGCGTTTGAAAAACCGGTCAAGGTTGACCGCGAAGGCGGCTATTTGGCCCCATCCATTGCCGCTTTAGATGCTTATTGGGCAAGGCTTCAAAAAACCTATGGTGGAGAGGGTGTAAAGTCGGCAGCATTGGCACTGGATGATGCGGCGCCGGTCAAGGCCCTTAAAGACGTGTTGGTCGAGAATCGTGAAGCCTGGATCCGACTGATCCTGGCTGGATTGGAGTGAACCATGAATACGCTTTTGCTTCGCCTGGGCGGGGCAATGCAGTCGTGGGGAGTGCAGAGCCGTTTTGGAGTCCGAGACACCGGGCGAGAACCCTCCAAGAGCGGCGTGATCGGCCTGATCTGTGCTGCAATGGGAATTCCTCGCGAAGATGATGCCGCCTTGGCCGAATTGGCCCAGTTCCGCATGGGCGTCCGGGTGGACCGAGAGGGATCGCTGAAAGTAGATTACCATACCGCCCAGAATGTGCTCAAGGCAGGTGGGGGCATTAAAGAAACTGAGCTTTCTAGCCGGTACTATTTGGCAGATGCTTTGTTCCTGGTTGGCTTGTCTGGGGAGAATTTACCACTATTAGATCGTATGAATACTGCGCTTCGCGCTCCGGTATGGCCGCTGTTCCTGGGTCGAAAATCGTTTGTGCCCGGTTCACCAGTTTGGCTGGAAAATGGGCTGCAAGAAGACACCAGTTTAATAGACGCCCTCAGGGCATATCCCATCTTGGGCGGCAACTCAGACGGTCATCCAATGCGGGTAATTCTGGAGGATCAATCGGGTACAGTTGTGCGCGCGGACCAGCCGATATCTTTTTCCTCGCGGCGCTTTACACAACGTCGCTTGAAGGTAGATTTTATTCCCGCACCGGTACAAAGAGTGGAGGCGTCGTGATGTATCTATCTCAGCTTATTCTGGACTCGCGTTCTCGTCAGGTACGCGCCGAAATAGCCAACTTCTATGAACTTCATCGGACGGTGATGCGGGCATTCCCTGAAAAGATGGAGGGCGCCGAGCGAGTGCTGTTTCGCCTGGATCTTCACCCCCGCGCCGGCGTTCCGCTGCTGCTGGTGCAATCGCCTATGCAACCGTCCTGGGATTTTCTTAGCTCACCCGATAAGAATTATCTCTTGCCAGTTTGCGAGTGGGACGACTTTGGTGTGCAGAATCCAGCCGTAAAACCCTTTGATCCCCAATTTCAACCCGGGCAGAGTCTTCGTTTTCGATTAAGGGCTAACCCGACGGTAAAGAAGGGCCGCGAGGGGAAAAGAAACGGGCAGCGGGTGGGCCTGTTTCATGAAGAGGAACAACTCTCCTGGCTAAGCCGAAAGTTGGAAAGTGCAGGAGCGAAGTTGCTATCCGCGCGGGTAACCGCCGGAGATGCCCAAAAAGGGCGCTTGTATCACGAGGATAAGCCTCATGAATTGACCGTTTACACCGTTCAATTTGATGGTGAGCTACGAGTGATTGACCCCAGTTCGTTTCGCGATGCTTTGCAAGCTGGCATCGGTCCGGCTAAGGGTTTCGGCTGTGGGCTGCTATCTTTAGCCCGTGCCTGAACCATTCATCCGATAGCCCGGAAAGGTGACTGCGCAGCACTTTCCCGGACGCCTCGGAACCTTAATAACCGAATATGATCATACGAGGGAAATATGCAAGATTTACACATCCTCCCCAAGCTGCGCGACAGCCTGTCATACGTATATGTTGAACACGCCGTTATCGAACGGCGGGATGGAGCGCTCCTGGTATTACAGCAAACAGGGAAAACAGCCGTCCCGGCAGCCAATCTTTGTTTGCTTCTGCTCGGGCCGGGTACCTCGATGACTCACGCCGCCATGCGCTTGGCAGCCGATAACGGCTGCAGCGTGGTGTGGGTTGGACAGGATGCCGAGCATTTCTACGCCCATGGCATGGGTGAAACGCGGCGTGGATACCACCTCCTTCGCCAGGCGGAACTATCCACTGATCCACAAAAACGCTTGAATGTAGTACTCAAAATGTATGAGAAGCGTTTTGGACGCGTTCTGGAACCCAATCTGACCATCGAGCAGGTTCGCGGCATGGAAGGTGTGCGCATGCGCACCGCCTATGCGGACGCTTCGAAAATGTACGGCGTTCAATGGCAAGGTCGCAACTACGACCGGTCGAATTGGAACAATAGCGACCCAATAAACCGCGCCCTTTCGGCGGCGAATGCTCTGCTCAATGGCTTGTGCCATGCGGCAATTGTTTCCGGTGGCTATTCGCCCGGTTTGGGATTCATCCATACCGGATTGCAACTATCCTTTGTATACGATGTTGCCGATTTGTACAAGACGCGCTGCACCATTCCGCTCGCATTTCAAACCATTGCTGACGGTGGAGAAAAGGATGTCGAAAAGCGCGTTCGGGAACTATGCCGAGAGCGATTCAAGGAGATAAAGTTGTTGGGCAAAATCTTGCCTGACATCGATGATCTATTAGGTGTACAAGTGGAGGAGAATTTTCCGGCGGATGAAGATTTAGGGCGACCGGAACCGTGGTGGGATCCTCAAGATAATCCTGAGGATGCGGAGGAGGAATAGGCCATGATCGTGATGCTCTTGGAGAAAGTTCCTCAATCGCTTCGAGGTGAATTGACGCGTTGGTTGATCGAAGCGAAAACAGGCGTCTACATTGGACATGTCAATGGTATGGTGCGCGAAAGATTATGGGAAATGTGCCTGGATGCGCGCGGAAGCGGCGCAGTGTTTCAGGCCTGGTCTACCAATACGGAACAGCACTTCAAAATGCGCATGCATGGGCAAACCGACCGGGCAATTATTGATTGGGAGGGGCTTCAATTGATCCAGGAAAGAAAGGAAGAATTGAGTTTGCCGCAAAAGCGTAGGATGAAAAGTGAAAGTTAATTTTTTTGTTAACGAAGAGTCTTCCCCACACGCGTGGGGGTGAACCGATCATCTTGACGCCCAATTCAGGCCGCCACACGTCTTCCCCACACGCGTGGGGGTGAACCTAACCCCATTCTGTGTAACCCGTTGGGTC
>CAZMMI010000157.1:0-4073 GCA_964567255.1 uncultured Anaerolinea sp.
TTGTGAGAATGCGTTTTTATTCCCCCGCCATTTTCTTTCTTGTGGTCGTACTAATCGTTCAGATTACCATGCCAACGCCGGTGTATGCCGCATCGACTCGCTCGATCGACGGGGCGCTGAACGCAGACAATACCGCTCCGCAATGCTATTTTGATGAGTTTGAAATGGTCGAAGATACCGATGCCACACAGCCTCCTTTCTGCGAGGACAATGAAGATGACGAACTGACTTATCACATTGTCCACGAACCAGGCAACGGAACCGCTTTGATCGTGGACAATGAGTTATTTTACGAGCCAAACCCCAATTACTTCGGCGCTGACAGTTTCACTTATCTTGCCAATGACGGCGTCGAGAACAGCCAACCCGCCACCGTAGAGGTTACCGTCCACCCGGTCAACGACCCGCCGGTAGGTGAAGAAGATAGCTATGATGCGGTATTCCAGTCCGTTTTGACGGTGAACGCCGCCGAGGGTCTCCTGGCGAACGACAGCGACATCGAAAACGACTCTCTCAGTGTGGAACTAGTCAGCAGCACCTCGCACGGCACGCTGGTCCTCAACCCGGACGGCTCCTTCACCTACACCCCGGCCTCCAGGTATGTCGGCCCCGACAGCTTCACCTATCGCTGTTTTGATGGCACGGATTACACGGAGGCTATTAAGGTCAACATCACAGTCAAAGCCTTCCAGGTGTACTTGCCCTTATTGAGACGGTAGAAATTCGAGCTTTACTGGTAAACGAACTGGCGCATACACTTGTATGCGCCAGTTCGTCATTTTGGTATTTGGCATAAAGAAACCGGAACAACAGTTTAGCAACCCCCGGATTCGATCCTCTGGCTACTGGTGCCGGTTCCATCGCTTGAACTCGCGAAGCTCCACACCACAATAATCACCCCATCACCCACACCATCAACCGCAGTAATCGTCAGGCTGGCTGTCCCGCTCGAATCTGTGATTATCGTTCCAGTCAACGCAGCGGGCGCTGTAATGGTTACGCCCCCACCGGTTGTACTGATGGAATAATTTAGCGCTATCCCAGCATCGGCGGGAGAAATAGCAACGGAACTTATTAGATCGGTAGATTGGCAAAAACTAGCGGTCTGACTCCCATCAGCCGGAAGGGTATGGGGCTCTAGGGGCCTTGTGGGCTCTGGAGTCATTGAAGTTTGGGCATGGACAGGCAGCACGCCGGCTTCCAACCCGGGTTTTGACCACTGGCTGGGGAGATTCGCCAGGACGGTTGCACCTGCGGCAGCGGCCAGGATTTTCATTGCATCACGCCTGGATAACTTTTTGTTAGTCGGATTGGTCATGGGGGGATCTTCCTTATATTGTGTCGAACGATCTGAATTTTACCATGATCAAAGCTCAACGATTACGGTTCATTGGGAATCAGTGTGGTGAAATCCGCCTTTTGGGGGTGAGAGGGGCGAAGCCGTTTTCACACCCAAAAAATGCAGCACTTACCACAGCAACTCCCAAAGAGCCACGATAACGGTTCTCCAAAAATTGCTGTATAATATTTTTATGGAAGAGATCACCTTCTCCTTGATGCAAAACACGGAACAGACTGGGCCTGCCTTGCGCCGGGTGTTGGATGAATTTGAACGCCGGCACAACATCCGCGTGAACTTGAAAGTGCTAACCTGGGAAACTGCCCGCCAGGAGATTAAGGGGTATGCGCTCCAGCAGCGCGGGCCGGATGTTTCGGTGATGGCGACAACATGGGTGAGGGACTTGATCTCGATGAACGCCCTTCTGCCGCTCAAGAACCGCTCGACGGGGCTGCTGGTTGGAAAGCCGGAAGACTTCATCGCCGCCACCTGGGAAACCACGCACGGCGATGTAGAGGATACTCCCTTCTCTGTACCCTGGCTGGTAGACACCTATGTCATCCACTACCGCCGCGACCTGCTGGAGAAGGCCGGGGTCGATCCGCAGACGGCTTTTTCCAGCCTGGCCCAATTGGACGACACGGTTCGCCGCCTGAATGAGGCGGGCACGCCCTTCCCCGTCCAGCTTCCTTATACCTATGACCGCTTTTGCACCCTGCACACGCTGGCTGCCTGGATCTGGTCAAAAGGCGGGGACTTCTGCACGCCGGATGGCAAACGCGTGCTGTACGACCAACCCGAAGCGCTGCAAGGCATCCTGGAGTATTTCCACCTCGCCAGCCACATCAAGGCAGATGCTCGCCAGCAACTCATGAGACCGGACAGCTATAACCTCTTTCGCCAGGGGCAGGCTGCACTTGCCTTTGCGGTCCTGACCCTCACACGCGACCGCGAAACCATCCCTGCGGCTGTCCTGGAGAACTGGGCCGCTGCGCCCTTCCCTGGACCGCATTTCGTCGGCGGGGTGAACCTGGTGGTATGGAAATACTGCCGCCGCGAGCAAGCCGCCCAGGAACTCATTCGCTATCTCAACAGGCCGGAAGTGGTTCTCGAATGCGCAAAAGCCATGCTCACATCCCCCGCACGGCTGGATGCCCTGTCCAGTGATGAGTACCAGAGCGACCCCATTTTGCGTGTGGTCGGCGAATCGGCGCGCACCGGGCGCGGGCATTTGCCGGTGTCTATGTGGGGGCTAATCGAAGACCGCCTATGCGACGCGTTGACCACCATCGGCGCCACAGTTCTGGACTCTCCGGACGGCAACGCGGACGCGATGGTCACGCAAACCATCAAGGCTACCGCCAAACGCCTCAATCTGACCCTCGAGATGCGCTAACCCGCGGGAACTTCTCGCGCAAAGATGAAAAAGATCCGTATTTGAGTCGATAACTTTACTCAACCTCGGTAATTCGCTTCACCTCCATCTTTTCGCCCTCCAAAACCTCGCTTGACAGCCCCCCCGTCCTGCGGTATCCTTGGGGGGCGTCCGGGCGGGACCGGCGCGGCAGAAACCACCGAACCCCGTCAGGTCCGAGAGGAAGCAGCGGTAAGGAGGCCATTCTGGGCGCCGCCGGCAAACCTGCCCGGCGTACTTTTTAAGCCGATGGACGCATTGAGTGGATCAAATCCCCGTTTGTAATTACGAAGGCTCCGACTACCAGACCTCGTTCTGGGATCAGAGCGACCGCGCCTATGAAGATGGCGCTGAAGCGGTAGCTTTACGCCGCCTGCTGCCTAAAGAGGGCAAGCGCATGTTGGAGTTGGGCGCGGGCGCGGGCAGAAACACGCCCCGCTACCAGGGTTTTGAGCAAATTGTCCTGGTCGATTATTCAACCACCCAGTTGGCTCAGGCCCGCCAGCGCCTGGGCGAGAGCCAGCGCTTTCGCTTCGTGGCGGCGGATATTTACAAGCTGCCGTTTGGCCCAGCCAGCTTCGACGCTGCCACCTTGATCCGTGTTCTGCACCACATGGTGGAGCCGCGCCTGGCCCTGGCCCAGGTGCGGGCAGCCCTGGCCGGTGGCGCGACCTTCATTCTCGAATATGCCAACAAGCAAAACTTGAAAGCTGTCCTGCGCTACGCGTTGCGCCGCCAGAGTTGGAATCCTTTTTCGCCCGAGCCGGTGGAATTTGCCCCGCTGAACTTTGATTTTCACCCCGCCACGGTGCGCGCCTGGCTGCAGGTCAACCAATTCTTGCTCGAACGCCAGTTGACCGTCTCGCATTATCGCATGGGCCTGTTCAAGCGCATCATCCCCCTGCGCATGTTGGTATGGATGGACTCACTGGCCCAATTGACCGGTGATATGTGGCAACTGAGCCCCAGCGTCTTCACGCGCAGCCGCGCTGCCGGCCCCGCGCAAGAGATCACCCCAGAACTCATCCTGCGCTGCCCGGCCTGCGGAGAATCGCCCCTGCCCGACACGCCCCCCCTGCTCACCTGCCCGGCCTGCGGCAAGACCTACCCGGTCGAGAACGATATTTACGATCTGCGGGTGCAGTAAAAACCAAAATATAAAAGCCTGGGAGTGCAAAGCACCCGCAGGCTTTTTTTGTTCTGTCGTTTTTCGAAAAATTACACCGTTTTTTCGACCACCCAAAAATGGGATAGACCGAATATTTTCAGGGGGGTGCGTTCAAGAAACTGTAGCACAGCGCGCAGCGCGCGGCCCAGCCC
>CAZMMI010000157.1:4173-9386 GCA_964567255.1 uncultured Anaerolinea sp.
AGCACCTCGTGGCTGAGAATCAGGTCGAACCAATCGCTGGGGAAGGGCAGCGCCTCGCCCACCCCGCACACCACCCTGGCGTCCTGCTGGCGCGCCTCCAGCAAACGGGGATGCTCGATATCCAATCCCACCGCCAGTTGGGCTGTTTGGGTCAGGCGGCTGAGGTACATGCCCACGCCGCAGCCGTCTTCCAGCACGCGCCCCGAATCCCGCCCCGCGGCAGCCCGGCGAATCATGCCCAGGCGGCGTTCCTGCCCGGCTCGCCAGACGTAAGAGGGCTCGCCGCGCAGCGCGGCCTTGTCGGAATGCTGCTCGCTCATTGGGTTACACTCCGGCCAACGCCTGCCCTAAATCTTCGATCAAATCCTCAACGTTTTCGATACCCACCGAATAGCGCACCAGGCCGTCGGAAATGCCCATGCGGCGGCGCACCTCGGGCGAAACCGTCGAGTGGCTCATGGAGGCCGGGTGCTGGAAGATCGAGTCGGTGTTGCCCAACGAGGGCACCAGCGTGCCGATTTGCAGGCTGTTCATTAACTTAATCCCGGCTTCCATTCCGCCTTCCAGCTCGAAAGCCAGCATGCCGCCAAACGCCAACATCTGGCGCAGGGCCAGGGCATGGGCGGGGTGGCTTTCCAGGCCGGGATAATACACGCGCGAGACCTTGGAATGGGCTTCCAGGTAGCGGGCAATGTGCATGGCGTTCTCGCAGTGACGCTCCATGCGCACCTCAAAGGTTTTCAAACCGGTGTTGGTCAACCAGGCGTCAAAGGGGCTGGGCGAACCACCCAGGATTTTGAGCATAGAGAAAAGGCTGGTGTTGACGTAATCCAGATGCGGGCTGACGACCGCCCCGCCGATGACCGTGCCGTGACCGTTAAGGTACTTGGTGGTCGAATGGATGATTACATCGGCGCCCAGGCTGAGCGGTCGCTGGCAGAAGGGGGTGGCAAAGGTGTTGTCCACCATCAGCCAGGCTCCGTGCGCATGAGCAATCTCGGCTACCGCTTCCAGATCCACCAGAGTCAGAACCGGGTTGGCCGGGGTCTCGGCAAAGGCCAACACGGCTTCGGGCGCCTGGGCAAAGGCTGCCTCCCAGGCTGCGGGCTGCGGGTCGTCGACCCAAACCGTTTGAATTCCGTAGCGAGGAGCGATTTCGTTGAGAAAATTAAACGTGGCGCTGTATAGGGAACGCTGGGCCACCACGGTCTGCCCGCCCTGCACCCGCGCCAGGATGGCGCCGGTGGCAGCAGCCATGCCTGAGGAAAACAGCCGCCCGCCAACCACATCCTCGATTGGCCGCTCAGGGTGGGCTCGCAACAAATCCAACCCTTCCAAAACCGCCAGCTTTGCGACCACCTGTTCCATGTTGGGATTATTAAAACGGGTGTAAATGTAGCCTTCTTGCTCGCCCTTAAAAATCGCCGCGCCTGTGGCGGCATCGGGGAAGGAAAAGGTGGAGGTCTGGTAGATCGGCGCAACCGAAGCGCCGTGTGGATCATCTCCCTCGGCCACATGGTTGACCAGCGTGCCGAGGCCGTAATGTGCTTTGAATCGGCCCATGATGTTTTCCTATAAAGAGGTGCTAAATTAAAACCCTAAGGGTCTAAGAAGACCCTTAGGGTTTATTGAAATTCCTACTGCCTCAGCAAGCGGATATACACCGCCAGGCCGATCCCGCCCAGGATCAAAATCCCGCCCAGGATGGCCAGAATTGGCGAGCGTCCGCCCTCCTCGCCCCCGCCGTTTTCGGGAGGTGGCGCGATGGCGCTGGCCTGCGCGCCGAAATCCACGATGGAGCGGTTCCCCGCGATCAACTTGAAGGGGTAGGTGGTGGAGGTGGTAGGGTTATACCCATCTGGCACTGCCAGGCTGATGGTGTAATCGCCCTCGGGCATGTCGGCAAAACAGAGCAGATTATCGTTGCCGTCCGCGTCAAAACCGGTCACGGTCAAGCCGGTGTTAGAAAAAACAAAACCGTTGCCCGTCACGCTCACCGCGCCACCCAGGATAGTCGGCTCGGTCTCGTCGCGCATGGCGTTGCCGTTGATATCGGCAAACAGCACGACGCACAACTCCCCCGTGCCCTTGGTGGCGGTGGGGGTTGGCAGAAGCGGGGTTGGGGTCACATCGGGGTTGATGGTGGCTGTAGGCTCGGGGGTGACAATGCCAATCAACAAGTCTGTACCGGGGTTGATGGTGCAGTTTTGGTCCAGGTTGTTGAGGCGGATGATATCCGCAACCTTCACGCCTGTGAGCAGTTCGATGCGCAGGCAGGTCTCGTTCTCCTGCACCCGGTAGAAGATGCGCCCATCTGCCATTGCCGTGGGTGTAGCATAGACTACCTGGGGTTGAGGGCTGCCTGCCCGAACGGGGGCAGCCAGCAGCGCCAGCCCGCTCAACAGGATCAATGCGATTGTCAAAAGAGATATTTTGGCTTTCATTTTCCTCACCGTGAAGAAGATTATACCACTGTGACAAGGGCAGGTTTCCGAAATAGCCACAGCGACATGCCGGCCCAAGGGTCATTGCCCCATATCTGGCCCGCGCCGGTTTTTCAAATAGCTTGCATTTCATGGTAAAACACCTTAAAATCAAAACATCGAAAGAAAGTTCTATTGGGAGGCAAGTACTACTCACACCAATGGCAAGAAGCCAATTTTGAGGTGTATCGTAGGGGCAATTCATGAATAACCCCTACGATACACCTCAAGAGCAGGAACTTCACCAGCATGGGTGAGTAGATACAGGAGGTACACCGGGCATGGGCGCTGCCGACATAATCCGCGGAATGCTGCTGGTGGTTGTCATCATCCTAGCGTTTATGGCATTCTTGTACCTGGGCCGCCGCCGGATGATCTGGCCGGCCTACCTCGTATGGGGGCTAATCGCTCTTGTCCTGCCGGTGCTGGGGCCCATTCTGGTCATTTCACTTCGGCCGGGCGAACCTTTGGGTAGGAGACATATATGAAGGAAGACCGCTTTCTTACCGGTATCCTGATCGGGATTGCCGTTCTGGTGATCGCAGCGGTTGGGCTGTTCTTCTTGAGGCGCGAGGCGCAAACCTACGGCCCCGAAACCGACCCCGCCGGCGTGGCGCGAAACTATATCCTGGCGCTGCAAAAGCAGGATTATGAGCGTGCCTATGGTTACCTGGCAGATTTAGAAAACAAGCCCTCTCTCGCTGAATTTCGCCGCCCCTTCGTTGATTACCAAAATCAGGAAGTGAGTGGAACAGTGCTGGATCTGGCGGAGGTGGACAGCCAGGCCAGGGAGGCGACGGTGTCGCTAACCTTGATCCGCGGCGCCAGCGGACCGTTCAGCACCCCCAACCGCGAGGTTTCTCTGGCCCGCTTGCGGCAGGAAGGAGGGGCATGGAAGATCGTTGAAATGCCCTACCCCTTCTGGAGTTACGACTGGTCTTACATCGAAAAACCCTGATCCGCCATGCGTACCATTCGCCGACTTTACTTTTATGCCCTGGCCTTGATCGGGTTGGAGGCCCTGGTGTGGGGAGCAGTCAACCTGCTGCGCACCATTCTGGAAGCTGGAATCACCGGCAGCGCCGCCGATTCACTGGCAATCGGCCTGGCCCTGGTGTTGGTTGGGCTGCCCGTCTTCCTGCTGCACTGGCTCACCGCCCAACGAGACGCCCGGCAGGATGAAGAAGAGCATACCAGCCGCATCCGGGCGGTGTTCATCTACGGGGCTCAATTTGCATTCCTGGTGCCGGTGGTGTTCAGTTCGCTGGCTTTGCTCAACCGCTGGATCACCGCTGCGATGGGCCTGCCCCCCGGAGGGGCGATTTTTGCGGCAACCCAATCCAACACCGATAACCTGGTCGCGCTGGTCATTACATTGACCGCCTTCCTGTATATTCGCCGTGTGCGCCAGGCCGATTGGGCCACCCCTGCCGCGAAGGTGTTCCTGCCCGAAACCCGTCGCCTGTACCGCTATTTGTGGGTGTTGACGGGGCTGGTGATGACCGTCGGCGGGGTGCAGGGATTGATCTCACAACTGCTGTGGTCGCTGCCACACATTGGCGCGACAGGCAGAATGCTTGCGAACAGCCTGTCGCTGCTGTTGGTCGGACTGGTTGTGTGGTTGAGTTCCTGGCTGCAAGCGCAGGCCTGCCTGACGGAAGAAGCCGAGCGAACCTCACTGCTGCGGTTGGTGGTACTTTACCTGGTGAGCCTGGCAGGCGTCGTGGGGTTGCTGACCTCCGCTGGCAATGTTCTCGCCACAATTTTGGCCTGGCTTTTCGGCAGCCCGCAGACCTGGATCGGTTTCTTGGAGCAAAGCGGCGGGGCGCTTTCGGCAGCCGTGCCTTTGGGCGTGCTGTGGGCCTATCATGGGCGCATCCTGGAAAGCGAAATGGAAGCCATGCCCGACGAGCCCAGGCGTCAGGCTGTGCGCCGCCTATATCACTCTATCCTTTCGGCGTTGGGCCTGGTGGTCACCTTCACCGCGCTAATGGCCATCACTACATTCATTGTTGAAAGCCTGTTTGCCGAGTCAACCGGCACCCATCAATTGACGCGCGGGCTGGCAGCTTTGGCGGTGGGGCTGCCGCTGTGGTGGAAGGTTTGGCCGTCGCTGCAGCGGGAATCCGCTTCTCGCGGCGAGAACGGCGACCGCGCGCGCCGCTCGGTCATCCGCCGCACCTATCTATACCTGACGATCTTTTTGCTGGTGGTGGGCGGTATGGGCGTGGCAGGCAGCCTGCTCTTCAACCTGTTCTCACACCTGCTCGGCTCGCCTGTTGCCGACCTGGATTGGGTGGCAGCCAACCACCTGACCATGCTGGGGGTGATCGCTGTCTTTCTGGTGTATCACCTGAACTGCCTGCGCCAGGACGGGCGTATTGCCCAGGAGGCACTGGGCGAGCAACACGCGACCTTCGCCACCCTGGTGTTTGTGGAAGAAGAAGGCGAATTCACCCACGAACTGACCCAGGCTGTGCAGCGCCACACGCCGCGCTTGCCGCTGCGCTTCCACCTGCTAGGCGAGGCGCTGGAGAATGGCGTCTCAACCGAGGATATCCGCGCAGCGGTGCTGCCCGGCGGCGCGGCGCTCAACCCGCCGGAGGGCATCCGCGCGTGGCTAGAGAACTTTGAGGGCAAACGACTGCTGCTGCCCCAGGCGCAAGAAGGGGTGGTCTGGTTAGGCATGGGGCGCAAGGCGCCGCGCGAACTGGCCCGTGAAACCGCCGC
>CAZMMI010000158.1:0-9376 GCA_964567255.1 uncultured Anaerolinea sp.
GCAAAGATTTCTCCCCGGCAATTCTGCACAAGCCGGTTCATCACCCACAAAGCGGATGCTCTTGCCTTATAATAAGGTTGTATCTCCCTTGTAACGAAAGGACCTCCCTATGACAGCTCATCTCTTGAATGGTACCGAATTGGCTGAACAGACGCGCGCCGAAGTAGCCAAAGAAGTCGCCGAGCGCGTGGCGGAAGGCAAGCCTGCCCCCGGCCTGGCCACTGTCCTGGTAGGAGACGACCCCGCTTCGCACGCTTACGTGAAATCCAAGCACAAGGCCTGCCAGCAAGTTGGCATCCAATCCTATGGTTACGAGCTGCCCGCTTCCACTTCTCAGAGTGAGGTGGAAGAACTGGTGCGCAAGCTCAACGCTGACCCCACCGTCAACGGCATTCTCGTCCAGTTGCCCCTGCCTTCCGGCTTCGATGAAGAACGCATTCTCAGTGCGGTGAGCATTGAAAAAGATGTGGATGGAATTCACCCGGTGAACATTGGCCGCCTGGCGCAAAAGGGCCGCGACCCGCTCTTCATCCCCTGCACCCCCGCAGGCTGCATGTTATTCATTGAAAGCGCCCTGCCCAACCTGAACGGCGTCAACGCGGTGGTGCTGGGCCGCTCCAACATTGTGGGCATGCCCGTGGCCCTGCTGCTGGTGCGCGCCAACGCCACCGTCACCATCTGCCACTCGCGCACCAAGAACCTCAAGGAGGTGTGCCGCTCGGCGGATGTGCTGGTGGCGGCGGTGGGCCGCGCCGAAATGGTGCGCGGCGACTGGGTCCGCCCCGGCGCGGTGGTCATCGACGTGGGCATCAACCGCGTGGAAGATGCCAGCAAGCCCCGCGGCTATCGCCTGGTCGGCGACGTGGCCTTCGACGAAGTCAAAGAGGTAGCCGGCTATCTCACCCCCGTCCCTGGCGGAGTGGGCCCCATGACCATTGCCATGCTTCTCAAGAACACCTTGCGCGCTGCGCGCATGGCAGGATAAGACAACTGTTTCGCGGTAACTACTCACACAGTGGTAAGAAAGCTCCCCTTCCCTCAACCAGAGTGAGTAAATACGTTTCGCGGGAACAACTGCTCCATTTTGGTCAATGAATCCCTTCGATCTGGCGCAATCCAGTCCCGAAGGGATTTTTTTGTACTGAGGCTGGGTAACCCATCGCTCTTCGACGAATTGATAGTTGTCTGACAATTGACTTTTTAGGAGTTTCTCGGTACACTGAAAGGGATCCCTTCGCTCTGCGAAAATACACTTTGTGGAGTCAGGAATGGCGACCCTTCTCATAAAAAATGCACATCTCCTGGTGACGATGGACGCCCATCGTCGTGAGATTCCCCAGGGAGGCCTGTTTGCCCGAGATGGCTTGATCGAACAAGTCGGGCCCACCGAAACACTACCACCCACTGCGGATCGTGTGATTGACCTCAGTGGGTGTGTTGTATTTCCAGGCCTGATCAACACCCATCACCACTTCTACCAGACCCTCACCCGCGCCGTGCCGGCTGCCCAGGATGCCAACCTGTTCAACTGGTTGACCACCCTGTACCCCATTTGGGCGCGTATGAGGCCCGAAGATATCTTCGTCTCCACTCAGGTGGCCCTGGCCGAACTGGCCCTTTCCGGCTGCACCACCGCCTCCGACCACCTCTACCTGTTCCCCAACGGCTCGCGCCTGGACGATGAGATCGAAGCTGCCCGCCAGACCGGCCTGCGCCTGCACGCCTCTCGCGGCTCGATGAGCCTCGGCGAAAGTCAGGGCGGCCTGCCCCCCGACAGCGTCGTGGACAGTGAAGCGCACATCCTGGCCGATTCGCAGCGCCTCATCGAAACCTACCACGACCCCCGCCCCGGCTCCTTCTGCCAGATTGTGCTGGCCCCCTGCTCTCCCTTCTCGGTAACCGGCGACCTGATGCGCGAATCGGCCAAAATGGCCCGCCATTACGGTGTGCACCTGCACACCCATCTGGCCGAAACCGAAGACGAAGAAGCCTTCTGCCTGCAAAAGTTCGGCTACCGCCCGGTTGGGTACATGCAATCAGTCGATTGGGTTGGCGGAGATGTGTGGTTTGCCCACTCGGTGTATGTCAATGCCGAGGAGATTCAGGTATATGCCCGCCACCGCTGCGGCGTGGCTCACTGCCCCTCCTCGAATATGCGCCTGGCTTCCGGCATCGCCCCGATCAAGGAACTCCGCTCGGCAGGCGTCAACGTGGGTCTGGGCGTAGACGGCTCAGCCAGCAATGACGGCTCGCACATGCTGGCCGAAGCGCGCCAGGCCCTGCTGCTCTCGCGCCTCAAAGAAGGCATCACCGGCTTCTCCCTGTCCAACGACCCCGCCCGCAAGCTGATGACCGCCCGCGAAGCCCTCGAACTGGCTACCCTGGGCGGCGCAGCGGTGCTGGGACGCAGCGACATCGGCTCGCTGGAGGTAGGCAAATGCGCCGACCTGGCTGCCGTGCGCCTCGACAAGCTCGCCTACGCCGGGGCCTTACACGACCCGCTGGCGGCCCTGGTTTTCTGCGCCCCTCAAAACGTCGACTGGAACATCGTCCACGGGCAGGTGGTGGTGGAAAACAGCCACCACGCTCTCCTGGATATTCCCAACCTGGTGGAGCGACACAATCGTTCTGCACAACGCATCTTGAATGGCTGAAACAAAACACATGGACTCTTTCCGCCTGACCGACTCCCGCCCGCTGGTTGATTGCGCCATGGGGCGCGTTCCCGCCGATCTGGTCATTCGTAACGCCCGCTGGGTGTGCGTCCAATCCGGCGAAATCGTTCCCAACACCGACATTGCCGTTCTCGGCGAGCGCATCGCTTTTGTCGGCCCCAAAGCCACCCACACCATTGGCTCCGACACCGTGGTCATCGATGCCGCCGGGCGCTATGTGACTCCCGGATTGCTGGATGCGCACATGCACGTCGAGTCGGGCATGCTCACAGTGTCTCAATTTACCCGCGCAGTGGTTCCCCACGGCACCACCGGCATGTTCGTCGATCCGCATGAAATTGCCAACGTTCTCGGGCTGCGCGGTGTACGCCTCATGGTTCACGAAGCCGCCCTCCAACCGGTGCACATCTTCGTGCAGGTGCCCTCCTGCGTCCCTTCCGCCCCCGGCCTCGAATCTTCCGGCGCCGAGCTGGGCCCCCAGGAAATCGCCGAAGCCCTCGAATGGCCCGGCATCATTGGCCTGGGTGAAATGATGAATTATCCCGGCGTGTCCTACTGCGATTCGGGCGTCCACGCCAAGCTGGAAGCCACTCGCAAGGTCAACCGCGTCATTGGCGGGCATTATCCCGTGGCCGAGTTGGGCCTGGACTTTCACGGCTATGTGGCCGGCGGGGCCATGGACGACCACGAAGGCACGCGCGTCGAAGATGCCGTTGCCCGCGTCCGCCAGGGCATGAAGGCCATGCTGCGCTTTGGCTCAGCCTGGCATGATGTGGCCGAGCAGGTGCGCGCCATCACCGAACTGCGCCTCGACCCGCGCAACTTCCTGCTGTGCACCGATGATTCCCATTCGGCCACCCTGATTAACGATGGGCACATGGACCGCGTGGTGCGCCACGCCATTGCTCAAGGCCTGCCCCCCATGACCGCCCTACAAATGGCCACCATCAACACTGCCGAACACTTTGGCCTGGGCCGTGAAATTGGCCAGATTGCCCCGGGGCGCTACGCCGACCTGCTCATCGTGCCCGACCTGCCTTCTTTCACCCCCCAAACGGTCATTGCCCGCGGAAAGGTGGTGGCTCAAGACGGGCAGATGCTGGCTGAAACACCCGGCATCCCCTACCCCGATTGGGCAGTCAAGTCGGTGCATCTACCCCGCGCGCTCAATGCCGCCGATTTCAAACTGGTTGCGCCCGCTCACGAGGGCCGCATCCATGCTCACGTCATCGGCGTCATCGAAAACCAGGCCCCCACCCGCCATCTCCTCCTGCCCGTCACTGCCCGCAAAGGCGAAGTTCACGCCGATATGCAAAATGACCTGGCAAAGGTGGCGATGGTGGAGCGTCACGGCAACAGCGGGCGTGTACAGGTTGGGTTGGTTCAGGGCTTCGGGCTCACCGAACCGTGCGGCCTGGCTACCACCATCGCCCACGACAGCCACCAAATGATCGTCATCGGCACCGATGATGGCGACATGGCTCTGGCTGCCAACCGGCTGGCCAAAACTGGCGGCGGGCAAGTGGTTGTGCGCCGCGGGAAAATCGTTGGCGAGGTGGAACTGCCCATCGCCGGGCTCATCTCCAATCGCCCCGCCGTCGAGGTTGCGGCCCAGGCCGATACGGTCCTGGAAGGGTTCCGCTCTTGCGGCTGCAAATTGAATAATCCGAACATGCAAATGAGCCTGCTGGGGTTAGTGGTCATCCCCGAGCTGCGCATTTCCGATCTGGGTCTGGTGGACGTAAACCACTTCCGGGTCATTGACGTTTTGGAGTAAGCCCCTTTTCAGGGAAGGAGGCCGTTTTGTCAAATACTGCTGCCACCATCGCGCCGTACCATCGCCTGCAAGTCGTGCTGGCGGAATTAATTGCATCCACCCCGGCGGGGGGGCGGCTGCCTGCCGAGCCGGAGTTGGCTCGTCAATTGGGCGTATCTCGCGCAACGCTGCGCGAAGCCATGCGCTCGTTTGAAGGCCAGGGTCTGATTCGCCGCCGCCAGGGCGTGGGCACGTTCGTCGTCGGCAAGAGCGCCGTCCTGGACACCGGCCTGGAAGTGCTGGAAAGCATCGAGAGCATCGCCCACCGCATGGGGCTGGAGGTCTCGATGGGCGATCTGCGCATTCAAGAGATCAACGCCAATGCCGAACAGGCCGAAGCGCTCAACCTGCCCGAAGGCACCCCCTTGATCCATATCGGGCGCGTCATCCAGGCTCGCGGGCGCCCGGTCGCCTACCTGGTGGACATCCTCCCCGAAGACGTGCTCACCCCCGAGGACCTGGAACAAGGTTTCACCGGCTCCGTCCTCGACCTGATCCTCATGCGCGGCTCGCCCCGCCTGGCCCGTTCTGTCGCCGAGGTGCGCGCTTATTCCGCATCCGGCGAAGTGGGCAGGCTGCTCGAAATCCAGCGCGGCGATGTGCTGCTCATGTTCTCCGCCCGCCTCTACTCGATCGACGATCGGGTCGTCGATTACTCTTCCAGTTTCTTCCTGCCCGGCTATTTCCGCTTCCAAATCGTGCGCCGGGTCGGTGAAGTTCGCCCACTGGGCAATAACATTCAAGGATAAATCCTATGCTTGATTCCAAATCCCTCGAACAGGTTCAAAGTCGCGTCCGCGACGCCGAACCGGCCATCATTCACTTCATGCGCGAGATTTGCGCGCTGCCCAGCATGAACTCGCAGCTCAAAGACGTGGGCGAGCGCATCCTGCTGGAAATGCGCGCCCTGGGCTACGAAGAAATGCGCTTCGACAAGATGGGCAACGTCTTCGGACGCATCGGCAGCGGCCCGCGCGTGCTGGTCTACGACTCGCACATCGATACCGTGGGCATCGGCGACCCCGCCGATTGGTCCTGCGACCCCTTCCAGGGTAAGGTCGAAGATGGCTGGCTGTGGGCGCGCGGCTCGGTGGATGAAAAAGGCAGCACCCCCGGTATGATCTACGGCCTGGCCATTGCCCGCGACCTGGGCTTGCTGGACGGCTGGACCGTATACTACTTCGGCAACATGGAAGAATGGTGTGACGGCATCGCCCCCAACACCTTCGTAGAAGTGGACCCCGGCGTGCGCCCCGACTTTGTCGTCATTGGCGAGCCCACCACCATGCGCGTGTACCGCGGTCACAAAGGGCGCATTGAGCTAAAGGTCACCGCCCACGGCAAGAGTGCGCACGCCGCCAGCAACCACCTCGGCGAAAATGCCATCTACAAACTCATTCCCGTCATCGGCGCTATCCGCGACCTGGAGCCAAAACTGGGCGACCATCCCTTCCTGGGCCACGGCAAGATCACTGTTTCCGACATGCACGTGCGCACCGCCAGCATCAACGCCGTACCCGATGAAGCTTACATCTTCATCGACCGCCGCCTCACCTTTGGCGAGAGCAAAGATTCCGCCGTCGAGCAAATCCGCGGTTTGATCCCTGCCGAGCTGCGCAACGACATCATCGTCGAAGAGATGTTTTACGACGAGCCTTCCTACACCGGCTTCGTCTTCCCGGTCGACAAATACTTCCCGGCCTGGGCGCTGGAAGAAGAGCATCCTCTGGTGCAAGCCGGGCAGCAGGCTCGCAAGTTGATCGGTCTGCCAGAAACGCCCAGCGGCAAATGGGATTTCAGCACCAACGGCATCTATTGGGCCGGGAAAGCCGGAATCCCCAGCATCGGCTTTGGCCCCGGCGATGAGCGTTTTGCCCACGCCACCGACGAGCGCATCCCCCTGGCCGAGGTAGTCAAGGCCACCGAGTTCTACGCGGTGTTACCCGCATTGTTGGCTTAATCAAATTCTGCGAGGCCAACCCGGCCCGACAGTTAAATTTTTTGGAGGCAAACTTATGCAAACATTCTTACACGGTCGTGATCTAATCGGAGACCTCGATTTCAGCAAAGAGGAAGTCGAAACCGTTTTGGATGTGGCCTTCGATCTGAAGCGCAAACGCGCCCTCAATGAAGCCCATCCCTACCTGCGCGATAAGGTTCTGGCGATGCTGTTCTTCTTCACCAGCACCCGCACCCGCGGCTCCTTTGAAGCCGGCATGGCCCAACTGGGTGGTCACGCTGCCTTCATCGACTCTGATTCAACCCAAATCTCCCACGGCGACACCGCCAAAGAGATTGGCCAGATCTTCGGGCGCTACTTTGACGGCATCGCCATTCGCCAGTGCGATTGGCAGTTCGGCAACAGCTACATCAACGAGGTTGCCAAGCACTCGCGCGTGCCCGTGCTCAACATGCAATGCGACGTTTACCACCCCTTCCAGTGCCTGGCCGATTTGATGACCATCATCGAGAAGAAGGGCCGCGACCTGCGCCGCCGCAAAGTGGTCGTCTCCTGGGCTTACGCCGCCTCGTACAGTAAGCCCATCTCCGTGCCCCAATCGCTCATCTTGCAGCTCACTCGCTTCGGCTGCGATGTTGTTCTGGCCCACCCACCGGAGTTCAAGCTGATGCCCGAGATCATGGATCAGGCCCGCGAGAACGCCCGCAAATACCAGGTGGGTTTTGAAGTGACCGACAACATGGACGAAGCCTTCAAAGACGCCGACGTGGTTTACCCCAAGTCGTGGGGGCCGCTGGTCACCACCACCGGAAAAGAAGAAGGCAAGGCCCTCATCGAGAAGTACCGCAGTTGGATCACCGACCAGCGCCGCATGGACCTCACCAAGGATGATTCCATCTATATGCACTGCCTGCCTGCCGACCGCAACCTGGAAGTGACCGACGAGGTCATCGACGGGCCGCATTCGGTGGTTTACGACGAGGCTGAGAACCGCTTGCATGCCCAAAAAGCCGTCATGGCTTTGACGATGGGCTAAAGTCTGTTCGGATCAGGTCGACACCGAAAAACCTTTTGATTTGGTAGGAGAAACCATGACCCAAAAGAAGACAGCAGTCATTGCCATTGGGGGCAATTCGCTGATTAAAGATAACGCCCATCAATCCATCGAGGACCAGTACAAGGCGGCCAAAGACACCACCTTCCACATCGCCGATATGATTGAAAACGGCTGGAACGTCGCTATTGGCCACGGTAATGGCCCACAGGTAGGCTTGATCTTGCGTCAATCCGAAGTCGCCGCCAAGGCCGAAGGCATTCCCGAGACTCCCCTGGATGTGTGCGGGGCGGAAAGTCAGGGCCTCATCGGTTATCTCCTCCAACAAAACCTGCAAAACGAACTATTCCAACGCAACATCAAGCAAAACGTCGCCACCATCATCACCCAGGTGCTGGTCGATGTCAACGACCCGGCCTTCCAACACCCCACCAAACCCATCGGCGGGTTCATGGGCCAGGAAGAAGCGCTGCGCAAGAAGAGCGAGCTGGGTTGGTCGGTGGTGGAAGACGCCGGGCGCGGCTGGCGCCGCGTGGTCGCCTCACCCCTGCCCCAGGAAGTTGTCGAACTCGATACGGTCAAGGCTCTCATCGCCACCGGGATCATTGTCATCACGGTGGGCGGCGGCGGCATTCCGGTCATCGACCCCGGCGATGGCAATTACATCGGCGCCCCTGCGGTCATCGACAAAGATTTCGCCTCCAGCCTGCTGGCCCAGGCGATCAACGCCGACCTGTTCATCATCTCCACTGCCGTGGAAAAAGTGGCCTTGAATTTCGGCAAGCCCAACGAAAAACTCCTGGACCGCATGACCGTGGCAGAGGCCAAACAATATATTGAAGAAGGGCATTTTGCCAAAGGCTCCATGCTGCCCAAGATCCAGGCCATTTTACGTTACCTGGAGAACGGTGGCAAAGAGGCCCTCATCACCACACCCGAAAACATTGGGCGCGCCCTGAAAGGCGAAACGGGCACCTGGGTGGTGCCATAGACTGAAGTCGCACGAAACCCTAAGGGTCTTAAAGACCCTTAGGGTTTTTGGCCCCCTGGTGTTTTCACCACCCAACTCTTGTTTAGACAACCACCTCAAAAATCATGACTTTTGTCACCCGGCGAATCCGTTCTATGCCAAAATTTTCGGTGTACAATACACACAGGCAGTCGCCCTCGTGAAAAACGATCCCCTTTTCACGGTCAAGGCGGCATTTTCAGTTTCATGATGGATTGAGAATCTGAAATTCGCTCACGAGAAACTTGATAAGGAGGTGAGTCCTAGGTAAGTTTTTCAAGCCTGTTGTCTGGTTGAGTGTTCCTTACTTTCCGTTTTTTCGCACATTGGAGGAGAATTATGTCTAAGTTAGCAGCAATGCGTGTTTTGGCCGTTGTAATGCTTTTGGCGTTCGTCTTGAGCGCCTGCGGCCCCAAAACCGAAATGGTCGGATCGTTCCAAATTCCCGACGTCCAGAAAGGCAAGTTCAACATCGGTATGGTTTTGATTGGCCCACATGACGATGGCGGCTGGTCGCAGGCTCACTACGAAGGCCTTGAATACGTCGCTCAGAACATTGAAAACGTGCATATCGCCTACATCGAGAACGTTCCTGAAGGCGCCGACTCCGAACAGGTCTTCCGCGCTCTGTCTCGCAAGGGCTTCGATCTGATCTTCGGCACCTCCTACGGTTTCATGGACCCCATGGAGACCGTGGCGGCTGAATTCCCCGATACTATGTATATCCACACCAGTGGCATCAAAACCAACGGTACCAACTTCGGCAACCTGTTCGGTGGCATGGAAACCATGAAGTACCTCGCCGGTATGCTGGCGGGCGCCCGCGCCAAAATGGACGGCAACCCCAAGCTCGGCTACATGG
>CAZMMI010000159.1:0-9359 GCA_964567255.1 uncultured Anaerolinea sp.
GGTTGTTGATGTAGAGGCCGAAGACAGTTTTGCCCTGGTCGGAGATCAAGCCCAGGTAGCGCCCGGTGGAGTCGAAGACCTGGATGCCCTTGATGTCGCTGACGTAGATACGACCCTGCTGGTCGATGGCGACATCTTCGGGAGCGCGGAACTGACCGGGCTGGTCACCATCACCGCCGAAGCGATTGACGTAGTTGCCCTGGGCATCGTAGATCAAGACCAGGTCATTGAACGTGCCCAGCGTGTAAAGGTTGCCCAGGCCGTCGGCGGCAATGCGCCCGCGCAGTTCCGAGTCGCCGGTTTGACCGCTGATGGCCTCAGGGATGTACAAATCCAGGTTGCCCTGCGCATTGAATACAGCCAGGTCGTCGCCTTTGACCGTGTAACGGAAGGCAGCCATGCCGCCGTTGGCCAGCGGCCAGACATCGTCAAATCCGTCGCCGCCTTCAGCCAGCCACTCTTCGATGAACGTGCCATCGGGCTGGTAGCGCAGCAAGTGATTGGATTGGGCAATGAACAGGCTGCCGTCCTGACCGACTGCCAGGGCAGTGGTGTAGCCTTCGGTTTGCATGGTCCATTGGGTGATGAAGTTGCCTTGCGCGTCAAACACCTGAATGCGCCCACCTTCGTAATCGGTGGCGTAGATGGTGCCATCGGGGGCCTGGGCCACGCTGCGCAGGTCCTCAAAGCAGCCACCGCACACGCCTTCTTTGCCGATACGCAAGCTCAGCGGGGCGAAGCTGGGGTCCTGAGTGGGTAGCGGGGTGGCGAGGGCGACTTCGGTGCTGACGGCGACAATGGCATTGTTGGCTACGTTGCCGGCCTGGTTGACCGCGAAGAGGATAATTCCTATGGTAAACAAGGTGGTAATCAGCAGAAAGATCAACAAACAACCCACAAGGCGTTTGACCTGGCGGGTGGACTGGGGGTTGGGGGGGATGGCAGGTTGGGTTGGCCTCGAAGGGGTTCCCAGGGTGGCTTGCATGAGCTCAACGGCGTCCTTGGCCTCTTTCAAACCCACGTTGGTCATTTCACGGTAGATTTTGATGGCTTCGATCTTGTTGCCGGCCCGCAAAGCTTCTTGCAAGCGCGCGCCTTGCACCCCGGAGGTTTCTCCAAAGGTGACAGAGGATGTGCTGAAAGAGGCTGTTCCCGGGCGCTGCAAGCGGACAATCTTGCCGTCCATCAAATCTTCCACCATGGTTTTCGCTTGCGCGAGATCTACATCGTAGAGCTGGCGGAAGATTTTGATGGCCTCAATCTTGTTGCCTTCCAGCATGGCATTGCGCATCGCCTGGATCTTATCCGGGTCGCCGGTGAGGGAAGCCAGGTTGAGCTCTGTCCATTCGGGTTCGTCGCCGTCGCGCAGATCGCGGGGAACGATGACCGAGTTGGAGCAGTAGGGGCAGCGAATGGTGGCGCCAGGGTTGGCGGGCACATCGAGGGGCGCTCCGCATTTGGGGCATTGGAAAGAGGCAGACATACGTTTCCTCCGGGTCAATCAGCCAGGATCAAACGGGTACGTTCAACTCGCGCCTGAGATGGATCGAGGCCCAGGGCGGAAAGAACTTCTTCGGGGCGGGCCGTGGCGCCCTCGCGGGCGGAAATGCGCATGTACAGGCTGCCGTCGGAACACAACTCAATGGATTCCACCAGGGCACGCAGATCATACTGCTTGCCGCGCCGCTCGCGAATGATACTTTCGGCGTTCAAAAACTCGGAAACATCGGATTCGGTTACGACGACGGGCGCTTCGAACTGCTCTTGCCCGGCCAGCGGTTCACCGAAAGGGAACACGGCTTCATATTCGGCCACGCGCACCAGCGTTTGCAAGGCGGGCAGAGAGAGGGGCACCTCTTCTACGCAGTCGATGGTCAGGCCGGGCGGGGCGGCTTCCTGTAAATCGGAGCCGATTTTGGGGGTGGGCAGGGGTTCGTTCAACCAGATGTCGGCCAGCTCGCAGCGCGAGGTGAAACCCAGGGGCAGCGGTGAGGCCATGTGGAAGCGGGGATGCGGGCTGAAGCCCTGGCTGTAAGCCACGGGCAGGCCGGAGCGGCGGAAGGTGCGCTCCCAGACCAGTTGCAAGTCCAGCAGGCTGACGTAGCGCATTTCAGGGCCGCGAGTATACGACACGCGGTAGCGGGTGAGGGTGGGAGAAGGCGGGGCCATCAGGCAACCTCCACTTTGAGCGCGCGGCGGCGTTTGACCGGCGGGCATTTCCAGGCGTCGATGGGTAACTCGGCGCGCAGGTCGTTAAAGTTGGGCAGGATACCGCAGGCAAAGCAGCCGTCACGGCAGTCTTCGCGCAACTCCCCCGATTGGCTGCGGCGGAATTCTTCCTTGAGGTAATCGATGCGCACACCGCTGCTAATGTGCTGCCAGGGCAGCACTTCGTCCAGGTCGCGGGCGCGGTGGCTGTAGGAGAAGGGATCGAGGCCGCAATCGGCGAAGGCTTGCAGCCAGCGCTGGTAGTCATAGTGCTCCTGCCAGGCGTCAAAGCGGGCGCCGAGTTGCCAGGCGCGATGAATGACCTGAGCGGTGCGCCGGTCACCGCGTGAGAGCCAGGCTTCGAGGAAGGTGATCTCGGGCTTGACCCAACTGAGCTTGAATCCGGGGTTGCGCAGGCCCTCGCGGAGCAGGTTTTGCTTGGCGCGGATCTGTTCGGGCGAATCGCAGGCCACCCATTGGAAGGGTGTGTGGGGCTTGGGAATGAAGGTGCTGACCCCGGCGCTGACCCTGGCACGCCCGCCGACATGCCGGCGACCAACTGCCAAAACGGCCTTGCAGGTTTCGATGATGGCTTGCACATCTTCGATGGTCTCTTCGGGATGGCCGATCATGAAGTACAGCTTGACGCTGTTCCAACCCCGCGAGAATACGGCTTCGACCGTTTCCATGAGTTGGGCCTTGCTGATGGGCTTGTTGATGATCTGGCGCATGCGTTCGGTGGCAGCCTCGGGCGCCAGGGTGAAACCTCCGCCGGGTTTCAACTCTTTGAGGCGGTCCATGAGGTCGACGGAGAAGGACTCGATGCGCAGGGAGGGTAGGGAGACGGAGAGCTTGCGGCTGGCGAGGCGTTCGGCGACAGCATCGGCCAACTCCTGAATTTGCGTATAGTCGGAGGATGCCAGGGAGAGCAGGCCAATTTCTTCGTAGCCGGTATGCGCCAGGGCGTCTTCGACAGCGGCGAGGATTTCTTCTACCGAGCGCTCGCGCACGGGACGGTTGATCATACCAGCCTGACAGAAGCGGCAGCCACGGGTGCAGCCGCGCATGATCTCGATGGCGATGCGGTTGTGCACGATGTCGATGGAGGGCACCAGCAGGCGGGTCACCGGCGGAGGAAGTTGTCCTACGACGCGCTTAGTAACCGCCTGGGGGGCGGCGGGATGAGTGGGGCGGATGGCGGCAATGATGCCGCCTGCATCTTGCTCTACCGCGTAGAGGCGCGGGACGTATACCCCTGGTACGGCCGCCAGGCGCGTCCAGAGGCCATCGCGGGTTTCGCCGGAAGCCTTCCAGGCCTGGTGCGTATCAATGATCTCATGGATCACCTCTTCGCCTTCGCCAATGGCAAAGGCATCGACGAAAGCGCTCATGGGCTCGGGGTTGAAGGCGGCGTGCCCGCCGGCAATGACCAGAGGGTGATCGTCGCCGCGCTCCTCGGCCAGCACGGGCAGCCCGGCAAGATCGAGGATGGTGAGGACGTTGGTATAGAGCGACTCGTAAGGCAGAGAAAAGGCCAGGATGTCAAACTGGGCCAGGGGGTGTTTGGTTTCCAGGCTGAAGAGGGGAATGCCCGCGGCGCGCATTTCGGCTTCCATGTCGGTCCAGGGGCAGTAGGCGCGTTCGGCCAGGGCATCGGCGCGCTTGTTGACTTCGTCGTATAAAATGGCCATGCCCAGGTTGGGCAAGCCGAGGTCGTAAAGTTCAGGGAAGATGAGGGCCAGATGGGTGGAGACGGAATCCCAGGATTTGACGACCTGGTTCAACTCGCCGCCCACATAGCGGCCGGGTTTCATCACGCGCAGGAGGATACGATCCAGGCGTGCTTCAATTTGTTGGGGAGTCAGCATCAATAAATTCCTTTGTAAGTGCCGCCATCTACGCTGAGCATGACACCGGTAAGGTAGGAGGCGGCGGGTGAGAGCAGGAAGACGGCAGCGCGGGCAAACTCATCGGGAGAAGCCATGCGCCCCAGGGGAGCGTCCTGATTCTGCCGCTGAACCTCTTCGGCGAGGGTGGTGCCATTGGCCTGGGCGCGGGCGCCGAGTAGTTCGGTGACGCGTTCTGTTTCGGTCCAGGATGGAAGGATGGAATTGAAGCGAATGCCCTGGACCCCCAGCTCAAGGGCCAGGCTTTTGGTGAGGCCCACGGCTGCACCACGGACGCTGTTGGAGAGGATGAGGTTGGGGATGGGCTGTTTGACTGAAACAGAGGTGACCGTGAGGACCGAGGGGGTGATGGAACTGCGCAGAGCCGGCAAGGCAGCCCGGATGAGACGCACGTGAACCATGAGGCATAAGTCGACGGCCTTCACCCAATCGGCGTCTGTGAGGGTCTCAAAAGCGCCTGGCTTGGGACCGCCGGCGTTGGCGAACAACAGGTCGAGGGTGTCGAAGCGGGCTACGGTTTGGTCGACGAGCGCAGCGGGAATGGCCGGGTCGGTGACGTCACCGGGCAGAGCCAGAACCGGCGAGCCTGTTTCAACCTCGATGCGGTCGGCAGCGGCAGCAAGGTTGACGGCATTGCGGCCGTTGATCACGACAGTGGCACCCTCGCGGGCGAGGAGCAGTGCGGTGGCGTAGCCTAAACCACGACTGGCCCCGGTGACAAGCGCAATTTTGCCCTTTAGTCCAAGATCCATAGTACCCTCGCGTTCGAAGAATGAGGTTAGATGAGTTCGATGTGGTCTTCCACCACTTCCAGGTGGGGAAAGTGCGTTTGGATGAAGGTGATTGCTTGCTGGAGCAAGCGAGTGTTTTGGGTGGTGTCGGCGCTGAGGGCGGCAAAGCCCAGCACGGCCTCGTGATGCATGTCCTGGCTGTCCAACTCGGCCACCGAGAGGTTGAATTCGCGGTGCAGGCGGGCCAGGACGGGCTTGATCAGGCTGCGCTTTTCCTTGAGGGATGCGCAGCCGGAGAGGCGCAAGCGGAGGGTGAGCACGGCGACAGGCATAATTAACACTTTTTCTGTCTACTTATAATCGAAAGGAGGATGAAAGTCAAATGGATGACTCATTGGGAATTGGTGAAATGGGGCCCGCATTTTGGGGTTAATATTCACGGTGTAGGGCGCAGCTAACAAATGCCGGTGGGTTGAGTTGACGAATCTCGCTGCGCCCCTACAAGAGGGGAGGGGGTTCAGCGCTATGAATCCCTCCCTTGCACAATCCCCCTGGCGCGGGTACAATCCTTTCCGAAAAGAGGAAGGATGCCCGATATCGAGACCCTGTTCCAGCAAGCGCTGGATTATCTCTATAGTTATGTCGATTATAGCCTGACGCACAGCTTCAACTTCACGGACGAGGAGTTTGACCTCGGACGGATGCACGAGCTGCTGCGTTTGTTGGGCGACCCGCACAAGCAGTATCCGGTGATTCATGTGGCGGGGACCAAGGGGAAGGGCTCGACGGCGGCGTTGATTGGTTCGGCGCTGCGAGCGCAGGGATATACGGTGGGCTCCTATACCTCGCCACATCTGCAAGATTACACCGAGCGCATTCAGGTGAATGCTGAGAGCATTTCGAAAGCGGAGCTGGTGGCGCTGGTGGATCAAATCAAGCCTTTCGTGGACCAGGTGCAGCGGTTGACGACCTTTGAAATCACAACAGCGCTGGGTTTCCTATATTTTGCCCAGCGAAAGGCCGACGTGGCAGTGGTAGAAGTAGGGCTGGGCGGGCGGCTGGATGCGACCAATGTGGTTGAGCCGCTGGTCTCGGTGATCACTTCTTTGTCGATGGACCATATGAGCGTACTGGGCGACACTTTGCCCAAGATCGCCACAGAGAAAGCAGGGATCATCAAAGCGGGCCGCCCGGTGGTCAGTTCACCGCAGCGCGAAGATGCCCGGCAGGTTCTGGAAGCAATAGCGGCCGAGCGCGACGCGACCCTCACCCAGGTAGGCAAGGATTTTTTCTTCTCACACGGCAACCATGATTTGAACGGGCAAACTTTGCTGGTGTGGAAGGCGGCTGAACAACCCCTGGTGGACGAGTACATCGAATCAGGCGGGGTGAACGAGTGGGAACCGCTGCATTTGCAAATCCCACTTTTAGGATATCACCAGGTGCAAAACGCGGCTACTGCATACGCAGTGCTGCAGGTGGCCCGCGAGCAGGGGCTGGCGGTGAGTGAGGAGGCCATTCGGGCCGGGTTTGCCTCGGTGCAGTGGCCGGGGCGCTTCGAGGTTTTGCAGCGCAGCCCGTTGTTGATTGTGGATTCGGCGCACAACCGGGATTCCGCTCTCAAGCTGCGCCTGACCCTGGATGATTATTTGCCCGGACGAGCTGTGATTATGATCTTTGGCGCATCCGAGGACAAGGATGTGCAGGGAATGTTTGAAGAACTGATGCCGCGTGTCAAGCGAGTCATCGCCACCCAGTCGGTGCATCCGCGGGCGATGGAGGCGGCGCGATTGGTTGAATTGGCCCACCGCTTTGGCCGCCCTGGACAGGTCATTTTACCTGTAGAGGCGGCCTTGCAGGCGGCTTTGAAGCAAGCCGTGCAGGAAGAGGCCGTTGTGCTGACAGCGGGCAGCCTGTTTGTGGCTGCGGCGGTGCGTCAAGCCTGGCTGGAGCAGCATGCTCCTCAGGACGCGCAGGCATTGGCGCCTGAGCGACAAGTTTAATGGCTGGAGAAAAGAATGATGAAAGATGATTGGGCCGGATCCGAAACGGATGAATATTCGAATAACCTACAGCAGCGCACTGAGGAGCTTTACCGCATTCCGGATGCCGACCAGGACAGCGAAGGACTGATTGAATGCTCGGCGTTTATTATGCGGGACATGCTTGTGTATCCGCGCATGATTTCTCCCATTTTTATCGCGCCGGGGCCTAATTCACTGTCTGTGCAGGATGCGCAGTTGGGTGAAGAGACGATGATTGGGCTGGTGCAGCAAAATCCGGAAATCGACGAGCCGACGCCCGAAGATTTTCTGCCCATCGGCATAGAGATTGCCATTGGGCGGCTGCTGTCGCTCTCAGATGGGAACAGCTCGGCGCTGGCGCAAGGCCGGCGGCGCGTAGAGGTGGTTGAGATCGTTCAGACCGAACCGTATTATCGTGTGCGCGCCCGACCGATTTTTGAGCCCGCCGAGGTAGATCGCGAGATGAATGCGCTGATGCGCACCACACGCGATCTGTTTGAGCGCTGCGTGCAGTTGGACCGCAGCCTGCCGGACGAGGCGCATTTGTTCTCGATCAATATCCCCGAGCCGGGTTGGCTGGCAGATATGATTGCGACGGCGATTTCTTTGCCGTTCAAAGAACGCCAGACCTTGCTCTTGATGCCGGACCCCCGCGAGCGCTTGAAGCGATTGAACTTCTTGCTGGCCCAGGAACTGGACGTGTTGCAACTGGAAGACGAAATCCAGAACAAGGTGCAGAACGAAGTGGACCGCAGCCAGCGGGAGTTTTACTTGCGCGAGCAGATGAAGGCCATTCAGACGGAGTTGGGCGAAGGGGATGTGTTCCTGCGGGACATTGCCGAACTGCGCGAGAAGATTGACACGGTGGAACTGCCTGAAGAAGCGCGCAAGGTGGCGAATAAAGAAATTGAACGCCTGATGCAGATGTCTTCGATGGCGCCCGAAGTGGGCATCATTCGCACTTACCTGGATTGGATTCTGGAACTGCCCTGGACGTATCTGACGGAAGATAATCTGGATGTGGACCATGCGGCCAAGGTGCTGGAAGAAAACCACTTCGGCTTGAAAGACGCCAAAGACCGCATTCTGGAATATATTGCCGTGCGCAGCTTGAAACCGAAGAAGCCTCGCCAGCCGATCCTATGCTTTGCGGGGCCGCCCGGGACGGGGAAAACCTCGTTGGGTCGTTCGATTGCCGAGGCGTTAGGGCGTAAATTTGTGCGCCTTTCGCTGGGAGGGGTGCGGGATGAGGCTGAAATCCGCGGGCACCGGCGCACCTACATCGGGGCGCTGCCGGGACGCATCATCCAAACCATGCGGCGGGCGGGTTCGGTGAACCCCTTGTTCATGCTGGATGAGATTGACAAGCTGGGGGCCGATTTCCGCGGCGATCCTTCGGCGGCGCTGTTAGAGGTGCTGGATCCCGAACAGAACAACACCTTCTCCGACCACTACCTGGAGATCCAGTACGATCTTTCTAAAGTGATGTTCATCACGACTGCGAACTCATTGGGTTCCATTCCGCCTGCGTTGTTGGACCGCATGGAAGTGATCGAGTTCCCCGGCTATATCGAAGAGGATAAGCTGGAGATTGCCCGGCGCTTCCTGATCCCCCGGCAGATCGACGAAAGCGGGCTGGAAGAGACAGAGATCTACTTTAACGAGCAGGCATTGCGGCGGATCATCCGCGAGTACACCTACGAAGCGGGCGTGCGCAACCTGGAGCGCGAGATTGGACGAATGTGCCGCAAGGTGGCACGATTGAAGTCTGGAAAGAAGGAATTCCCCAGCAAGTTGGGGCCTGCGGCTGTAGAACGCTTCCTGGGCCCGCCGCAGTTCTTCCAGTCGGAGGCCGAGCGGCAGGATGAAGTGGGCGTGGCGACCGCCGTGGCATGGACGGAGATGGGCGGCGAGATCATGCCGGTGGAAGTGGCGATTTTGGATGGGAAGGGAAACTTGCAGATTACCGGGCAGATTGGTGAAATCATGCAGGAATCGGCGCAGGCTGCGCTTTCATTCATGAAATCGCGGGCGCGGGATTTTGATATCGACCCGGCTTGCTTTGAGAACCTGGATATTCACATCCACGTGCCGGAAGGGGCCATTCCGAAGGATGGGCCGAGCGCTGGAATCACGATGGCAACAGCGTTGATCTCGGCTTTCACCGAGCGGCGGGTGTATAAAGAAGTTGGTATGACCGGTGAAATCACCCTGCGCGGGCGGGTGCTGCCGATTGGCGGCCTGCGCGAGAAGGTGCTGGCGGCGCACCGGACCGGGTTGAAGACAGTGATCATCCCGGAGCGCAATAAGAAGGATTTGGTGGACGTGCCCAAGAAGGTGCTGGCGGATTTGAAGATCGTGCCCGTGACGCACATGGATGAGGTTTTGACGGTGGCGTTGTACCCCGATGAAGATCGCCCGGCGAACGCGCGTTTCAGGGTGAAGGACGAAGAGGAAGCCAGCTAGGAAAGCTGGTTGAAAAAGAAAAC
>CAZMMI010000160.1:0-9331 GCA_964567255.1 uncultured Anaerolinea sp.
CCTTTCCCGCGATCTTCGGCCTGAGAAGATGCCGGGTAAGAAACCCGGCCTACGGAAGGCTGATTCAATCCGCTCAACCCGACCGGCTTCCCCAATCAACTCAAAAAATAAACGGCACCAGCCGCCAGGACCTCTTGCAGTACTCCACCCAGTCCGCCCCAAACGCTCTGTGCATCAATGCTTCTTCATCTTTGATGCGGAAAAAGATGATAAAAACAAACACGCCGGTCAAGGCAAGCCCAATCCATGAACGGAAAAGCAGCGATAGCCCAATCCCTAGCATCATGCCGCCCAGATAGCGCGGGTGGCGCACGTAGCGATAGAGGCCATCCGTAATCAAGCGGTGTTCCTTTTGCAAGGTAACTTCGGGACTGTACAACCGGCCCAACGCCAGACTGGACCAAAAAATTAACCCCATCCCCAGTATCATGAGCGCCAAGCCGATCCAACGAATTACCGGCCCGCCCTCCATCACAACGATGGCGCGCCGGTCGGCAAAAGGCACGAAAAACAGCGCGCCGAATAACATTATCACCACGGTGAACCGGACGATCCTTTGCCGTGCTACAAACTTGTCTTCCAAGCCCTTGCCCAGATTCCCCATCCCGCCTGGGCGCTGGATCATCGTATAACCTGCCAAGAGGCCCAACAGGGCGATGCTGATGGAATAACCTATGAACTGGGGGACCGAGAAAAAGCCGCGCAGGTCCTTGAGCCCCCAGCCGAGCAGCGGCAGCCCCAGATAGATAAGCAATGTATAGAAAAAAGATGCGATTCCCCGCACGATTTTCATATATCCCTCGCTTTCAACGCAAGCTCGCCCCCCAACACCCCCGCCAACTCCTCCACCGCCGCCAGCACTGCCCCCGTCACCGGCACGTCAAAATCCACCTGCCCCGGCTGGATGCCTACCAGCAGCACCCGGCAGCCCAGGTCGGCGGCCAAAAACTCGGCCAGCGTGGATGGCGGCTGGGTGTGCGTGGACCCGCCAAAACCCGAAGCCTGGGTGCAATCCACCACCTGGATGGTTCCGGGGGCTTCGTCCATGTGGGCCGCGTCGACCAGCAGCACCAGATCAGGCCGAAAGCGGCGCAGCACCCCCGTATACGCCTCGGGGCCGACTCCGGCCTCGATGACCAGCCAGGCATCGGGCAGCGGCAGGGCCTTTAAACGGCGCGCCGCCAGAACCCCGGCGGCGTCGTCTCCGTTCAATTCGTTGCCAATGCCCAGCAGGGCCACCCGCGCTCGCGGGTTACTCCTCAGGGCATTCGTCAGGTCGTTTTTCCAGGAGGAAAGCGACATCTTCTTCTCTTCCGTAATACACTTCAAAAGGCTGCTTTTTAGCCGAAGCCAGTTCCCAATCTTCGCTGGACATTTCCAGGCACTTGAAGCGGCAGCTCAACACGCACTGCGCGCAGTAGGTGCAGCGGTCGGCGTGATAGCGCATGACAAACTTCTTGGCCACCTTGTCGATGGTGATCAGCTCGATGGCGTCGGAGGGGCAGTCCTTGACGCACAACATGCACCCGGCGCATTTCTCGGGGTCATAGTTCAGCTTGCCGCGGAAGCGCGGCGGGGCTTCGGTGCGCACAAAAGGATACTGCTGGGTGATGGGGCGGCGAAAGATGGAGCGCAGCACATCCCCGATCATCGTTCCCAGGCGCAAACGTTGGGTAGGTTTCTTCATCAAATACCTCCTAAGCCAGGGTGCGGATCAAGGCCACGACCAGTAAGTTGAGCAGCGCCAGCAGGGCCCCAATGCGCCACCACAGGCCCACGGTCTGATCGATGCGCAGGCGGGCAAACAGCGATTGCAGCACCGCCATGACGAACAACAGGCCCACGGTCTTGACCACAAAGAGCAGCGGGTTGCTCACGCCGCCCAGGTAGAAGGCCGACACCAGGGTCAGGCCGATGACCAGCTCGACGTTCTTGCCAATGCGGAACAGGGCCAGCCCGCGCCCAGAGTACTCGGTGAGGGCGCCCGCCACAATCTCGGTCTCGGCTTCCGGGGCGTCAAAGGGCGGCAGTTCCAGCTTGCCCATCAAGCCCACCAGGGCCACCACGAAGCCCAGCGGCTGGGTGAGGATCATCTGCCAGGGATGCAGTTGTGTGTAAAAATTGATCTCGCCAATCGTCCAGGTGCCCGCGACAATAGCCGGGCCCAGCAGTGCCAGCAGGAAGGGCGCCTCGTAGGAGAACAACTGGGTCAGGGTGCGGGTAGCGCCCACCAGGGCGAAGCGGTTGGGGGTGTTGGCCCCCGCCAGCCCCAGGCACAGGGTCAGCACGCTGAGCATATACAGCGCCACCACCAAATCACCCTTGAAGCTGTAAGCCGGGGCGAATCCGGCAATCGGCACGTACAGCGCCGATGCCAGCGCCGCCGAGAGGGCCAGGATGGGCAGCAGGTAAAACAGCACACGGTCCACGCCCTGGGGGGTGATCTCTTCTTTGGACAGCAGCTTGAGCAGGTCAGCCAAAGGCTGGAACCAGCGCGGCCCAATGCGGTTTTGGAAGCGCGCCACCAGCTTGCGGTCGATCCATTCGTAGGCCATGCCGCCGAACATCAGGAACAGGCCGCCGGGGAACAGCAAAAATGCGATCAGAGGGGGGACGGTCATATTGTTCATCGGTAGTACTCGATTCCGTAGCGGCGCAAGTCTTCCCAGGTCCACACCTGGCTGTTATCGCCCCGCTGGATGCTCACCAGGCGGTCGTTGCACGAGAAGCACGGGTCGATGCCGGAGAGGATCATGGGCATGTCGGCCAGCTTGTGCCCCACAGCGGTTTGGATGACGGAAGCCCAGTTGCACAAACTGGGCGTGCGCACCTTGACCCGCTCGGGTTTGTCGCCTCCATTGCTCTTCATGTAATACAACAGCTCGCCGCGCGGGGCTTCCACCCGGCTAATCACCTCTCCAGGGGGCAGGCGGCGCGGAATGCGCACGGTCAGTTCGCTCTGCGGCATGTTATCCAGGATCAGGCGGACGAGGCGGAAGCTCTCAAACAACTCGCGGATGCGCACCTCGAAGCGAGCCATCAAGTCACCGGCATCACTGGTCACCAACTGCACCGGGAACTCGGCGTAAGAGGCGTAGGGCGCGTCGATGCGCACGTCGCGAACGGTGCCCGAAGCGCGGGCCGTGGGGCCCACCGAGCCAAATTCTTCGGCTTGCTCGCGGGTCATGGAGCCCACGCCGCGCGTGCGCCCCAGGAAGGTGCGGTCCGTGGTGCAAATCTTCAAGTAGTGCTGCGAACGCTCTTCCAAATAATCAATGCCGCGCAAAATCGCGTCGCGCTGGGCATGGTCAACATCGAATTTGACCCCGCCGAGCAGGTTGATGGAGTAGTTCACCCGGTTGCCGCACAGCATTTCGAGCAGGTCCATGACCGTTTCGCGGTCGCGCCACGAGTACATGAACAGGGTGTCGAAGCCGCCCTCGTGGGCTGCCACGCCCAGCCACAGCATGTGGCTGTGAATGCGCTCCAGCTCGCCCACCAGGGTGCGGATGGCCTGCGCGCGCGGCGGGGCGCTGACTTTGGCCAGCGCTTCCACGCCTAAGGCAAAAGCAGTGGCATGCACGTGCGAGCAAATGCCGCAGACCCGCTCGAACAGGTACAGACATTGGGTCCAGTTGCGGTCCTCGGCGCCTTTCTCCATGCCGCGGTGAACGTATCCCAGGCGCACCGTGGCGCCGGTGACAATCTCACCTTCCACCGAGAAGGCGAAGTGGCCCGGTTCTTTCAGGGCGGGGTGCTGCGGTCCAATCGGCACGATGAATTTCTTGGTTTCTTCCATAGGACTCTCCTACTCCCCTTCCAGGGTATCTAAACCGGTGAAGGACTTGCGCAGCGGGTAAACCCCCACCGGCCAATCGTCTGCCAGCAGCAGGCGGTCGGTGCTGGGCGTCCCTTCCAGGAACACGCCGAACATCTCGATGAACTCGCGCTCATACAGCGTGGCAGCGGGAATGAGATCGCAAACGGTCGGCAGATAGGGGTCGGAATAGGGTACCGCTACGCGAATGGTTAGCACCGCGGCCCCCTCGCAGAAGTGATACAGCCCTTCGATCTGGCCCTCGGCAGTTTCGGTCGCCGGAACATCCAACCCGGTGATTGCCGCCAGGTAGCCCCATTTGGCTTGTTTTACGGCAGTGATGGCCGCCTTGAAATTTTCCCGGCTCACCTTCACGTCCAGGCGGTGGCTTTCCGGCTGTGCGGTGCTCTCCGTCCAGAGCTGCAAAAGCTCCTGTGCTTGATTTAATGCAGTTTGAGTATCCAAGGTTGCCTCCTAGGCGGCCGGTTTCTTTAAAGTTTCCAAAAGCTGGACCACGCCGTAAATGATGGCTTCGGGGCGCGGCGGGCAGCCGGGAACGTACACGTTGACCGGGATCACTTCGCTGATGTCGCCAACGATGTTGTAGCAGCCGCGGAACGCGCCGCCCGAAAGGCCGCACGAGCCCACCGCCACCACGAACTTCGGGTCGGGCATCTGCTCGTAGATGCGCAGCAGGCGCTCGCGCGATTGGCGCGTGACCGGGCCGGTGCAGATCAGCACATCGGCATGGCGCGGGCTGCCCTGCAGCTTGATGCCAAAGCGCTCGATATCATAGCGCGGGGTGAGCGTGGCCAGAATTTCGATGTCGCAGCCGTTGCACGAGCCGCTGTTGTAGTGAATGGCCCACGGAGAGTTAATTCGCGCCCAATCGCGCAGTTTATTCAACACTTGCTGCCAGGGGGTCGGTAAACTGGTTTCCATTAAAGCTCCTTTACCCCAAGATTAAGGCGATCAAACCAAACATCAGCCCCACCAGGTAAATGGCGCTGACCGGAGAGAAATCGCTGAGGCCCAGCACCAGCATGCCCAGGTGCAGGATGGCAAAGAACAACGCCACCAGGAAGAAGGGGCGGTAACCCGGCGCGGCCAGATAAGTGGGGGCCTCTTCGCCCGAGCCGTAGATGCTGCTCTTGGCGGCATCCTTTTTTTCGGGCCCGGCCAACTGCTTGCCCAGCCACACCAGCAGCCCCACCAGCGGGATATACACCAAAACCGCAATTACAGGAGAGAATAAGTTGAAATCCATGCAGCCCTCCTCGTTAGAATCCAAATCCTGCCAGCAGGCTGCTTGCCGCCGGAGCGGTCAACCAGGACATCCACACCGGCCAGCAGCCCAGCACAACGGTCAAAAGCACCATCGCCACCATCGGCAGGGCCATCGAAACCGCCAGAGGTTTGCCCTCCTTCACGGCTTCCGATGGCTGCCTGCGGTACATGCGGTTGACCAGCGGCGCGTAATAGCCCAGCGAAAGCACACTGTTCAGTCCGGCGAAGATCACCAGCCAGATGATGGCTGTGCTGCGCGTCTCGGCGCCCGCCAGGAAGATCTGCCACTTGGACATGAAGCCCGACAGCGGCGGCAGGCCGCCCAGCGCCAGCAGCGCCACGCTCAAGGCAAAGGCGGTCAGCGGGTAGCGCTGCGCCGCGCCGTCCAGGTCTTCCACCATGAGCGGGTTGTGCTTGCCCCGCGAGAGATACAAGGCATAGATGAGCGATCCCGCCGCCAGGAAGGCCAGACCCTTCATCATGGCATGGTTGAAGAGGTGGAAGAATCCGCCCGCCGCCCCGTTAGACAGGCCGTAGGAGATGCTCACCCCAAAACCGATCAGCATGTAGCCCACCTGGGCCAGGCTGGAATAAGCTAACATGCGCTTCACCTGCGTCTGGCGCAAGGCCATCAGGTTGCCCACCACCATGTTCAGCACGCCGAACATCAGCAGCAGCGCTCCCCAGGCCGTGGAGGTGGCCGAAAGCACCCCCAACGCCCGCAGCATGGCCACCAGCCCGGCTTCAATCACCACGCCCGAAAGCATGGCGCTGATCCCGCTGGGCGCCTGCGAGTGCGCATCGGGCAGCCAGGTGTGCGCCGGAACCATCGCCGCTTTGACGCCAAAACCCACCAGGAACAAAGTCCCGGCGGCCAGCCCCAGAGGTCCAAATCCACCGGCCATCTCGCGCAGTTCAACCAGGTCTAGGGTGCCCGCTTTGAGGAAGATGATGGAGATGCCGAAGAGCACCAACACCGATCCCACCGCCGACTGCACCAGGTACTTGACCCCGGCCTCCAGCGCGCCCGATTGCTCTCGATAGAAAGCTACCAGCAGATAAGAGGTGATGGCCATGCCTTCAAACCAGACCCACAGGTTGAACAGGTCGCGGGCGCAGCCCAGGCCGATCATCATTCCGCACAGGGCGGGCAGCAGGGCGTAGTATTTCTCCTCGCCTTCTTCATCCTTCATGTACGACAGCGAGAAGATGGTCACCAGCGTGCCCAGCAAGACCACCGTGGCCGAGAGCAGCAAACCGATGCCGTCCATCTCCATCACGATACGCCCGACCTTGAACGAGACCGGGCCATCCATGACCACGGCCCGTCCCACAAAGAACAGCGGGATCCAGGTGAGCATCATGGTCGCCAGGGTGACCCAGCGAGCCAGACCAAACAGGCCCTTCGAGCGGTTGTAGCTCAAGCGGCCAATCATGTAAGCAACCGGGGAAGCCCCCAGGGGCAGTACGATCATCCAGAGCAGTGCCATTTGTGGATTCATCTCGTCACACTCCCAGGGATAAGATAGCGATGACCACGAACAGGGTGACGACGATTGCCAGCAAGTTCCAACTCAACACGCCCGTTTGCCCGGCGCGCAGGTCTTCAGCGAGCTGCTGGGTAAAATCTACCACCTTGCGGTTGATGAATTCAAAGCCAAAACTGCTGCGCGACACCCCGGCCAGGCCTTGCAGGGGCTCGCTGACCAGACGCAGCGGTTTGCGCAGCGCCCAGGCCGCCAGACCCAGGGCAATCACGCCCAGGGCGATCCAGGTGACGGGGGCTTTGGCGATTTCCAAAGCAATGTCGCCCAAAGAATGCGCTTCGATCTCGTGGAAGGGCAGGGTCTCTTCCAGCAGGTGGCCAAACGGCCCCACCACCAGCCAGGAAACCAGCGTGCCCAACGCCAGGGGGATGAGCGCAATCTTCATAAAGATGCCCGCGTCGTGCGCGTGGCGGTGCTCGGCGGGTTGGCCGTAGAACACCATGTACACGCAGCGGAAGGTGTATAAGGCCGTCACCCCGGCGCTGAAGATCATCACGCCCAGCATCCAGGCCGGGCCGCCCGTCAAACCAGCCTCCAAGACCAGTTCCTTGCTCCAGAAGCCGTTGAGCACCGGCAAACCCGCCAGGGCCAGCGCGCCAATGACAAAGACCGCCCGCACCACGGGCATTTGCTTGCCCAGGCCGCCCATCTGGCGCATATCGCGCGTGCCCACCGCGTGGATCACCGCGCCCGCGCTGAGGAACAGCAGGGCCTTGAAGATGGAATGACTGAACAGATGGAACTGGCTGGCGAACACGCCGCCCGCGCCCACCGCATAAACCATGTAGCCCAACTGGCTGACGGTCGAGTAGGCCAACACGCGCTTGAGATCGTAAGCCGTGAGGGCCATGATGGCCGAGAGAACCGCCGAGAGCATGCCCACCAGCATGACCGCTTCGCGCCAGCCGGGAACGCCCTCAAAGGCCGGGTAGAAGCGCGCCAGCAGATACACGCCCGCATTGACCATCGTCGCCGCGTGGATCAAAGCGCTGACCGGGGTGGGTGCTTCCATCGCATCGGGAAGCCAGGTTTGGAAGGGGAACTGTGATGATTTTGCAGCTGCAGCGATGAGGAAGCCAAAGGCCAGAATGCCCAGCACGCTTTCGGGCAGCACTTCGGCCTTTTCCAGCAGGACCGATACCTCAAAACTGCCCAGATAGGCATAACTGAGCAGCGCGCCCGCCAGCAGCCCCACCCCGCCCAACTGGGTGATGATGAGGGCTTTCATACCGCCGGCCACAGCCTTAGGATCGTCATTGTAGAAGGAGATCAGGGCATAGGAAGTGAGCGCCGTGATTTCCCAGAACAGGAAGATGAGGAACAAGTTGTTCGTGAGCACCAACCCGGCCATCGCGCCGATGAAAAACAAGATCATGGCGTAATAACGGCCTAGCTGAGCCTCGCCCTTCATATAATCAACCGAGAAGATGACCGCCAGCGAACCAACCACCGTAGCAATCGCCGCCAAGAACACCCCCAACCCATCGGGCACGAAGGTGAAATCGCCAAAGGCCCCGCCCACCGAAATCTTGAGTGCTGCTTCTTCAGAACCAAGCGGGATGAGCAGCACAGCCGCCACGCCCGCCGCCACCGAAGACAGCACCGCCAGTGTATGCTGAAGCCGCGGGCGTTTGTCACCGGCCCACCACACCAGCAGTGCGCCCAACCAGGGCAGACCGATTACCAAACCAATGCAAAGAGCCGCATAGTTCATGGCCTACCTCCGCAACGTTGAAATAGCTTTAATGTCGAGGGTGCCGAACTTGCGGCGCACCTGCACCACCAGCGCCAGGGCCACCACTGCCACCACCGTATCGGTCACGATCACGGTCAGGGCCAAGCTCTGCGCCAGGTCGATCTTGCCGTTCAGGCGGCCCGATAAGATGAAGGCCAACATAGCCCCCTTGACCGCCAGTTGCAGCCCCACCACAATCTTCATCAGGTTGCGTGAGACCAACATGCCGTAGATGGCTATCCCCACCAACCCAACGATGACCACCACGACCACATTAATGAGATTGAAGATCATGGCTCTCCTCCTTGCCGGTGGTAAACGTGTCATTGGTGAGCAGCCCCAGCACCGTCAGCACCCCGGCAAACATCAACACGGCCTGCAGGATGACATCCACGCTGCGATCATGCCACAGCACCCGCTTGAAATAGCCGTGCAGGCTGGTAGTCTGATCCAGGCTGGTGAGGAATTCGGGAGTCTGCATGGCCGGCAGAACCAGCCAGGCCAGTAAAATCCCCGCCAGCGCCACTGCCACCCAGGCCAGAGGCCGGGGCAGCAGCGGCTGCGAGCCCAAAACCTCATCCCCGGCAATATTGATGGCAAAGACAAAGATTACCGTGACCAATCCGGCCCCCACGCTGAGTTCCACCACCGCCACCTCGGCAGCGCCCATGCGGAACATCAGCCACGAAACCAGTGCGCTGGTCAGGGCGAGCCAAAGCGCCGTAACCAGCAAGCGGCTTTCCCGAATGGACAGGAAAGCGCTCACCAAAATGCCAACTCCAATTAATACATTGAGCATTGCGACCCCTCCCCAGAGGTATCGGTATCTGGCCAGTTATCCAACGTCATGGCTGGCCGCCATGCAAAAATGAGGCGATCGATTGATATCAGAAAACTTATACATCGTCCCAGTTAAATTGTCACGTGAGAGGTATCAGGATTAAA
>CAZMMI010000161.1:0-4464 GCA_964567255.1 uncultured Anaerolinea sp.
CATTTTTGTGACGTTGACGGTTCTGCCTGCCTCTGGTATACTCGTTCAGCCTATGGCGTTGTACCCTTCGCCGTAGAGTATCCACAAAAAGCTTGAAAGGGCTTGAAAAATGAAAGTTCTACTGATCAAAGACGTTTACAAACTGGGTCGAGCTGGTGACGTGAAACGCGTCGCCGATGGCTTCGGCCGCAACTACCTGCTCCCGCAGGGCATGGCTGTTCTGGCCACCCCCGGCGCCCTCAAACAGGTAGATAACATTCGCGCCAAGGCCAATGTTCGCCGCGCGGAACTGAACAAAGAAATGGGCGGCCTGGCTGAAAAGCTCCAGGGCGTCTATGTGACCTTCCCCTCCAAGGCTGGTGAAACCGGCAAGCTGTACGGCTCCATCACCACCGCCATGATCGCCGATGCGCTCACTGCCAAAATTGGCGCCACCATCGAGCGCCGCCACGTGGAATGCCAGCCCATCCGCAATCTGGGTACCTTCAAGGCCTTCGTCCGCCTCACCGTTGACCTCAACCCCGAAGTGCTGGTCATTGTTCACCGCGAAGGTGAAGCCCCCGACCTCCCTGACGAAGGAAGCCCTGCAGTAGAAGAAACCGCAGCGGAAGAAACCGCTCAAGAGTAATCACGACTGATCAAAGATTTTGGGCGGGCCCTCCGCCCAAAATCTCTATTAAGCCCACATGTCCTCCTCCGTTGGCAGCCAGCTGAAACAAGCCCGGCAGGCGCGGGGATTATCCCTCGAGCAGGCCGCTCATTCAACCCGCATCCGTATCCACTACCTGGAAGCCCTGGAGCGGGATGATCGTAACGCCTTGCCTTCTCAAGTGCAAGGACGCGGCTTTTTGCGTTTGTACGCCGATTATCTCGGCCTGCCGGTGAAGAACCTGCTGGATCAATGGGAAGGGCGCGCGCCGCTCGAGGAGATCCCAGAGCCGGCGGAAGAACTCGCTCTCCCTGCGGCCCCTATCGAACCCATCACGGAAGCCCCTATCGAAGCGGATGAACCGGAAGACGAAACCGAAGCCGTCGAGGAGGAAATCGCGGTTGAAGAGCCCCCGCTTCTCTCCGCTGAACCCCCTTACATCCCGCCGGTTCTACTAGACGATCCGCCCGAATCAGGCGCTGCCCAATCTATTTTTATTGAAATCGGTCAAACGCTGCGCAAGCAACGCGAAACGTTGAGCCTGTCGCTGCAGGATGTGGAGAAGTTCACCCACCTGCGGTTACATTACCTGAAGGCCCTGGAATCAGGCGCACTCGACCAGCTTCCCTCCCCGGTGCAGGCTCGGGGCATGTTGAGCAATTACGCTACCTTCCTCAACCTGGATAGCGAAGCGCTCCTCCTTCGATACGCCGACGGGCTGCAAACCCGCCGCCTGGAACGCACCATCCCGGTCAAATCCGGAGGTCGCGCGCCCGTCCGCGGGGCAAAGCCTACATCGCCTCTTCGCCGCCTGGTGACTCCGGACCTGTTGTTTGCGGTAGCCTTGCTGGCCGGGTTGTTCGCCTTGCTGCTGTGGGGCGCGTCCAGCATCGGCATGCTCGATTCCGAAAAGACTTCTGCCACCCTGCCCTCTGTCGGTGAGGTTCTGCTCACCACCCCCTCCGACACGCCCCTTGCTTCACCCACCTTCGACGGAACGCCTCAAGACAGCAATGCAACCGTCCTACCGACCGAAGTCCCCCCGCAAGACACTCAACCGACCATAACCATTGCCCCCATCAACTCCGACCCGCTACAGGTGTATGTGATTGCCAGGCGCAGAGCCTTTCTGCGGATCATCGTCGATGACCAGTTGAAGTTCAATGGGCGGATCATCCCCGGCAACGCCTACCCTTACTCGGGAAAGCAGCGCATCGAACTGATTTGCGGCAACGCTGCCGCCATCCAGGTTTTCCATAATCAGCAAGATTTAGGCTCCCTGGGTGTTGCCGGTCAGCCGGTTAGCCTGGTCTTCAGCGCAGAAGGTGTCGTCACGCCCACGCTTTCGATTACGCTCCTGCCCACCATCACCCCCCCGGCGACCGTCACTCCGCAACCCTCCCCCACCATGCCCACGCCGACCATCACGCCCTTCATTCCATAACGTATGCCGGCCAAATCAACGCCTGCTCCTTCAGCCCGCGATCTTCTCTTCTCCGCCCTGTTGTTGGGCGCGGTCGAATTTGCCGCGGCTGCTTTCGTCCTTTTCGGCATTGATCGCGACCCCAAGAACATTGCCTTCCTGGGCCTTTCCCCTCAACGCCTGATCCTTCTCGTTTTCGCTGTGCTCGTCGCCCTGGCCTGTCTGGGCGCGGCGGTGACGGTTCGGCGCAAGCCCAACCTGACGAACGCCTGGATTGAGATACTCTCTCGCCGGCAGTTACTTCGGCGGTCTGTATTTTGGGGGCTTGGGCTGCTGGCTTTGATCGGCTGGCTGGCCCTGGCTTCCCCCCCATACCTGTTCCTTGAGCGACAAGAATTTTTCATTCGCCTGCGCCCCATTCCAATCGCCGCAGGAGCTCTGGCCTTCCAGTTGTTGGTGTGGGGATTGTTGGTGCTCACACCTCAAAAAACCGTCCGATTGCAAGCCTTTTTTGCCAACCATCGCCCTGTCCTGCGCCTATCCGCCTGGATTTTGGCCGGACTCCTGGCACTGTGGGCTTTCATTTCCGTCACCGGCATTGGCTTGATTCCGGATGATCGTTTTTGGAACGTGCCCGGCATGCCCATTACTGGCTTCCAGTTCTTCGGCAGCCTGCTCCTGGTCGCCGCGCTCATTTTCACCCGGCCTGTGCGGCTGTCCCGCCGTTGGATAGATATTCTGGCCTGCCTGGTCTTATTTCTGGCAGCCGGCTTATTGTGGAACGCAACCGCCCTCAAGCAGCACCACTTCTCACCTCTGCCTACAGGCCCCGCTCATCAGCCTTATCCTGCATCCGACGCTATCGTCTACGATGCATCCGCACACTATTTCATCAACGGTTACGGCATTTTCAGCAGCGGATATAGTGACAAGCCCTTCTATGGAGTCTTCCTCGGAGTGCTTCACCTCCTCGCCGGAGAAGACTACTGGCTGCTCACCCTGCTGCAGGTCTGGGCGCTGGCTCTCATCCCACCCTTGATATACCTGATTGGCCGCTCCATGCACAGCCCACCGCTGGGCTTCTTCCTGGCGGTGCTCATCCTCCTCCGCCAGCGCAATGCAATCGCCGGCTCGCATTTAATCGCCTCAGCCAACGCCAAACTGCTGGTTACCGAAGTGCCCATGCTGTTGGGGCTGCTCTTCTGTACCTGGATTTTGTTCAAATGGTGGAAGTCCAGCCCGCGATCCGGCATCCTGGCAGCTTTTGCAGGGGGCGTCATTGGCATCATTTCCCTCATCCGCTTGAATGCGATCCTCCTGCTGCCTGCCGCCGCACTGTTTTCCGTTCTGTTTTACCGCAAACAGGCCAGCCTGTGGTGGAAGCACATCGCCCGCCTCACGCTGGCATTTCTACTGGTATTCACTCCGGTCGTGCTCACCGGTACCGGCCCCGATGGCGTTCCGCTGTTGGTGTTCAAATTTATGGAAGTCATCCGCACCCGCTATCTGCCGGGCACTTCCTTCCAATTGACAGCCCCCCAAACCGCCTCTGGCGGAGCGTTCACCCTTCAGCCAACCACCCTCGCAGAGCAAACCCCGGCTTACCAGTTCGTCCCGGCTCACTTCGCCCACAACCTGGTCGGAGCCATGCTGACTCTGCCCGATTCGCTGGTCTATGACAACCTGGAAACGATGGCGAAGCGGCCCTATTGGATCGACGGAAACGACTGGGCCGGGCAGTTGCCAGCCAGTCAATTGGCCGCAATTGCCGTCAACCTGGCCTTTGTTGCCTTGGGCCTGGCCCGCAGTTGGAAGGCTCACCGCTGGGCAGGGCTTATCCCGTTGCTGATTTTCCTGGTGTACAACACAGCGCTCAGCCTGGGACGCACATCCGGTTCGCGTTATCTGGTACCCATCGATTGGGTGATCTACTTTTACTTTGCCACCGGCATCGTCGAATTCCTGTCTTTTCTGGCAGCGGTCATTGCTCCACGCCCCACTCCATCCCAGCCTGCCCAGACCGCTGTGTCTGTTTCATCCCGCGGCGCGCAGCGCGCAAGCTGGCTGGTGTTCCTGCCCTTCGCTCTGATCGGCGTAGGCATGCACGTTGTCGATGATTATATGCCCAAGCGCTTCGCGCAATCAGCGGCGTTGGATTCCGCTGCCCTGGTTCAGTCTTACCTCCCAGAATCCACGGCTTCTGCCGCAAGCTACGCCATTTACGCCGGGCAGGGGTTATACCCTCGCTATGCGGGTGAAACAACCGACCAACCGCACCTGGATTTCTATGTGCTCAGCCCAGAGCATGGGGTCATCAACACCCGTCTCGTCCAGGTTAACAACCTTCAGAGCTTTCCGCCCGGTTCTTATATTATCGTGGCTGGCTGTCCAG
>CAZMMI010000161.1:4564-9304 GCA_964567255.1 uncultured Anaerolinea sp.
CTAAGCCGCGCAGAAATTGCCCTAATCAACCACCAGGATCGAATAGACATCCACCTCAAGCTTCAGTTCTTGTCCTTCGATCGTTGCTGGTAGAAGCCGCGCATGACTCCATTCCTCTGCCCGTACCGGGCGGTCGAACTGCACAGACACGGCTTGAGTTTGCGCAGCGTAATTCACCAGGTGAACCTGGAGGGTACCGTCGTGTTCCCACACCTCCACCAGTACCGGAGCAGCCGACTGCACCTTGACCCTCAAATCCTGCGGCAATGCTTCCAACAAAGCCTTCCGCGCAGGTGGGTCCGGAAGGCGGAAGTATGGGCTGCCCGTAAACAAGCGCATGGCCCCTGCCCCATCCAGGAAGCGCCGCACCATGCGGCTGGCAAAGTAACCGCGAACGGTCTCGCTGATCACGCGAGTCGTTAATCGTCGCAGCAGCGGACTGCGATCTAGCCACGGCTCTCTGGTTTTGATCTGCCAGCCTGCCAACCGCGGCACCTCCAGCACGTTGACCTGAGCGGAAAGCTTGATCCCGCGCAAGTCACGCAAATCGAATACCAGCAGCGTCTTCAAGTGTGAGAGGTCATCCCCAGGCAGCACCGCGCGCCAGGGCAAACCTGCCGACAACAAAACCTGGGCGCAGGCAAAATAAACCCGCGCCATCTCGCCGCCTTTATGCCACAAGCGCTCTTGAGGATAGAGCAAACCGATTTGGGCCAGGTTGCGCCCGCCTTGCAGCATTCCCGAGCGCTCATCCAACCATTGGTTAAACTTGCCAATATCCAACCGCACATCGGTGTAGCGCTCATCCGTCAACAGGGTGAAGCTGCCGTCCTCGTCCACGAACTCGGTGCCTTTCACCACGCAACTGGCCCGGCAAGCGGCCGCCTCGGCGATGGCTTGCAGCGATCGCCGCGCCGGGAACACCCGGTCGAAGCCAATCCCCTTGTCGTAAGGATCCACGCTCAAGGGAGTGCTGCCGCACAAAGCCCTGGCGGTTCGCAGTGTCACAGCGTTGTTCACCAACTCCCCTGTGTCCGGGTTCCAGCCTGGCAGCCCGTAATCCTCGATCATGATCACATCCTGCACCTGCGCCAGTTGTCCCAACTCAATCGCAGCCGTCACCGAGCTGGCCCGCATCACCGCGTCGAAGTCATTGACGCTCACCGGAGCGTCATGCTTTAAACTCCGCGTGAAATCGGCCAGGTCGCGCAGGCGGTGCGTCACCCGCTCCTGCCGCCAGCGCAAGTAAACATCCGTTTCAGGTCGCCCCGGGCGGATGACGTGCGGAATCTCTTGACCTACCGCCAACCGGTAGGCTGCCCGGCAGCGCTCGCAATAACAGCCCGCCCCGCCCAACCAGACTCCGCCAAAATGCATGGGCTGTCCGGCGTGCCAGGGGTTGTCAAAGAAAATCCCATCCGCGCCTCGCTGCAGCGCGTCTGAGACGCGTTCCTTCAAATAGGCCAACCATTCGGGGTGTTCCCAGCAGGTCATGTACCTGCCGGTGTAATAGAAAATCTTGCGCCCGTGCCAATCCTGGGCGTACCAGTCCTTGTCTCGGAAACTGCCAGCATAAACGCAATTCGAACTTTGGATATACGCAAAAACAGACCCGCCCACCTGGTGATAAACCCGCGCGGCAGCCTCAAACGACTCCCAATCGGCGCGTTCCACCTCGGGCGGAAAACCCCAGTTGTACATCAAATACGCCCAACGGCAGCCCGTCTCGCCGAGGGCTCGCCGGGCGCCGTCCAGCGTATGCGCCTGTAGATGGACGGTCTCATCTACCCTGGCTTCCATGAACTTCAGCCGGTTCATGCGCACCGTGCCCGGTCCGGCCCACAGGTAGATCGGGCGGTGCTTTCCCGGCTGCAACGACTCGCGCAGGGTCGGGTGATGCGAAGTCAGCACATTACCCCTCTTTGGGTTTCCACTTCAACGTCACAGCATAGTTGGCATCTACCGCTGCGCGGGCTACCAGGAAACCGCCCACCTCGCCTGAGGCCTTCAAGCCAAAGGTCACTTCCACTTCACTGGGCTGGTCGGCCAACCCCTCGCGCATCTTCTTGACCAGCGACCCGGCCATCTTCCGCACGCCATCCAGCGAGGCTTCAAATGAATGGGCTTGCTTTTCGGCATCCTCTTCGCCGCGGCTGGAGGGAATCAAGCTGGCCGAGCTCTTCGGCGCGTCCATTGCTTCGATATAAACTTCCGTCCCGTCTTCGAGCGTAAATGTCATGTAAGGCATAATTGGTTTCCTTTTTCCAACAAAATCGTTATTTCAACGCTAAAGTATAAACCGAATCCAGTTCGGGCCGCCCTGCCACCCGCACCAACAGCTCAAATTGCCGCGCGCTCGTCTCATGTAGCAGCGCCTGGCCCTGCGGGCCTTGCAGGTTGCTTGCCGCGGGCAATTCGGGAAAGCTCCATTCCAGCAAGCGCGTCTCTTGCCCATCCATGCGTAGCCACACACTCACATCCCCGCCCGCCAGCGGCGCCGGGGCATCGTTGAGCATCCACACCTCAAAGGTAAGCTGTTCTCCCGCCTGCCATTGAAAATGCGGAATGCGCAGGCTGGCCAGAGCCGGGCGCAGCGCGTCTTTCACCGCCGCCAACCCCGACTTCGGTTGGGCCGGCCAGGCCACAATGCTGCAATTGGCCGCCGCGGGCCAGGGCTCGTTGAAACACCAGTTGATCGCCATCGAAGCGGCCATCTTCTGGCGGCGTACCTCTTCAAACATTCCCTTCAACACCTCTCCCTGGATCAACTGGCTCTTTTCCACCAAATCCTCCAGGCTCTGCGCCGCCCCCAAAAGCTGTTCGGTCACTTCCACAGTCAGATGGGCGGAAAGCAGCGAGCTGCCGTAGGCGTGATGCGCCACCCAGGCCGCATCGGGCCGTGGCGGGAAGATCGACTCGGGCGGGATGATCTCGCGCAATGTCTCCGCCGGGGCCATGCCGCCCGTACAGCCAAACTCGCAATAGGCTGTCTGGCGGGCTTGCTGGAACATCGGCCAGGCTTCTTGCTGGTGAACGTGGTCAAAAATGTAATACGGCCCATGCCCCGCCCCGTTCAAGGGCGAGGTCATAATAAAGGGCCGCTCGGGGTCCATCTTCAGGCAGTTGCTATCCAGTAAGCGCAGGGCCAGCGACTGCTCGGTCATCATCGACCAGTTGTTGAACAGTTCGTTACCCCCGCACCACAGCACAATGCTGGGATGGTGCTTGAGCTTGCGGATGATGGAGCGCGACTCCTGGTCCAGGATGCGCAAGTAGTCTTCGTCGTCGGGGTAATTGTTGCAAGCCAGCGGGAACTCCTGCCACAGCATGATGCCCATCTCGTCGCACAGGTCGAAGAAATCGCTCTTCTGCACCGGCGCGCCGCCCCAACAGCGCAGAATGTTCATATTGGCCTCGCGCGCCAGGGTCAGCAAGTCTTCATAGATCGTCCGGTTCAGCTTGCCGGGGAAAATGTGCGGGCTAACCCAGTTGGAACCCTTGGCAAACACTTTGCGCCCGTTGATCTCCAGCGTCATCGGCGCGGCGCTGCGGGTCATGGGATAGCGATCTGGTAGATTCCAGGCGCCTTCATTCATCACCAGCCTGACCTTGCGGAACCCGACCCGTCGCTCCTGCCAGTCCAGCACATTCCCACTCTCCTCCATCAAAGTCATCCGGCTGGTATACAAAAGCGGCTGCCCCTGGTCGTGAGGCCACCACAACTGCGGATTTTCGAGAACCGCATGGAATTCTGTCTTCTCCACCGCGGGCAGCACCTGCTCGATCACGCAATGCCCGGCCGGGTCCAGCAGTTCCCACCTCACCATGCCGCGCAGCACTCCTTCCACGCACACCACATCGCTGATCTCTGCCCGCTGCAAATCGGTGCTTAAGCGGTAATCCAGCCCCGTCTCGGCGATGATGCAGCTCGGGCGCACCTCAACATAAGTGTCTTGCCAGATGCCCAGCGGGATCAGGCGCGGGTGGAAGTCCCACTTGTAACTCACTGCCGGTTTGCAGGAGTGATCGGCCTGGCTGCGCAACTCCTCTTCGGATGCATCCACTGCCACCGGGCGTGACTTGGGCGCCGGGAACACGCGCACCTCCAGCACATCCCCTGCCTCAGCCCGCCCGGTCAACTCCAGGTCAAAGGGCGTGAACATGCCCTCCTGCGCGTGGATGATCTCTCCCTTCAGCAGCACTTCAAACTGGTAATCCACCCCGCCGCACACGAAGAACACGCGCTCATCCTCTGTTGCCTGGCATTCAGGCACGCGGGTGCGGTACGTCCAGAACACGTCCTCCATCCACAAGTAGTCCTTGTAGTGATCGGCATGGGTGTAGGTCGCAAAACCGTGAGCCTTGGCCCAGTCCAACTGCACCGCGCCGGGAACCTCGGCTGGTATCCAGGTGTCGGGCGCCCCTGCCTGTTGAGCGTGCATTCCTAACTGCCAGTCGAGTGAGAATTGCTTTCTGGGCATGCGTTCTCCTTGGGTGGAAATATCCTAGCTAGAATTATATACCCGCTCCACTCGAGTTCCGAATCTATGTAGGGCAATTCAGGCTTGTAGAGGCAATTCGTGAATTGCCTCTACAAGCCCGTCCCCTTTTCGTTCATTCGTTTTTATAGGTTCATTGGGAATCGGCGTGGCGAGACCCGCATTTTGGGGTGTGAAGGCGGCTTCGCCGCCTTCACACCCCAAAATGCGGAACTTACCACGGCAACTCCCAGAGAGCCTT
>CAZMMI010000162.1:0-9273 GCA_964567255.1 uncultured Anaerolinea sp.
TCCAGGATGGCGTATACCAGTTCGTCTGCCCAGGCGCCATTCAGATGAATGGTTTCTCGCAGTCGACCTTCGCGGGTCATGCCGATTTTTTCCATCACCCGGCAGGAGGCGGCGTTTTCGGCATGGCAGAAAGCCACCACACGGTGGGCGTTGAGTTGGGTGAATGCATATCCCAGCAAAGCGCGAGCGGCTTCACTGGCGTAGCCCTTGCCCCACACCTGCGGGTGCAGCGTCCAGCCAATCTCCCATTCGCGGATGGCTTCCTGGTTGACCTTCAAGCTCAGCCGCCCCCAGGCACGCTCCTCGGGGGGAAGGGTGACTGCCAGCTTGAAGATGGTGCGTGGGCTTTGCTGCGCCCATTCCAGCGCGCCTTCCAACCGATAGCGGATTTGCTCAACGGTCAACCCGCCGGGCTCGTAGCGGCTCACGCGTGGGTCGCTGTCCATCTCCACCAGGGCATCCAAATCGTCCCAGCGAAACTCGCGGATTTTGAGGCGGGGGGTGATCAGCTCCATAGGGTCAAAGTATACCGAGTCTATGTGGGTGTAGGGGAATTTCATGAAATTCCCCTACACCCATTGAATTACTCCAACTATGGCGCCCCATCGCGGCGATAATTGCCCCGCCCTGTGCCCCATAGGATGCGGGCGTTTTGCGTGCCCGGCAGGTCGTACACCACCACGCCGGAATGAGCGGTCATCAAGACGACTTCCAAATCGGCGTCGTTGTCCACGTTGGCCAGGGTTGGCGCGCCCAACGAACCATTCCAATTACCGTTGAACGCCGCGGGCAAATCCACTTCATAGAGCGGCATGCCGTAGGCATTCAGAATGTGCAATTTACCCGTACGGTTGGTGGATTTCTGCACCCAGGAAGTAAATATCACCTCGGCCAGGCCGTCGTTTTCCAAGTCCACGACCACCGGCTCGGAGGCAAAGCGCAGGAAGCCTTCGGCGGGCTTGTAGACCGAGTAAGGCCAGGAATGATGCTCGGTTTTATCCAGCCAGAAGACATGCATACGCCCGTCGTAAGAAGCGAACAGGATTTCTTTCAAGCCGTCGCCATCCAAATCGGCGGTGACGGGGTTGGGCTGGGCACTTTCGATCAGGTTGTAGTCCTGGCTGAGCGGCGCGCCCGTATCCACGGGCGTAGTGCGCCAGTCGTACCCGCCGCTGTTGAAGCGGCTGCGGTCGGCGTTGAAGATGTAGGGACCATGATATACGTCCAGGTAGGGGTCCTTGGAACAGTCGTGGACGTTACCAACCGCCACCACCTCGCGGGTTCCGTCACCGTTCATGTCGCTGAGGGTGGCGGGGCCGTGAGCGAAGTTGGCGCGGTAATTTTTACTGCGCGGTAAACTGGAACTGCACTGTGAGCCGCCGGTGATTTCAAAGTTCCAGTTTTCCCATATGCCCACCTTGCCCCAGCCCCTGCCGTCGAATATTGTATTGGCAGGAAGCTGCACCCCCGCCGGGGTGTACCCGTTGATGTAATGCACATCCGATGGCACAATCAGCTCCAGCTTTGAATCGCCGCTCAGGTTGGCCGCAGCGGCATTGGCGTTGAAAACGCCCCAGGCGTAGCCGCTGTCGTTGCTCAATTGCGGCCAACCAGCCCGCGTACTGCCATTAGATTCGAGCACCCAGGTGCTGGTCTTGCTGCCGATGGCTGCGGTGACCACCACCTCGAGGTTGCTGTTGTTGCCGTCCAGGTCGGCCACCAGCAGCCCGCGCAGTTCGTTGGAAGAAGGCTGTTTCGGCCAGCCCGACTCAAAACGCCCGTTCAGGTTGTAGACCGACACCCAAGCGTTGCCGTGAGCGGTGGCAATTTCCAGCGCGCCGTCGCGGTCGATGTCGGCGAGCACCACCCCCGGCCAGGTGCGGCCCACGTTTTGGGTATTGTCATAACTCTCTGAGGTATCGTGCCCCGAGCGGGTGCGCCACTGCACAGTCCCGTTCTCGCCGTCCAGCGCCCAGATGGAATAGGCCGAGGCGATGATTTCGGCTTGCGGGTCTCCATCAATATTGGTCACCGCCGGTGAAGAATACCAGCCGGTTTCGCACCAGGAGTTGAAGCATCCGCCGCGCTGCCATTTGAGAACGGGCGCGCCCGGTCCCCGGCGGATGATCGGCAGGTATACGAAATTGTCGTAGACAGGATCATCGGCAGCCGCGGAGCGCACCGGCAGCAGAAGCAGGACAAGGAGCCAGGCCAGGAGGGTACGAAAAGCTTGATTCTTCATAGGGTTCCTCAAATGAAAAGGGGCGACCCTCGCGGATAGCCCCATGTCGATTGAACGCGCCCCCTGAGATGATTATAGCGAAGTTATTGGAAACCACTCAATTTTATTTGAGGCATTTTTAGGGCCGAAGCACCCTGCAAATGCCTCAAATCAGGTGATTTTCCGTTGCTAGCGTTTGATGATTCCTTCGCGCCAGGCCAGCACGGCGGCCTGAGTGCGGTCGGTGAGGTGCAGCTTGCTGAGGATGTTGCTGACGTGGCCTTTGATGGTCTTCTCGCTCAGCACCAGCCGCGCGGCGATATCTGCATTGGATAGGCCCTCGGCGATCAGGCGCAGCACTTCCATCTCGCGCTCGCTCAGCTCGGTGTAGAGGTTTTGACTGCCGGTTCGCTCGCCGCGCATTTCTTGAATCAAGCGGGCAGCCACGCGCGGGTGCAGCACCGCTTCGCCCAGCGCCGCTGAGCGGATAGCGTCCGCCAGGGCTTCGGGGGCAATATCCTTGAGTAGATAGGAAAGCGCGCCCGCTTTGATGGCCGGGAAAAGCTGCTCGTCTTCGTGAAAGGAGGTGAGTACCACCACCTGGCTGCGCGGGCTCACCCGGCGCACTCGCCAGGTGGCTTCCACGCCGTCCATCTCCGGCATGATCAGGTCCATCAGCACCACGTCGGGAACCAGTTCTTCGGCCAAACGCACGGCTTCGGCCCCCGAACCGGCTTCGCCCACCACCTGCAAGTCGGGCTGCGAGTCCAGGTAGGCGCGCACCCCGCTGCGCACAATGGCGTGGTCGTCCACCAACAACACGGAAATGGATACGCTCATTAGGCCTCCTTCGCAATCAGGCAGGGAACAACGGCTTCCAGGCGGGTACCGGCGCTGCCACTTTCAATGGACAGCCTGCCGCCCACAGCATTCAGGCGCTCCTTCATCGATTGCAAGCCCAATCCGCGCGGGCGCTGGGGATCGAAACCTTGGCCATTGTCGATGATGGTCAGACAGGCCTTTCCATCATTGGCTTTTAAGTTCAGGCTGGCGGCGTTGGCCCGGCTGTGGCGGGCAATGTTAGAAAGACCCTCCTGCGCCACGCGGAACAAGGTCCGCTCCACTTCTTCCGACAGCGGCAGGTTCGGCTGCGCCTCGCAGGCAGCGTTGATCTGGTTCTGGCGGCTCCAGCTTTGTACCAGGTCGTCTAAGGCCTGGGCCAGGGTTTGCTTTTCCAACTGCACCGGCCGCAGAGTTTGGATGAGGCCGGTCAATTCTTGCTGTGACTGACGTGAGAGAGCCAGAGCAGCGGCCAGGCGGCTGCGGGCTTCTTCGGGGTTTTTCTCCCACAGGCTTTGGGCTGCCGCCAGGTTCATGCTGATGGCGAACACCTGCTGCTTGACCGAGTCGTGCAGGTCGCGCGCCAGGCGGTTGCGCTCATCCACAGCGGCCAGTTCCTGCCGGGTTTGCATCAGGGCCTGCAGCTCGCCGGCCATGTGGTTCAAATCCTCGGACAGCAAGCCAATTTCATCCTGGCTCTTATCGTCGATGCGCACAGAAAAATCACCTTGCCCCCAGGCCGCGGTGGCGCGGGTGGCCTTGTTTAACCGCGAAACCAGCCCGCGGGCGGTGAGCACGCCGAACAGGATGCCGATGATCCCGGACATCAGGGTGAGGAAGCCGGTGGTAGGCAGCACCGACATGACCGAATAACCCAGCATTTGCATGATGTTGGGCCGTGCCCAAACCAGCAGCACGCCGCCCAGAATGCTTCCATCCCGGTCAAAAACGGGCGCCGCCACCAGGGCGAAGTTTTCGTCTTTTTGATATAAGGTGGTATCGAGGGTGAGGATATTATCCCCAACCTGATGGGTCAAAAGAGTTCTTTCAACCATCTGCGCGGCGCCAGGCGCAACCGAATCGTCGACCGGCTGTCCAATGGCGCTGCTATCGTTTTGATGGTTGGCCAAAATTCGGCCATCCTTGTCAAAAATGAGCACAGTCGAATCTTCTGATGCCGGCGAACTGAACGATTCGATAGCCGTGTTGTTGTTGCTGCTTTCGGTTACCACCAGAGATATGGCGCTGTCGGTGAAAACGCGGTTGGACCATGCGCGCATGGCTTCCACGTCGGGTGGACTTTCGCGCAGGGCAGGAGCCAGCTCGGCTGCCGCAGCGGTCAGCGCTCGCGTCAGGGTGGAGCTCATTTGGCTTGTGCTGAACAGCAGTTGGAACGAAACAAACATCAAGATCATCAGTAGCAAGGTCAGCACGCCCACCGTCACCAGCGTGTAGGCGATGGTTAATTTCCACTGCAAGCGGCGGAAAACACTCAGCGAGCGGGACAGCCAGCGGGGAAGCGGCATAAATTCGCGGCTCCTTCTAGATGACGCGCTCGTCAACCACCTGTCCGGCCCGGCGGAAGTAGATCACAGCCAGCCACAAGAAGGCCAGGAAGAACAGCCCGGCGGTGGCCACGCTGCCTGCGGTCAAGCCGCGGTATAGCGCCGAAGTAGTATCCAGACTGTAGGCCGGGTAGTACATGGTCAAGCCTTGAATTTGCATCGATTTCATCTGGAAGTTAGAGAGGGTCATGGCGTTCAACCCGCCGGCGCTCACTACGCCCAGCAAACCGGCTAAAGCCAGTAGCACCCGCTGCGGAAGTTTGGCCGGGCCAAAAAACATCAATACAGGATAGATCATGTTCAGAACCGCGCTCAACAAGGCGCCCCACAAGCCTAGCATGGCCTGAGACTCGCTGCCGCTGCGCGTGCTCATGAACGACATGGGGATTGCTAACCCCATGTTGGCCAGCGCCATCAAAATGAACACGACAAACCCAAGCAGCGCCAGGCGCGGATGCGGCGCAGGCAGATTCTTGCGCTCGGTCATCACCAGGATGACCGCCACCAGAATGAGCAGCAGGCTGATGGGCGCGATGCAACTGACAACGACCATGACCGGGCTGGTCTGGGTATTCAGTGCTTGCGTCGGGTCACTCACATCACCGGCGAAGTTCTGGCTTAGAATGGTCGACACCATTTGTAGCAGGTAGGCGATGGCCATTAATAGCATGGCCCAGGTGGTTTTGTGGGGGATATAGTTTGTGTTTTCCATAGTCGATCCTTGTTATGTTTCTACTATCTAGGATAACATGAAAGCCGAGAAACAGTCTGGCTCTACCGACATTGTCGGGGAGATTTTTAGATTTAGGGATGTGGGTGCGGCGAAGCCGCACCCACATCCCTAAATCTGGAGTCTTTATTCCGATCGCAGCGCCTCCACCGGCTGGAGCGACGCGGCCCGGTTGGCGGGGTAGAACCCGAAGAAAATGCCGATGGCCGAAGCCGAGAGAGTGGCCAGCAGGATTGCATCCATGCCAACGACCGGAGTGATGGCGCTGCCCGAGTTCTTGGAGATGATCGCCACGGCCACGCCGATGAGCCAGCCGAACAAAATGCCCAGGCCGCCCCCCAACAGGCTGAGCACCACCGATTCAGCCAGGAACTGCACCAGGATGTCACGCCGGCGCGCGCCCACGGCTTTGCGCAGGCCAATTTCACGGGTGCGCTCAGTGACTGAAACCAACATGATGTTCATGATGCCGATTCCGCCCACCAGCAGGCTGATGGCTGCGATTCCACCGAGAAAGATGGTTAACATGCTGGTGATCGAGTTGGCCGCGTCCAAAATATCCTTGGAGGCGAAGACGTAGAAGTCGTCCAGGCCAACCGGCGTGCGGTGGCGGGTGCGCAGGATTTGCTTGACCTGCTCGGTAGCTTGCATCGTGCGGCTCGATTCGCGCACCTGTACAGTGAGCGTGTCCACCTGGTCGCGCCCGCCTTGTGGGATCAGGCGCAAGCGCGCGGTAGTATAGGGCACAAGGACGGCCATGTCGGTGTCGGACATGGAAAAGCTGCCTTGCCCCAGGCTTTGCAGCACCCCCACCACACGGTAGGGCTGGCCTTCGATGCGCACCATTTCGCCCACCAGGCCTTTGGTGCGATTGAAGAGGAGATCGGCCAGCCGGGGGCCCAACACCACGGTTGACGACTGCCCCAACACCTGCTCTTCCCCAAAATAGCTTCCATCCTGAAATTTAAGGTTGTTGAGTTCGGCATAGTTGGCGGTGGTGCCGTAAACAGAGGCGGAGCTGCTCTTGCTGCCGAATGAAACCAGACCGACCCCGGAAATGGAGGCTGAAACAGCTTTGATATCCGGTGCGTTGACCGGGTCCACCAGCGCCTGCATGTCGCCCGTGGTCAAGGGTTGGGGATTGCGGATTTCCGGGTCGGGCATGTAAAACACGCTCAACTGGGTGGTGCCGATGCCGGAAAGCTGGGAGTTGATCGACACTTGCAAGCCGCGACCCAGCGACACCATGGCGATGACGGCGGCGACGCCGATGACGATGCCCAGGATGGTCAGACTGGATCGCAGTTTGTTGGCCGAAAGGCTTCCCAGAGCTTCTTTGAGAGCTTGAAAAATGTTCATGAAGCGGCCTCCTCCACTTGGCCGTCGCGCAAGCGGATGGTCCGCTGGGCGCGCGCGGCCACGTTGGGGTCGTGGGTGACAAGAATGACGGTGGTGCCGCGTTCGCGGTTAATTTCCAGCAGCAGATCCATGATCTCTTTGCCCGTGCGGCTGTCCAGCGCGCCGGTGGGTTCGTCGGCCATCAGGATGGCCGGGTCGTTGACCAGGGCGCGGGCAATGGCCACGCGCTGCTGCTGCCCGCCAGAAAGTTCGGTGGGTTTATGGTGGATGCGATCGCCCAAACCGACGGCTTCCAGGGCGGCTTGAGCCTTTGCCTTACGCTTGCCGTTCACCCCGGCGTAGCGCAGGGGCAGTTCCACGTTGGCCAGAGCCGAAGCCCGCGGCAGCAGGTTGAAGCTCTGAAAGACAAAGCCGATCTTGCGGTTGCGGATGCTGGCTAGCTGATCATCCCGCAGGCGGGCAGCCGCTTCTCCGTCTAACATGTACTCGCCGCTGCTGGGCCGGTCGAGGCAACCGAGAATGTTCATCAAGGTAGATTTGCCCGAACCCGAAGGGCCCATGATGGCGACAACCTCGCCGGAGGCAATTTGCAGCGACAGCCCGTTGAGCGCGTTGACCTGCATCGTACCCATGCGGTACGTCTTGGTCAGGTGAGTGGCCTGGATAACCCAGGGGTTTGCGGGGGTCATTATTCTGCTCCAGAGATGCTCACGCCGCTGTTCATTTCCATCAACATATCAGGGTTGAGGACCACCAGATCGCCCACTTTTAGGTCGCCTTCCAGCACCTGGCTGTGTGTCTCAGAGGAGATGCCCAGGCGCAGGGTGACTGATTCGGGCAGGGGACCGCCCTTTTGCACGAAGACCACCCGCTCGCCGTTCAACATGCGCACGGCCCCGTTGGGCACCAGCAGCACATCCTGAGCGCTTTGGGTTTGCACTTTGACAACGGCGGTCATGCCGGTTTTGATCATTTCGTTGGGGTTGACCAATTCGATGACCACCGGGTAGGTGACCACGCCGCTCGTGTTGCTGCCGGTCCAGCCGATGCTGTCCACGCGGCCCTCGTAGGTGGCGCCCAGAATGGCGTCGAAGGTCAAATCAACAATCTGGCCGATTTGAATGTTGTTAATGTCGATCTCCGAAACCTGCACATCGATGTACAGGTGCGAGCGGTCTTCGATCTGGAAGGCCAGCGCGCCGGGCTGCACGCGGTCACCGGTTTGGATGGCGCGGAAAGTGATAATGCCGTCAAAGGGAGCCGTCAGGCGCACCTGGTCAAGCGTGGCCTGGGCGGCATCGATGCGAGTCTGGGCGGCTTCCAGTTCATCGGATGGCGTGCCGTTGCGGATGCGGTCGTATTCGGCCTGGGCATCTGCCAGTTTGGCTTCCGCCAGGGCCACCTCGGCATCGGCCATGGCCAGTTCGTTCTCCGAGGGTTTGCCGGTGATGTAATTCAGGTTGGCCAGGGCGGTGTCACGCTGGCGAATCGCCTGAGACAGGGTGGTCTGAGCCTGGGCGCGGTCAATGTTGTCTTCGGGCAGATCCTTGAAATGATCGAAGTATTCCTGGACATCTTTCAGGTTTTGCTGCGCAATGAGGTAGTCGGCTTTGGCGGTGTCAATGGTCAGTTGGCTCATCATGCGGCGGTCTGGCGCAATCCGGTCGCGGGCACGCTGGGCATCTTCCAGGGCATCCTGTGCCTGAACCACGGCCAGTTGCGCGTTGGCAAGGTTCAACTGGACATCTTTTGTATCTTCGAGGTCGTCCAGGCTTTTCTGGGCGGTATACAAATCGACTTTCGCCAGCAGAATACTTTGTGGGAGCGCGTTTTCGTTTAGTTCGGCCAGAATCTGGCCCGCCTTGACCTCGTCAAGCACGTCCCCGTTCACCTTGCCCACCTGCCCGCCCAGTTCCCAGGTGATGTCTTGGGAGCGGTTGGCCCGTACAGAGCCATTGGCGATCATGTAAGAGGTCACGTCGCCTGTTTCGAGGGCGGCGGTGGTGAATTGGAGAGCGGAGTTGGTTGAACTCACGCAGCCGGTCAGTAAACCGGTTACGAAAATTGCGACGGTAATGATGTAAATCCAGCGAGTTTGTTTCATGGGTCCCTTCCCTTGGTAAAGTTGCGTACGTCACCTATGATACGGGAAAGGGGGAGTGTTGAAACGGGTCTCCAGTCGGGTTGGTTATCCGACTGGAGACCCGTTTATCGTCTGGGAGCAGTAGAGGTAGTGGCAGTTCATGAACTGCCACTAACAGCCATTACCCTATCCCTCGCGCAAATGCCGAGGTTTTGTAGCCCGGGGTATCCTTACCCCGGGTCTTTCGCTCTGGAGGAAGATGCGGGGTAGGGATACCCCGCCTACATGAATGAGGCGGCGCTCGTTTGGTAACCCGACACGGGGTTGCCGCTGGAGACCCGTTTATTGTGGAGAGGCAGTAGTAGTGGCAGTTCATGAACTGCCACTACTACTGCCCCTATTCCTTGCGCAGATGTACATCTACAAGGTCGGCCAGCGCATCCAAAAACAACGGCTCGTCGTTGAGAGCCGGGGC
>CAZMMI010000163.1:0-9190 GCA_964567255.1 uncultured Anaerolinea sp.
AGTTACGAAAAAAGTATAATAAACGTAAGTCCCAACCATATTCGGAAAGGGTCGAAATCTTAGCGCCTGGTCAGGCGCAAAACTGATCATTCACATCGAAAGGAGCCTCGTATGTTTTCTCATTGGACACAAACTGATATTGTGGTGAACGGCGTGAAAATCCACTACACCCGCACCGGACATGGGGATAAACGCCCAATTGTGTTGGTGCACGGTTTCTCTGACAACGGCTTGTGCTGGACGCCTGTGGCGCGCGAACTTGAGGCCGATTACGATGTGATCATGCCGGATATGCGCGGGCACGGCCTTTCGGAGCGTGTGAAGGCGGATGGAGATGTTGATATGCCCGCCGACGTGGCCGAACTGATCGGCGCGCTCGGGTTGGATCGCCCGGTGGTGTGCGGGCATTCGATGGGCGCGGGGATCACCTACCATATTGGCGTGCGCTTTCCGAAGCTGGCACGAGCACTGGTGCTGGAAGATCCGCCCTTCCGCGAATCCTGGCCCGAGCAACCTGCCGGCGAGGCCGGTGAAAACCCAATTGTGAAGTGGGCCCGCACTTTGCCCGGCCGCAACCTGGATGATTTGCTGGTGGAATATCGCCGCGAGCACCCCACCTGGCCGGAAGAGCTGGTGCGCCCGATGTGCGAGGCCAAAAAGCAGCTCGATCCCATGGTCGCCGAGACCATGTCAAGTCGAATCCGCCGGGACAGTTCAAGCTGGTTGGAGACCCTGCCGCAGATCAAACTGCCCATGCTGGTCTTTACCGCCAACCCGGAGTTGGGAGCCATTGTGACGCCCGAGTCGGCTGCCAAGGCCCTCGAACTGAAGCCCGACATGAATCTGGTTCACATTCCGGATGTGGGCCATTTGATCCGCTTTGATAGCTTTACTACCTTCATGCAGGCTCTGCGTGATTTCTTGAAGAAAATTGACTATTAGGCGAGGGATAAACCTTCGTTCCCGGACCAACGTTATCCTCACCCCCACCCTGCCCTCCCCCATCCGATATAGGTTCGGGTAGACTGGTGTGCATGGGGCTGGGGGAGGAAGAGACCCGAATGAGAGGTAGCGAGGTACTGTGCAGCACCTCGCTACCTCTCATTCGGGAACTGTTGGTTTTTACAACAGGCTGGGCGGGTCGATTTCGACCAGCCAGTTGCCCAGGTCGCGGTTGCGCAGCAGGGCGGCGGGATCGGCGGCGCGCAGAATGATCTGCCAACGGTACAGGCTGTTCTGCCGTCCGAAAAAGCACGGCGCCGGGCCGATCATCTCGATGTTGGCGCTGCCGGAAGCGGCGATCCAATCCTGCACCTGACTACCCATGACCTGGGCGGCCTGCTCGGCGCGGGCGGCGTTGTTGTCACGCAGTTCCAGGCGGGCCAGGCGGGTGAAGGGTGGAAAGCGCAGGTTGCGCCGGTGGGCCAGTTCCTGACCCAGAAATGCCTCAAAGTCCTGGCGGGCGGCAGCCTGGATGGCGTAATGTTCGGGCTGGTAGGTTTGGAAGATGGCCTGCCCGCCCAAGGGGGAACGCCCAGCGCGCCCGGCTACCTGGGTGAGCAGTTGAAAAGCCCGCTCTCCGGCGCGGAAATCGGGCATTTGCAACCCCACCTCGGCCAGGATGACCCCCACCAGGGTAACCAGAGGCAGATCCAGGCCTTTGGCAATCATTTGCGTACCGACCAGAATGTCGGCCTGATGATTGCTGAAGTGCGTCAACAGCAGGTCGTGGGCATCCTTGCGCTGGGCGGTTTCGGCGTCCCAGCGCATGACTCTGGCCTGGGGGAAAGCGGTCTGGACTTCGGCTTCCACGCGCTCGGTGCCCAAACCCATCTGGCGGATCTGAGCGCTGCGGCAGGCTGGACAGCGCTGGGGCATCTGGCGGCGGTAGTTGCAGGTGTGGCAAACCAGCCCGCCTTGCCCGGCGTGGTAGGTGAGGGGCAGGTCGCAGCGCGGACATTGGATGGCCTTCCCGCAGTCGCGGCAGAAAACATAGGTAGCGGAGCCGCGGCGGTTGAGGAAGAGGATGGCTTGCTGCTCACTGGCCAGAGTCTCCTCGAGGGCTGCGTGCAGGGCACGGCTGAAGATGGAACGGTTGCCTGCCTTGAGTTCCTGGCGCATGTCCACGACCTGGATGCGCGGTAGGGGCGGCGGGGCGGAGTCGTCGTCGCCGGGGGTGGCGTACTGGCGGTGAGCGGGGGCGCGATTGGGCAGGCGCAATACGGGCCAGTTATGCTTGCGAGCGCGGGCCATGAGGGTCACGTCGGGGGTAGCCGAGCCCATCACCAACAGGCTGCCGGTGAGACGCGAGAGGGCCAGGGCAGTCTCCACCGTGGAGTAGGCAGGGGGGAGTTCATCCTGGTAGTAGCTCTGGTCGTGGAATTCGTCCAGGACGATGAGGCCCAGGTTGGGCAGGGGGGCGAAGAGGGCTGAGCGCGGGCCGACGATGATGGGCAGTTGCCCGGAGCGAGCCCGCCGCCAGGTGTCGTAGCGCTCGCCCTCCGAAAGGCGCGAGTGCATTAGGCCGACCTGCCCGGGGAAGCGGGCGGCAAATCGGCGCGCGGTTTGGGGGGTGAGGGAAATTTCGGGGACCAGCACCAGGGCCGACCGGCCGGCGCGCAGCGTTTCGGCCACCAGATACAGGTACAGCTCGGTCTTTCCCGAGCCGGTCACGCCGTGGAGAATGTGGGGCGATGGCGCGCGCCCTTGGGCGGCAGCGTGGGCGGCGGGTTGCAGGGCGCGCCAGGCGGCTTGCTGGTCGGGGGTGAGGGGCAGGGGCTCAGTGGTGATCGCGGCAGCCTCGATGGCGTCCAGCGGGTCGCGCCAAACCTCGCTCTCGCTGAGGGTGATCAGATCCAGATCGGCCAGGTACTCCAGGTCGGCGAAGGTCGCGCCCGGGGCCGAGGCGTAGACCCAGGTGATTTGGACGGGGTCGGTTTCGTGGGCTAAAAAATCGAGGATGGCCTTACGGCGTTGGAAGACTTTAAGCCGCGCGGTGGCGGCGGGAGGCTGGCCCAGGCGCAAATCAATTTCGGCGGGAGGCACGGCCAGTTGAGCAGTTCGCACCAGGCGCGGCTGCACACTGGGCGGCGGCAGCACACTGCGCCCCGCCAGCCAGCCGCGGCGCTGCATTTGTTGGGCGGCGGGGCGCCAGTTGGTGTTGCGCAGCGAGGCGTCAATTTGCCGCCCGCGCAGGTCGCCACGGCGGGTGAGCAGGTCCGCCAGGCGCTGCTGAAGATCGGTGAGGGTTTGCCCTTCCAAGACGGGTTGGTTGAGCTGGTAAAGGGTGTCGGCGTGCTTGCTGAGGCCGGGAGGGAGCATGAGCCCGAAGCAGGATGCCAGGGGGGCCAGGGTATTTTCGGAGAGCCACTGTGCCAACGAGAGTTGGGCAGGGTTGAGCACGGGTTGTGAATCCAAAACCGAAAGCAGCGCTTTGGTTTCCACCTCACTGTGCTCGACGAAGCGCCAAACAACACCCTGGACTGTCTGCTTGCCGAAGGGCACGGTCACCAGGCTGCCGGGAAAAACCTGGCCGTTCAGCTCTGCGGGCAGGTGGTAGTCGAAGAGAGTCTGGATTTGGGAGAGGTTGACAGCAACTTCGACGTAAGTAGGCATAAGGTTAGTTTAACACAAAGGAATTCGATTAAGGGGAGAGTTGTGGCGGTCTCGATGATTGCGCACGCGTTCCAATCACCCCGCCAGATCAAAGAGTGTACAATTAAGACACTTCACGAAAACCCTGATCGGCGAATTCCACAAGACAAAATTTTTCATGGGAGAAGAATGATGAATTGCATCGGCAAGGTTGCTCTAGTGACGGGAGCCGCGGGGGGTGGCATCGGTCGCAGTATTGCGCTTACCCTGGCAAACGAAGGGGCGCGAGTGGTGGTGAATTACCGCTCTAACGAAGCGAGCGCAAACGAGATTGTGAAGAGCATTGAGGAGTGTGGCGGACAAGCTATCGCCATCGCTGCGGACGTTTTTGTTAAAGACGACTGCGTCAGGCTGGTGGAAGAAACGATTGAGCAGTTCGGGCAGGTTGATATTTGCATCGTCGGACCAGGGGGCGGATGGCATCCGGAAGGGATCGATGTGCTGGATCCCGAAAACGCATTGCAAAATATCCATGATGAGACGGCCCCGATACTTTATTTGATGTCCAAGATTCTCCCGGGAATGTATACCCGTTGTTGGGGTCGCCTGATCGCGATTGCATCTCACCCCGAAAAGGTATCTCCGGCGTATGCGTATAACCTGGGCAAGGCGGCCCGAATACAAACTTTGCTTCTGGCGCAAGATCAGGCCTGGTCACACGGCGTCACAGTCAATGTCATTGCGCCAGGGCCGTTGAATGGCCTGCCCGATCTGGCAACCGCGATCGAGCAATCCCAACATGGACAATCCTGGTTAGAAAGGGGGGATGTTTCTCCTCAAGATATTGCCGATGGCGTGGCCTTCTTGTGCTCCGAGTCGGGCCGCTTTATTAGTGGATGCGTGCTGCCCTATCTTTGGAACTGGCCCTCCGCTTAGGCCGATCCAGATTGCATGTTAGGCGCCTGATTGATGTAACGAATCATACCCCTTCTACAAAAGGATGTGAAAGATGTTTTTGACAGTCGATGAGATCGACCGCTGCATCCAATGGCTGCTGAAGCATGCTTCCGCGCCTGTTCAATATCTGACTCACAAACATATACTCCAAACCGATCCCGCGTCTGAGAGCATGTTGGCGCTGTGGGAAATGGTGAAGGGTAGCGAAGAAGCAGGGGAGATTTTCTCGAAACAAAATGACAACGGTTCTTTTTTCAGCGGCGGACCTTGGGGGCCGCGCGGGTATCGTCGGGAGAGCGGATTGGGGTATAACGCAACGCGGCCCAAATTCACCACAACCTCCTGGCTGCTGCCTTTCCTGGGCGGCATGGGGTTTACTGCCGCGAATGATTCGCGCGTCCAAAAAAGCTGCGAGTACATCCTGGCAGATACTGGGATACCGAATCAAATTCAAGAAGCACTCCCGAAAGAGGGCAATACCTGCGGTTTGTATGCCATTCCTTTGCGGGCACTGGCAAGTGTGGGCATGGCGAATGATGAACGGCTGCAGGGTAGTTGGACTTGGTTGAGCATTTGCCAGCGTAAAGATGGCGGCTGGTTGAATCCCAACCACCTCATCGATTCGCGGACTCCATCTACGACGATTGGGCGTTGGCCTTGGGATCGAGGCTGCGCCTGGGGGTCCTTCTATGCCGTCGAGGCGCTGTTCTTAGCGGAGAATAGCCAGTTGCGTCCAGCGCTGGAAGCCAGCCTGGATTTCATGCATTGGCATTTGGCCCAGTCCAGGCGCGAGGTGATTCAAACCTGGGTCTATCACGGGCATAATCTGGTTAAAGAACTTTTGATGTTCAGTGAAACCGGACAATACTTGCGCTCCGAGACGGTTGTGGCGCTGCTGGATTGGTTGAAAGGTTATTATCGCCCCAAGGAGGGCATGTTCCGAGCGCAAGAAAAGCCCATCCCCAATTTTGTCAGGCAAGTGTCTGGCATCATTCAGGAGTATGAGAACAAGTTTGGCCAGGATTACTGGGAGAGGGTCTCCAAAACCAGCAATTCCGTGTTGCGCTACCACCTCTATCACCTGGTGGAAGACGATTGGTTGACATATTATCTGATCCGAATCGCGCAAAACCTGGTGCGACATCCCGCTGATTGAGCGTACTCGGCTGGCGGCTTAGATTCTTTCCAGCCCAACCTGGGCAATGCGCAGGCGTTCCATCTGCTCGACGCGCAGGCGAATGCCTGCCTCGGAATCTTCGAAGGTCTCTCCGGTTTGGGGGATGTGCCCCAGCCGCCCGAGCAGATAGCCGGCGATGGTGTCGTAATTGGGGTCGTCCAGTTCCAGGCCAAAGGCATGGTTGATCTCTTCGATGAGGGTCATGCCGTCAATGCGCGAGGAGCCGTCGGGCAGCAGTTGGATGGGCGGCGGTTCCAACTCGACGGAGTCTTGCATGTCGCCGACGATTTCTTCGAGCAGGTCTTCCAGGGTAACCATTCCGGCAGTGCCGCCGTACTCGTCCAGTGTGATGGCGATGTGCTGCCGCTTGGCGCGGAATTGGGCCAGCAGGTCGTTCACCGGGATGGATTCGGGAACAAAGAAAGCCTCACGCACCAGCTCGCGGGCGGTGCGGGTGTCCAGGCTGCCTTCATCCAGGCGCAAGAGCACGTCTTTGATGTGCAGAATACCCACAATCTGATCCAGGTTTTCTTCGTATACGGGCAGCTTGGTGACACCTTCAGTGGCTGCCACACGAATGGTCTCTCGCAGGCTGGTGTCAGCCTGGACGGCAACCACATTGGTACGGGGAATGCCTACGTGGCGGACCAGCAGCTCGCCGAAGTCGATCACGGCGCTGAGCATGGCTCGCTCGGGCGGGTCGACGATCAAGCCGACCTCGGGGCTGGCCACAATTTGCTTGAGCTCTTCGATGGAACTCACGGATGAATGAGAGTGCCCGTTGGGGGGCAGGCCGATCAGGCGCAGGATGCCGCGGGTGGCCCAGTCGAGGAGGCTGACGAAGCCGCCGAACACGGTGGCGAAGACGTTCATGGTGGGGGCGGCAGCCAGGGCGAACTTTTCGGGCGCGCGCAGCACCGCCACCTTGGGCACCTGCTCGCCCAGCACCACGTGCAGCGAGGTGACCACGGTCAGCGAGATGATCAGGGGCAGGGCGAAGAAGGTCTTTTCAAGGAAAGCCAGAGTTGGGGGCAGGTTGATGTGGTGAAAGTAGGGCTCGAGGAGCGCTTCGAAGGCATTTTCGCCGACCGCGCCCAGGGCCAGGCTGACCAGGGTGATGCCGAGTTGGGTGGCGGCGATGAGCCGGTCGCGGGAGGGCTCGTCCTCCAGCCAGCGGCGGACCAACTTTCCGGCGCGACCAGAGGAGTCGCTGATCAACTCCAGGCGGGTGCGGCGAGATGCTACCGCGGCAAATTCAACCCCCACGAAAAACGCGTTGAGAGCGATGAGGATAAAGATGAGGGCAATCTGGCTAAAACTCATAGGGCTTTGAGAACGGCAGCGGCTCCATATCCGACCACGGAGGCGCGATCGCCGGTCTCATCGGCAGAGGTGCTGTGATGCAGCACTTCCACGGTGTTGGCCCCCAAGCTGCGCGCGGCCCACAGCACGGCTGCCACGGCGCCCACGCCGCAGGCAAAGCCTTTTCCGCTGTGTTCGGCGGCAAAAAGATCGTCTGGATCGAAGGATTTCAAGCGGCGCAGCATTTCGCCGTCTAATTGATTGGCGACTTCTTCCGGGTAGAAATGCGACAGATCGGTGCTGGCCACCAGCAGGCAGGAATGGCCCTGCACCGTTTGGGCCAGGGCTTTGCCAAGCATTTGAGCTGTGCGCGGCGATTGGCTGCGCACCATGACTGGCAGTAGCTGGAAAGGTTTGGCCAAAGCCACCTGCAGGAAAGGCAGGAGGATTTCGAGAGAGTGCTCGCCGTCGTTGGCCACCGGGGTCAACTCCAGGCCCGATTGGCCCAGGTGCTGCGCCAGGCGTTCGACGGCAGGCTGGTCGACGGGCATCTGCCCCAGCGGGGTGGCGTAGGCGCGGTGGGCGGTGGTGAGCAAAGAGGCGGGGTGCGGCGCGTGCATGGGCGAAACCACCACCACCAGCTCGGGTGCCTGCCCGCGCACGGCGGCAAAGGCATGCCCCGCGGTGCGACCCGAGTAGCGATGACCGGCATGCGGGGATACCAGGGCGATCACCTCACCGGGTAAGTCTGGAATCAGGGTGTCATCCAGGTAAGCCGTGATCTGGCTGCGCAGGCGGCTTTCATTGCCCGTATACCACAGTCCGGCAATCGGTGAAGGGCGTACTTCTGAAATTTGCGTGCTCATGGTTGGCTTACTGCAGGAAATTCCAGGGGTTGACGCGCGTTCCGGAGGCGTTCATCAACTCAAAGTGCAGGTGAGGGCCGGTAGAGTTTCCGGTGCTGCCCATCAGGCCGATGACCGCGCCCTGCGAGACGCTCTCGCCGCAGCCGGAATAGATCTGGCTGAGGTGGGCGTAAAGCGACTGCCAGCCGTTGCCGTGGTCGATGATGACCACATAGCCGTAGCCGCGCTCGTGCCAGCCCGAGTACACCACCACGCCGCTGTCGGTAGCGTAGATGGCATTGCCGGTTTGCCCGGCGATGTCGATGCCCCAGTGGTTGGTCTGCGGGGACCAGTCGTAGCCGGACAGCCTGCGCTCGGTGGAAGGCCAGACAAAGGTGCCGCCGCCGATGAAGCCATCGTAGACCGAGCCGCAGTAGCCAGGGCCAAAGACCTTAGCGGCGGCGGGATCGGTGCGGCTGATGAGCGGGGCGCTCCAGTTGATGAAGTCGCGCGTGCCGCCAGGTACAAAGACCAACTTATCGGCTTCGATGTTGGGCTTGCTGTAATCGCCGATGGTTTCTTCACTCAGGCCGTTGCCGGGCCAGTTGATGATATCTTCCGGGGTGACGCCGAAGAACTCGGAGACGCCGTTGAGGCCGTCGGTGGCCGTCCAGCGGTAGAGGACGCCGTCGACCGGGAGGATGTTGAGCACCTGCCCGGGGCGCAGGCGGTGGGGGTCATCGGCCAGGGTGTCAAAGTTGCCGTAGAGGATGCTTTGCGGCTGAAGGCCGAACTTCTCGGCGATGCCAAAGACGGTGTCGCCGTTTTGCACTTCGTAGGTGTTGATCTCGAAGCGGGGTTTTTCGGGTAGGATGGTATGAATCTGCGCCAGGCGAATGATGCCCTGGTCGAAAGCGCTGCCGGCAATCTTGAAGGAAGGAGCCGGGACGGTGGGCGTGATGGTGGGCAGGGGAGCAGCCATGGCGGCGAGTTCTTCGCTCTGGGTGACCTGGCCTTTTAAATAGAAACTGCCCATGACCCAAACCACCAGCAGGATCAAGGCGATGGATACAACCGCGGTTCCAATGCGCAGGGAAATTTCACCCAATCCCAAGCGCAAGATTTTTTCCCAAATTTCGTTCCACCGGCGGCCGGGCCGCTCTTGAGGGGAATCGGGGTCTCCGGATTCCTGTTGTTCTTCAGGAAGCAGAGAAGGGGACGAACTCGAATCCTCTGTCATGTAGTTGTTTCTAACCTCTTGAAACGATCATAACACAGGAAAATGGGAGGGTCAAGCAACGATCGGTCTACGAAA
>CAZMMI010000164.1:0-9178 GCA_964567255.1 uncultured Anaerolinea sp.
GAGAACTAACATCGAGCAAGCGATGTCTTCCGTCTATTAAGATCCGATCAATGACCTATTGCAAAATCAAATTTAATGACGGCCTCCATTTACAAGCTCCTTCATTATTTCATCGCGTCCGGTGTAAATCCTGACCAGTTTCCCGTCGCGCATCATCAATACCCGGTCAACGAATTCACACATGCGCAGGTCATGAGTCACCATGATCCCAGCTCGTTTCTGTTCGTGGATCAATCCGGCAAAAGTCTCTACCACCTGATAGGCGCGTTCGGTATCCAGACTGGCGGTTGGCTCATCGGCCAGTACCAGGCTGGGGTTGTGAATCAATGCCCTGGCGATGGCCACTCGCTGCTGCTGCCCGCCTGACATCTGACCAGGCAGATTGTGCAAGCGCTCGCCCAATCCCAGACGCGCCAAAAGCTCTCGCGCGCGCAGCTTACCAACTTTATCCAGTTTGTTATTGAGACGCAACATTAACTCCACGTTTTCAACCGCGCTCAAATATGGCACCAGGTTGTTGGCCTGGAATGTAAAGCCGATTTTCTCGCGCCGCAGCGCCACGCGTTTCACTTCGTCCATGTCAGCAAGGTCCTGCCCATCCAGCAGAATCTGTCCTGAGGAAGGTTGCAGCAGGGCTGCCAAAATCGACAGCATCGTGGTCTTCCCAGAACCGCTCGGGCCAACCAGAGCCACGAACTCACCCGCAGCCACGTTCAACGAGACATCATCCACGGCGTGAATGGTCCCAGAGTCGGACTGGTAGATCTTTACAACAGATCTGGTTTCCAAGGCAAATGAGGTTTGACTGGTCTCGTTCATGAGCTCAACCCTAATGCTTTCAGCGGTTCAATTCGTACCGCATAACGGATAGAGACCAACCCGCCCAGTGGCCCGATCAACAACAAGGCTACGATAGCCAGTGCAGAGGTCGTGCCGTTGAACACAATCGGCACGGTGGGCGGGAAAAACAGCGAGAACGAGAAGGCCAGCAGCGCGCCAATCGCCACTCCTATCACCGTCACCACCACAATTTGGATCACCGAGGAGGCCGCCACCAGGGGGTTGGCTGTGCCAATGGCTTTGAGCACCCCAATTTGGGCCACTTTCTGCAAGATTTGAATTTGGAAAAAGCCGCCAATGACCAATAAGCCAATAAATAAGGTGAATCCACCCTGCGTGTTGAGCGTACTCTGCTGAGCCGAGTACCCAGGTAGCGCTTGAATGGCCTCGTTTTTCGTGGCAGCCAGGACATTATCCACCTGGCTTTCCAGCCGGGAAGTGACCTGCTCGATTTGAGAAGCATCTTTCAGCTTCACCAGCAGAACATTCGCGATTGGGTTTGAACTGTTGACTTCTGCTTCCGATTTTGGCCGGATGCGGTCCCAGGTGTAGAAGGGCACAAACACGGAAGGTTGCAAGGAATACTGCTGCCCGTCGGCAACGCCCACGATCTGGAGATCATAGAATTCGTCCCGGGTTCCCTGGGTGACACGAATGGTCATGATATCACCCACCTTCAGATTGCTGCGGAAAGCGGTGTTCTTGTCAATGATCACCTCTTTGGCCAAATCGGTGCTGAGTTGCGAACCTTCCACTACCCTAGGTTCTCCTACACGGCCCGGCTCGACGCCTAATAACGCGACCTTCAGCGGTTCTTCTTGGTCAGGCAAAACAAGGTTAGCGCTGGCCGTCCCCAACATGCCCGCGTCTGCCACGCCTTCCACACGCCGCACCGCGGCCAACCGGTTTCGTGGAAGACGGCTGGCGGCAATGATGAAGTCGGACTTGGCCTGATAGACGATCAGATCGGCGTCCAATTTCGATATGTACTCGCGGTTGCCGTTTCCCAGTCCTTCGCCCAACGCAGCGATGAACAACACCAGCAGTGTTATCAGCGCGATCACCAGGCTAACCAGCAAGAAGCGCCCGCGATTACGCCACACCTCTTTTACAGCCAGGTAACCTGAAATGGTTAAAAGTTGTTTCATGCGTCCCTCCTCGGGGCTAGGGCTCCATGTGCACAGTCGCGGTCATCCCCCAGCGCAAACCCGGGGCTTCCCGATCCAGCTTGATGGTTACGGTATAGGTTGTGTCGCCACGCTTCTCTTCGGAGCGCATATTGATGTCCACTACCTCGCCGGTCGTGGCCACATCCGACATAGCCAAATCCGGAAGCGCATCGAAGAAGAGGGTTACTTTCTCTCCCAAATCCACCCCAGCAATATCGACCTCGGTCAGGTTATCAGTCTTCACAACCCAGGTGGAGAAATCAGCCAGAGTAAATACCGGCTGCCCCGCCGATACACGTTGACCCACCTGCAATGTGGGGTCGACAACAGTCCCCGTAGTAGTGGCCCGCAATTCATAGGAAGCGCTCAAAGCTTCTGCTGCCGCCAGAGAAGCTTCCGCGGTCTTCAGACGAGATTGCGCCGCCTCGGTCAAATCAGGATCAACGCCATCGCCCTTCTCCAATTGATCCAAGATCGCCTGGGCATATTCCAGCCGGGCCACAGCAACAACCAGTGCTGCCTGGTTTTCTTCGGAATCTTCATCGTCAATCTTTTCTTGCGCGTCTTCCACCTGCTTCTCGGCATTGATCACCGCCAGGCGCTGCTCGGCTAAAGCTAATTCAGCGCCATCTTTCAGGCCGCTCAGTGCCTGCTGCGCGCTGAGCAATTCTTGTTGAGCGCGCGCCAGGGTCAAGTCCACGTCTGCCGGCACAACCAGCCGGGCCAGCACCTGCCCCTGTTCCACGTCCTCACCATCCTGCACCAGGACTTCCGCCACCTGTCCAGGAATAGCAAAAGACTGTTCCAGCCAACTCACCGGAACCAACTTTCCCTCAAAAATGTTCACATCAGGCGCTAAATCTGCGGCAGCCGCAACATCCTCCGTCTGAGCAGGCGTTGAACCACAAGCGGTCAAAACCAAAACAGACATCAACATCACAAAAATGAATGCAAGTTTTTTCATTCCTAGCTCTCCCATCGTAAATTAATCTTCGCTCGGGCCAACCGGGCCCTCAAAATTCTGATCCCAAGGTGTAGACAACACCCCACTCAACAACAAATCGAGCGGAGGATGATCCGCAATATGATCGTAGTAATAAGGAAGCAAAATCCGCCCTTGCTTACTGATCAAAAAGGTGCCCGACATTTGCATGGCGTCCTGCCCGGGCGGCGGAGGTTCCACTTTATACCCTTTCTTCCCTGCGTCGGAAATACTTTTCCAGACTGCCGGGTTCAGGAAAGTCTGGAACAATCCGCCTCGTTCAAGCCCATAAGCCTCATAAGCCTTGCGCTCCGGATCCGAAAGGCAAAGTAATCCAGGCGCGAAAATCGCCGCAAACTCCGCCGTCGCTTGCGGGCTGCCTTGCATGATGATCGCAATCCCCAAGCCGGCTGCTTCGATGCGCTCTTTGCCGGCCACAATTTCATCCAGCATCTCTTTGCATTGCGTGCAGCCAAAATGCCGGGTAAACGCCAACAACAGCGGGCGTTCGGCCCACAGGCTGGAAAGTTGCACAGCTTCCCCTGATGTGTTCATGAGTGTCACATCAGGAGCACTGCGGTTGAAAGACAATTGTTGCTTCTTTTTCATAACAGTCCCTTTATTCGCTAATCCAATTCCTGGTTTTGAGCGATATATGCTTCAATCCAACTGGCAATAGGTTCTCCAATGACTCCCATTTCATCTCTTATCCCTTGAACGTAAGCCTGCAAATATGGAGCGATGCGATCCTGGTCGATCTGGCGGTTAGATAGCAGTTTCCGCACCCATCCCATGTCCGCCTCCATGAACGACATATCCCCTAATTCCATGACTGATACCAGGCCATCGCCAAAATATTTGTTTGCGTCGCTCAAAAAGTCTGCTGGCGTACCAGAAGGTTGCAGCAAGCTTTCCACCGACTGCTCAATACGGACTCGCTTTTCCAGAAATAGCCGTATAGTATTCACATAATGACTGCTTTGCTCAACCTCGGGTATTGCCAAAACAGAACCCGCGAGTAGCTGCTCCACACCAATCAACCCGCCCGTGATATCCTCGCCCAAAAAATGGGCAGGTATCGACTGCCGCAGGCGCGGAACACGATTGAAGATCAAACCACCATAGGCCAGCTTCCAGCCTCCTAAGCGCACAACCGTACTCTGTAAAGATGCCGCCGAGCGAAGATGTTGCGCAGAGAGTACAATCAGATCTGGCCGGATCGCTTCGGCGGTCTCCTCGAGCTGCTCTGCCGGGATATCTGCTCCCAGATATATTACTTTGAGGCCTCTCCGGCGCAAGAAAAGCATCATCATTAAGACCGGAAACGTGTGCCACTCTCCGCTCGGGCAACCTAGCAAGAGGGTCTTCTCACGGGTTGGATGCGGCGTTGCCAAAATCAACGCCTCCAGCCGCCGGATCGCCTGGGCAGTGGCGAAGTGCTCTTGCTGAACCGAAACCTTTCCTTCATACCAATGGACGCCGATTAAGTGAAGACCCTTCTGCAGCACTTCAGAGCAAACCGTCTCCACAGGATACAGCGCAAAAGCTTGGTTCAGCACTTCCTCTGCCCGAATACCATCAAAGTTGAGACAGGCTTCCAGCCAACGGCTGCGCAAATCATCAACACGAGTGTCGCCATCCACAGGCGAGCTTATTTCAAGCGCCGGAGCGCGGTATTCCGCCAGGGGATCTCGCCCTTTCGCCTCAATTTCGCGCCATAATCCGACTGCCCGGCTGATAGTAAGGCCATCTTCTTGCCGGGCCAACAGCCACCTCACCGTCTCAATGTCTTGCTGAGAGTACAGGCGGTGCCCACCCTGAGACCGCTGCGGCATGGGCATCCCATAGCGCCGCTCCCAGGCGCGGACAAGGTCGGCGCTAATCCCGGTTTCTTTAACAAGCACATTTAAGTTGTACACAGGTGACTGACTAACCATTGGCCAATAATCCTCGTTTGTTCATCTTGTCCAGATTATACAACCTCGTCTAACATTTGTCAATATATTTATTGACAATATATTGACAAAACATTGTGGATTTGATATGATCTATATAGTCAGATTTAAAAAAGGGACCGGGAAAAACAAATGAAAGTGATCATTCTTGGTGGAAGCGGGTTGATCGGTAGCGCTTTGGCGCAAAGTTTGGCACAGGACGGCCACGAAGTGATTATCCTCACCCGGCGGCCACAGGCGCAAGATACCCCCTCCAAAGGAATTCGTTTTGAACAGTGGGATGGGCGCAGCGCGCAAGGCTGGGGACATCTGGCCGAAGGCGCTGATGCCATCATCAACCTGGCCGGCGAGAACTTGTCCGCAGGACGCTGGACCCCTGAACGCAAGCAGCGCATCATCGACAGCCGGGTGAACGCCGGCGCCGCGGTTGTGCAGGCGATTCAACAGGCGTCCATCAAACCTAAAATGCTGCTCCAAATCTCCGGCATCGGCGCCTACGGAGTCAGTGAAAACGATACGTTTAGCGAAGCTTCTCCCTATGGAAACGATTTCCTCGCCGGTGTCACCCGGCAGTGGGAAGACAGCACCAAAGCCGTTGAGTCGCTGGGCGTGCGCCGGGTGGTGGCTCGCACCGGCGTTGTTCTGAGCACCGCCGGCGGAGCTTTCCCTCGTATGCTTCTGCCCTTCAAGCTGTTTGTTGGCGGGCCGCTTGGATCAGGTAGACAGTGGTTATCCTGGCTCCATTTGGAAGATCAGGTGCAAGCTTTACGCTTCTTGATTGAAAACCAACAAGCCCATGGAGTGTATAACCTTTCCGCCGAACCGGTCACCAATCGTCAATTCTCTCAAACCCTGGGCAAGCTCATGCGCCGGCCCGCTTTCTTCCCCGTGCCCGCATTCGCCATTCGCCTGCTCTTCGGCGAAATGGGCACCCTGGTGCTGGATGGCCAGCGCGCCACAGCGCAGCGCCTCGCGGAACTCGGTTTCCAATTTCGCTTTCCTGATATCGAGCCCGCATTGAGAGATCTTCTCAATTCGGCCAAACGTTAACTACACGAAGTTTTGGGTCGTTCTACAAAGGAGAATCCTAATGAAAGACGTCTACCGACAAATCGCTGTCATCCTCTCGGTGCTTGCCACCATCATCGTCAACACGCTGGCTAACGCCTTGCCACTCAACGGCTTGAACACGGGCCAAATATCAGACCGCTTTTCGGTCTACTTCGTCCCCGCCGGTTATGTCTTCTCCATTTGGGGCCTGATCTACCTCGGCCTGATTGCTTTCAGCATCTACCAGGCGCTGCCCGCCCAACGTGAAAACCCTCGCCTGCGGGCTACCGGCTGGTGGATTGTCCTCGGCGGCATAGCCAACAGCGCGTGGATCTTCCTCTGGCATTACGAACAGTTCCCGCTGACCATCCTTGCCATGCTGGTCTTGTTAGCTACCCTGATTATCACCTACCTCCGCTTTGGCATTGGCCGGACGCGGGTCGCCCTGGCTGAACGGCTGGCAGCCCACCTGCCCTTCAGCATTTACCTGGGTTGGATCACAGTCGCCACGGTTGCCAATGTGACCTCCCTTCTGGATTATCTCAAATGGGACCGCTTTGGCATTGCCCCAGAGGTTTGGATGGGAATTGTCCTGGCTGCTGTGCTCGCCATCGCTGCCGCTATGAATTTCACCCGCCGCGACATCGCCTACACCCTGGTGATCTTATGGGCTCTGATTGGCATCGCCGTCAAACATGCCGCCGTATCAACTGTCGCCATCCCCACCTGGATCACTTTCGGTTTAGTTGCTCTCACCCTGGTCGCCGCGATCTTCTTAACCCGCCCCCGCCAGCCCTTGCAGGCGGTCAAATAATCACCACCAGATTAGCCCCTGGTAGCGAACTCAAAGTACATCAGACTGACTAATCACGAGGATAATATGCCAAGAGTATCACTCAACACACCAGCGCCCGACTTCTCCCTGCCGGATTTCCAGGGAAACACCGTCCGCCTGTCCGATTTCAAAGACCAGGCCAATGTCTTGCTGGTCTTCAACCGAGGTTTTGTCTGACCGTTCTGCCAAAAGCACATGGCGCAGTTGCGCCAAGACTACTCAGAATTTGAAAAGCGAAACACTAAAATCATCGTGGTTGGCCCCGAGAACTCAGCCGCATTTTCTGCTTACTGGCAGGAGAACAAATTGCCCTTCATCGGCCTCCCCGACCCAAGCGCGGGTGTTCTAAAACTCTATGGACAGGAAGTCAACTTGTTCAAGCTGGGACGCATGCCCGCCCAGGTGCTCATCGATAAAGCCGGCGTGGCTCGCTTTGTTCACTACGGACACTCCATGTCCGACATCCCGTCCAACCAGGAAATCCTGGAGACGATTGACCAACTGTAATCGTGACTGCACAAGGGACTCGAATTTAACTTCGTCGGCCAGGCAGTTACCTATCATTGACAAATTGAGGATAAAATGAATATAGTAATGATACTTAAAATCATTGCCGCCCTGGCAACTGTGGCTACCGGTCTGCTGGCTCTGGTCAAACCAACCGCGGTCTACGGTTTTACCGGCCTCACTGCTGAGGGTGTCCGTGGGATCTCTGAGATCCGCGCTATTTTTGGGGGCTTGTTCATTGCTGTAGGCATTGCCCCGTTCATCTATGGAGCAACGGCTTATCAGGTTCTCGGTTTTGGTTACTTGTTGATCGCCGCAGCGCGGCTCGTCTCGATTGTTATCGACAAGTCTTATGCATCTTCTAATCTGATTAGCCTGGGCATCGAAATCGTGTTTGGAATCATCTTGATCTTAAGGACAAAAGCATGACCGTACGAATTGTGACAGACAGCACCTGTGACCTTCCCGCTGAGATCATCGCCAAATACGGCATCCGGGTCGTCCCGCTGTATATCCGTGTAGGAGTCAGAGATTATCTGGACGGCGTGGATATGAGCCGCGAGGAATTCTACAACAACCTGCCTACCTTTTCCGAGCACCCCAAAACGGCGGTCCCCTCGCCCATCAAGTTCCATTCGATGTACGACTCCCTGGTAGATGAAGGCGCCACCGAGGTACTATCCATTCACATTTCTAAATCACTCAGCGCTACCGTAGATGTGGCTCGAACCGCTGCCGCAGAAACCACTTCTGTACCGGTCACGGTTTTCGACTCGGGCCAACTCAGCATGGGCACCGGCTTTATGGTTCATACCGCCGCGCTCCTGGCCGAAAAAGGCTACACCGCCGCACAGATCGTAACCGAGCTGGAAAAGCAGGGAAAGCGTACCCATGTGGCCGCTCTCCTGGATACCTTGCTCTACCTGCGCCGCAGCGGGCGCATGAGTCATGTCATGTCGACCATTGGTGAAATCCTGCAAATCAAGCCCATTCTCAAAATGTACGACGGGGTTTCGAGCGCAGAACGAGTTCGCACCCGCAAAAACGGCCTAGCCCGCCTCATTGCTATGATCAGGGAGTTCGGACCTTTCGAGAGGATCGCCTTCCTGCACTCCAACGCTTACAACGAGGCACTGGCGCTGCAGGCTGCTGTCAAAGACCTCCTACCGGATACCGATATCTGGTTTGGGGTGATTAATCCTGTGCTAGGTTCTCACATCGGCACCGGCGTGGTTGGGTTTGCTGCCATATCAAAGGAATAGGAGTTCAAGATGACATTCTTCGAAGTGTATGCGATTGGTTTAGGCGTAATCGTCGTCTTGATGATCTTTCTTTGGCTGCTCAGCCTGAGCTTGAAGAATTCCAGTATCGTGGATATCTTTTGGGGTACAGGCTTTGTCATTGCCAACTGGGTCTACTTCCTCCTCACGCCCGATGGAGCCACTCCTCGCAAGCTGCTGATCGGCCTGTTGGTCACGATTTGGGGATTGCGTCTTTCCATCTATATCCTTCTGCGGAACTGGGGAAAGGCAGAGGATTTTCGCTATCAGAAATTCCGCAAAGATGCCGGGGCCAAGTACTGGTGGGTCAGTTTCTTCCGCGTATTCCTTTTGCAAGGCGTGCTGATGTGGCTCATATCAGCTCCGCTGCTGGCCGCTCAGCGCGGACCGCAGCCCGACTCGCTGACAGCGCTGGATTACATCGGGTTGGTTATTTGGCTGATCGGCTTCTTCTTTGAGGCTGCCGGCGATTACCAGCTAAAACGGTTCAAAGCCAACCCCGCCAATAAGGGCAAGGTCTTTGATCAAGGCGTGTGGAAGTACACCCGCCACCCCAACTA
>CAZMMI010000165.1:0-9102 GCA_964567255.1 uncultured Anaerolinea sp.
CCGTGGTTATTGAGCGCATCCATCAATTCGGCTGCCAGCTTCTCGGAGAACGACTTGCCCGTTCGGGCACGAGCAGCGGTGATAATCCAGCGCATGCCTAGTGCTAACCGGCGGTCAGAGGGGACTTCCAGAGGAACCTGGTAAGTCGCTCCACCCACACGGCGAGGGCGAACTTCCATCATGGGACCAACATTTTTCAAGGCCTGCTCGAGAACTTCCATCGAGGCCTTGCCGGTCTTCTGCTGCGCCATTTCCAGGGCATCATAGACCAGAGTGGTCGCCAAACTCATCTTGCCACGTTTCATAATGTGATGAATCAAAGTGGTCACGATGGTGCTGTTATAACGCGGGTCGGGAAGAATCTCCCGAGGTTCAGGGGTCGTTCGACGCATTGTTTCTTACTCCATCCTCTCGATCTGAACTGATTTACTTGGGCCGTTTGGCGCCGTATTTGGAGCGAGCCTGGCGGCGCTTGGCCACACCGGTCGTATCCAAAGTGCCGCGCACGATGTGATAGCGCACACCGGGCAAATCTTTTACACGGCCGCCACGGACCAACACCACCGAGTGCTCTTGGAGCTGATGGCCTTCGCCGGGAATATAGGCGGTTACTTCAATCCCATTGGTCAGGCGCACGCGGGCAATCTTGCGTAGCGCCGAATTGGGTTTCTTAGGAGTCATGGTGCGCACGATGGTGCACACCCCGCGTTTCTGCGGCGACCCATCCGTCAGGCGAAAACGTCGCTGCTTCAGGGTGTTCATAAACACCTGGAGCGCCGGCGACTTACTCTTCACCTTCTTCGACTGGCGACCTTTGCGGATCAATTGATTGATTGTTGGCACTTTCTAGCCTCCGAAAAACGTAAAAACTCTACAAATCTTTTTTCCAATAAGGGAGGCCATCGCTTGCTAAGATGGCCTCTCCTTGTAGAACACAGTGCGAACAGGGCAACGGGCCGAGATTATATCACGGGGTACTTTCTCAGTCAAGGCACCCCAACTTTGCGGCCGGTCTAGAGTTCGTCCAACTCCTCTCCCAGCCCCAGCAAACCCGTCTCGATCTTGGGCGGGCGCACTCGCTCTTCATCTTTCCCAAAGCGAATGACCTCGCCGTTATCCATGACGGCTTCCACCGCCACGCCCAGGCTTTGCAGCTCTTTCACCAACACACGGAACGAAGCCGGGATGCTCGGTTCTTCAATCGGCTCGCCCTTGACGATCGCCTCGTAGGTCGAGACGCGTCCCTGAACATCATCCGATTTGACCGTCAGCATTTCCTGCAGCGTATACGCCGCGCCGTAAGCTTCCAGCGCCCACACTTCCATTTCACCGAAGCGCTGGCCGCCGAATTGCGCCTTACCACCCAAAGGCTGCTGCGTCACCAGGCTGTATGGGCCTGTCGAGCGAGCATGCACTTTGTCTTCCACAAGGTGGTGCAGCTTCATCATGGTCATCACGCCAACCGTCACCGGCTGGTCATAAGGCTGGCCCGATTTACCGTCGCGCAGGACTTTCTTGCCCAAAATCGGCAAGGGATACCCGGTCTTGCGCATAAAGGCTACCGCCTGGTCGCGTATCTGGCTATCCTCAGTCTTGCTAACGTCCTGTTCCATCGCTTGCAGCCACAGGCGCAGGCAAGCCACCACGGCGCGCTCATCGCGCTCCTCGCCCTTGAATGCATTCAGGCTGGACGCTTCGAAGCGCATAATATCTTCGGGCGCAAATCCTCTCTCCCGCAGCCATTCCACAACCGTGGAGCGCCGCGCAAAGGTGGGATCATTCTTCAGATTGCTGACGTCGTATCCCTTTTCGCCCAACCACTGCTCCAGGAACAGCAGGCGAACTTCATCGTCGTCCTCAATCGATTCGACAGCATATTCCATCGAATTGAGCCACTCCCAGGCCCGCTCGGCCATTTCACGCCAGGCGGCATCCATCAACCAGGCTCGCGCCAATTCGGCCTCAATTTCAGCCTCGTCTGCGCCGTCAAACACCGGGGTAATGGCGCGGAAGCCCATCGACTTCGCGGCCCATCCCAGATGGGTTTCGAGCACCTGGCCGATGTTCATACGACCGGGCACGCCCAACGGGTTGAGGATAATGTCCACCGGGGTGCCGTCATCCAGGTAGGGCATATCGCCCACCGGAACGACGCGAGAAACCACACCCTTGTTTCCATGACGTCCAGCCATCTTGTCACCCACCGTGATCTTGCGGCGCTGGGCAACCGAGACGCGCACCATCATATCCACACCCGCCGACAAATCAGAGTTGTCTTCGCGGGTGAACACCTTGACATCCACCACCTTGCCGCGCTCGCCGTGAGGCATGCGCAAAGAGGTGTCTTTCACATCGCGCGATTTCTCGCCGAAGATGGCGCGCAGCAAGCGCTCTTCCGGGGTCAGCTCTTTCTCACCCTTGGGGGTAATCTTGCCCACCAGGATGTCGTTGGGGCCAACCTCTGCGCCGATGCGGATGATGCCGTGCTCGTCCAAATCCTTGACCGCGTCCTCGCCCACATTGGGGATGTCGCGGGTGATTTCTTCGGGGCCCAGCTTGGTGTCGCGGGCTTCCACTTCGTATTTCTCGATGTGCACCGAGGTGAACTTGTCGTCCTGCACCAGGCGCTCCGAGATCAAAATGGCGTCTTCAAAGTTGCCGCCTTCCCATGAAAGGAAAGCCACCACCACGTTCTGGCCCAGGGCCAAATGCCCGTTGACGGTCGAGGACGAGTCCGCCAGCACGTCGCCGCGCTTGACGATCTGACCCTTTTCAACCGCCGGGCGCTGGTCAATACATGTGCTCTGGTTCGAGCGCTGGTATTTGCGCAGCGTATAAGACCGCAGTCCAGATTCCGTGCGCACCTGCACCTGCCGACCGGTCACCGAGATGACTTCACCGGCTTCATCGGCCACCATCACCTGGCCCGAGTCGCGCGCGGCAAAGGATTCCATGCCGGTCGAAATCATGGGCACTTCCGCCGCAATCAGCGGCACAGCCTGAGCCTGCATGTTCGAACCCATCAAAGCGCGGTTCGCATCATCGTGCTCGAGGAAGGGGATCAGCGCGGCGCTAATACCCACCACCTGGTTTGGGGCCACATCCATATAATCGATGCCGTCCGAAGCCGTCACGGTGAAATCAGAGTGCTCGCGGCAAGAAATGCGGTCTTCGACAAACTCGGCGTAATCATTCAAAGGCGAATTAGCCTGCGCGATCATGAATTTGTCTTCAGCGTCCGCTGAGAGGTAACGCACTTCGTTTGAAACATAAGGCGTCACAAAGATGGTCGATTTTTCCAGCTTGGCAATCGCCGGCAGCATTTCGGCTGTCACGCGCTGGCCCTCGGCGCAAATCACTTCGCCGGTCTCGGGGTCGGCCAGCGTCTCGCGCAGCTTGCGCCCTTCCAGGAGAGGATCGCCGGAGGACATATTGCGGATCACGCGGCGATAGGGGGTCTCAATGAAACCGTACTCGTTCACCCGCGCAAAGCTGGCCAGACGGCCGATCAAACCAATGTTCGGGCCTTCCGGGGTCTCAATCGGGCAAATGCGCCCGTAATGGGAATGGTGCACATCGCGCACATCAAAGCCGGCGCGCTCGCGGCGCAGGCCGCCAGGGCCTAAAGCCGAAAGGGTGCGCTTGTGGCGCAGCTCGGCCAGCGGGTTGGTCTGCTCCATGAACTGGGACAGTTGGCTGGAACCGAAGAACTCGCGCAGGGCAGCCACCACCGGGCGAATGTTCACCAGCGAAACCGGGGTCACCTGATCCTGGTCGCGAATGGACATACGCTCTTTGATCACCCGCTCCATGCGGCGCAAACCAATGCGCAGCTTGTTCTGGATCAGCTCGCCCACGGTTTTGACGCGGCGGTTGCCCAGGTGGTCGATATCGTCCTTGTCCACCACCTCGTTGTTGATCTGAATCATGCGGCGGGTCAGGTTGAGAATGTCCCACTTAGTGATCGTGCGGTGCGGCACCGGGATGCGCTCGGTCAGGTCCAGCTTCTGGTTGAGCTTGTATCGACCGACGCGTTCCAGGTCGTAATGGCGCTGATCGAAGAGTTGCTCGATCAAGAAAGCCTTAGCGTTGTCCAGCGTGGCCGGGTCACCCGGGCGCATTCGCTTGAAGAACTCGATCAAAGCAGCCTGGGCAATGGTCACCCCGCCGCTCAAATCCCAAACCGGCTCCTGCCGCATGGTCGAGGGCAGGAACAGGCGCTCGGTATTATTATCGACATCCTGGAACAAGGACAACAATTCCTCGTCCGAGCCGACCTTAATCGGCGAATCGCCCGCCAGCCCGTCATCGACGGCTGCCAGCGCGCGCAGGAAAATCGTGATCGGAACGGTGCGCTTGCGGTTGAACTTGAGAATGAGGTAATCGTTCTTGCGGGTCTCAAATTCCATCCACGCGCCGCGATCGGGGATCAGCTTGGCCATCGCCAGGCGGCGGCCGGTCGTGCGATCCACCGGGGCTTCAAAATAGACGCCCGGGGAACGGATGAGCTGAGACACGACCACACGCTCGGTGCCGTTGATGATGTAAGTGCCCTTTTCGGTCATTTCGGGGAAGTCGCCCAGGAAGATTTCCTGGCGGATGGGCTCCGGGATCTCCGGCCCAGCCAGCAGCACCGACACATACAGCGGGCTGGCGTAGGTCAGGTCCTTTTCGACGCACTCATCAATAGAGTGCTTCGGGTCGCCGAACCAGTAGCGCAAATTGAACTGCTGCGCTTCGGGCGAGCGGCCAGGGAAGTAAAGCTTCATCCCCTTGTTATAGGACTCGATCGGCGAAATTTCGTCGAACAAGTCGGACAATCCTTCACTCTTTAGGCGCCGGAAGGAGTCCATTTGGACTTCGATCAAATCGGGCAATTCGAACAAATCCGGAATGCGCGCGTAAGACTTCTTGTTTGGCATATCGGAAGCCATGCTCATCTCCTGGTACAAAAACTAACCGGCAAACGCTGGGTAACCACCCGGCATAATCTAGGCAGTATACGCGAAAGACAATTATAACGCAGGCCGGGCGGCTTGGTCAACCCCCAACTTTGCGTTTCTTAGAAGTTGGTCCGGTATAAACCGGTGAATTCGTGGGTTACTTCCCTGCAAGGGCAACTCGCTTCATAATTTCGGCAAAACCTGTCTTTACATAACCCTCAATTTCCTGGGCAGTCTTCTCATAGTCTTTGAGCGTAAGCCCGTAAGGATCTTCCACATTCCGCGCCGGACCGCTCATCTCGCTCAGCAAGAAAACGCGCCCCGCCAAACGCGGGAATTCCGCCCGCAGCGCCTCTTTGTGGCTCAATTCCATCGTCAGAATCAGGTCAAACATCTCCAAAAACTGCTCCGAGACCTCTTTTGAGCGGTGTTTGCTGATGTCCAGGTCGCGGGAAGCCATCGCCTTGACCGAATTGGCCGAAGCAGGCTGTCCTTCCGTGGCCCAGGTGCCGGCAGAATCCACCAGCCACTGCTCCCAATCCTCGCGTTCAGTCTTCAGGCGCGCAAGGAACAGCGCCGAGGCCATCGGCGAGCGGCAAACATTGGCTGTGCAAACAAACAACACTCCCGACATTTTAATGATCATCCATCGAGATCACTTGCTGGCCCCAGCGGTGCCAGCCCGAGCCGAAGCGCTCGTTGATGATTTTTCTGCCCTCGCCGGGGCTTTCCAAACCCATCAGCTCCATATCCGCATCCACCATGATGCGCACCAGTTCGCGGAAGTGCACTTTCGGCTCCCAGCCCAACTCGGTGCGAGATTTGGTGGGATCAGACAACAAGTAATCAACCTCGGTCGGGCGGAAATAGCGCGGATCGATCTTGACGTATTCGTGCCAGTCCATGTCCAAGTAGCCAAAGGCTTCGTCCAAGAACTCGCGGATGGTGTGCGCTTCGCCTGTGCCAATGACGAAATCGTCGGCCTTGTCGCGGTTGAGCATCAACCACATTGCCTCCACGTACTCGGGCGCATACCCCCAGTCGCGGCGCGAATCCAGGTTGCCCAGGTACAGCGTTTTTTGCTTTTCAGCGATGATAGAAGCCAATGCGCGGGTGATCTTGCGCGTGACAAACGTCTCGCCGCGCCGCGGGCTTTCATGATTAAAAAGGATGCCGTTGCAGGCGTACAGATTGTAGCCTTCGCGGTAATTGCGTGTCACCCAGTAAGAGTACACCTTGGCAGCAGCATAAGGGCTGCGCGGCTCAAAAGCAGTCAGTTCGTTTTGCGGGGGTCGGGCCCCTCCGAACATCTCGCTGGAGGAAGCCTGGTAGTAGCGCGAGTTGACGCCGCTCTTGCGGATAGCTTCCAAAATTCGCACGGTGCCCAGCCCGGTGACGTTGCCGGTAAACTCCGGCATGTCAAAGCTCACGCGCACGTGGCTCTGCGCCCCCAGGTGGTAAACCTCTTCCGGGCGAATGTTGTAGATCAACTCCAGCAGCGAATCGGCTGCGGTTAAATCACCATAATGTAAATACAGATGCACAGGCTCGCCGTTGGCATGCGGGTCGTGATAGATATGATCGATGCGCCGGGTGTTGAACGTGCTGGCCCTGCGAATCATGCCGTGGACTTCATAACCTTTTGCTAAAAGCATCTCCGCCAGGTACGAACCGTCCTGCCCGGTGATGCCGGTAATCAACGCTTTTTTCACAAACAACCTCCTGAACGTCAGAGGACCGGGACACCCCCAGCCCAACCTGCAAGTATACCAGCAAGTTGTCGTATATCAGGATTTTTGTCCAAAATTCCATAAAATTCACATCTCCCCCACTCATCCACGCCTATATGGTTATAATAAACCAACCCCGCACCCATAGGAGCCGCCCGTGGCCGCCTCAAAGTCCTTCCGCTACACCATGTTTGCCCTGCTCTACTTCGCGCAGGGCGCCATCATGAGCTACTTCACTGCGCTCAACGCCGTCTACTTGCTTTCTTTCGATGTCAGCTTAACGCAAATCGGCCTGATGGGCGCCATCGCCCTCATCCCCTTCGTCCTCAAAATCTTCATGGGCATGCTCAGCGACCGGGTCAACTTGCTGGGTTTTGGGCACCGCAAGCCTTACATCATCATCGGTCTGCTCGTCCAGGCCATCTGCCTGGTGATCGTTCCCACCATTAACCCTGCCTTGAACTTTGCCCTTTTTGCCCTGGTCGGCTTCCTGCTCATGGCGGGCATGGCTCTCTACGATACCTGCACCGACGGACTGGCCCTCGATACTACCTCGCCCGAAGACCAAGGCACTGTGCAGGGTTTCATGGTCGGCGGGCGCGCCCTGGGGGTGGTGGTGCTTTCCGCTGTCATCGGTCTCATCGCCCAACACTCCTCCTGGGCAATCATGTTCTACACCCTGGCCGGGTTATCCCTGCTGCCTCTCCTGCTGGTGCTGGGCGCTCGCGAGGCTCCCCGCCCCGCCGAACGGAAATTTGAATGGGGCGCTTTCAAAGCCTTCTCGAATAAAAGTATCATCGCCCTTGGCCTGCTCGGCGCATTATATTCGCTCATCATCAATGGCGCTAACCAGATCGTCAACCCCTTCATGCAAGCAGAATTTGGCATCAGCGTGTCCACCGCCGGATTTCTCACCACGGCCTGGGGCATTGGCGTGGTATTGGGCGGCCTCACTGGAGGCCGTCTGGTAGATCGCTTCGGGCAAAACCGCGCCGTCTGGGTCGCCCTGGTCATTGCCGGGGTGTCCATCCTGGCCCTGGCCGCCATCGTTGTGCCCTGGCTGGCCTGGCCCCTCATCATCCTCTTCGGCCTGGCCTTTGGATATTACGAAACCGTCTATTTTGCCATTTCCATGCGCGCCAGTGATCCGCGCATCGCCGCCTCCATGTTCTCCATCCTCATGGCCGTCGCCAACATCGGCACGGGCATTGGCCTGGCGCTCAGCGGCACAATGGCCGATTCGCTTGGTTACCGACTCACTTTCATCATCATTGCCTTGCTCAACCTCCTGGCCCTGCCGCTCATGCCGCTCATCTTCACCCGCAAAACAAGCCAGGAACTCCAGGAGGCCTAGACATGACGCCCTCTCCGCTCACAACATTGGTCTTTGATTGGGGCGACACGCTCATGCGCGTCTTTCCCGAATATTCCGGCCCCATGGCCTCCTGGCCCCAGGTTGAGGCCGTGGAAGGCGCCGCGCAAGCTCTCTCCGCGCTGTCCGAGCATTACCGGCTGGTGGTCGCCACCAACGCCGGTGACTCGCGCTCTCGCCAGGTACGACAAGCCCTCGAGCGCGTCGGGCTGGCGGATGCCTTCCACTCCATTTTTACCGCCGCTGAATTGGGCAGCCGCAAACCCACCCCGGCCTTCTTCTCTTCTCTAGCCGGTGTGCTGGGGGCAAAACCCGAACAAATTGCTATGATCGGCGATGATTACAGGGCAGATGTCCTGGGCGCCTATCAAGCCGGTTGGAACGCCGTCTGGTTCAATCCTGCCGGCAAACTCGCCCCTGGAGCGCTGCCCCTTTTTACACTGGAAGTCACCACCCTCACCGATCTGCCCACCGCGCTGCAAACCCCAGCCCTGCCCGATTATCGCACCTGCCTGGCCTGGTTGATCGAACAACCTGTCTCCCATTCCCTGTTGGGTCACATTCACAGCGTCGCCGCCACAGCTTACATCCTGGCGGTATGGCTGCGTGCCGCAGGGCAAAGCGTAGATCCGCTCATTGCGCACCGCGGCGGGTTACTGCATGATCTCGCCAAGATCAAGAGTCTGGAAAAGCCCCTGGAGCAGCGCGTCCATCACGGCGAACTGGGCGCGCGCATGTTGGCCGATCGCGGCGAGCCCGTCCTGGCCGAAATCACCCGCCGCCACCCGCTCTTCTGCCTCACCCAAGAAGCCCTGCGCCCTTCCACCTGGGAGCAAAAACTGGTTCATCTTGCCGACAAGCTCATTGAAGGGTCACGGTTGGTAACGCTCGACGAGCGCATTACGGCGCTGCGCCACCGTTACGCTTTCGACGATGCCCGCATCACCGCCAGCGTGCCCGCCCTGGAAGCCCTCCAGGCCGAGGTTTGCGCCGCATTAAACCTGCCCGTGGATGAATTCATCCCCAGGCTGCGCCAGACCTTCCTGCAGGGCTAGCG
>CAZMMI010000166.1:0-1661 GCA_964567255.1 uncultured Anaerolinea sp.
TACTCGCTCACGGCACGAGCCAGGCTTGAGTTAGTGGACTGACGCCGCCCCGCCCCCAGCACCTCCTCCAGCAGCGGCAAGAAGCGCGGCAGCCAGCCCTGGCGAATGACCCAATCCCACAGCGGCTCGGCCTTCTTCCACCCGCCGGTATAGGCCAGGTGGCGCAGTTGCCCCAGCCAACCCTCTTTGGTCCCCGCCGCCTTGAGGATGTTCGCCCACGAGTAGAACTGCTTGTACGCCGACCAGTAGCCTTCCTCCAGGCGCTCGGGCGTCATCCGCGCCGGGCGGAACACGGCGTGGCGCGTATCGTAAAGGTTCCAATCCTCGCTCAAGATGCGCCCCTCGGCAACCATGCGCGCGTGCAGGGCCGTGCCGGGATAAGGCGTGAGGATGTGGAAAGTGGCCGTCTCCAATCCCTGCCCCACGGCCCATTCCACCGTGCGCTCAAACACCCCCTCGTCATCCTCGTCCAGGCCAAACACAAAGCTGGCGTTCACCATCACCCCCAGGTCGCGCAGGCGGCGGATGGCCGCGGCGTAATCCAGGTGCAGGTTGTGGCGCTTACCCTGGGCTTGCAAGTTGGCCGGGTCCAGCGTCTCAAAGCCGATGAACAGGCTGCGCAGGCCGCACGCGGCGGCTTTTTCCAACAGCCCCGGCTGCAGCACGCTGGCCACCGTGGCCGCCGACTGCCACACCCGCCCCATGCCGCGCATCCCGTCGAACAGCGCCCCGGCAAAGCGCGGGTTGGCAAACAGGTGATCGTCCAAAAAGTACAGGTGCCGCCCTTGCAGGCACTCGATTTCCGTCAAGGCTCGCTCCACCTCCAGGGTGTAGAACGACTTGCCGCCCTGAAAGAAAGACTGCTTGTAACAAAAATCGCACGCGTGCGGGCAGCCCCGCGACACCACCAGCGAGTTGGGCACCAGGTAGCGGTGCCGGTCGAACAAATCGCGGCGCGGGAAAGGCAGGCTCTCCAGCGTGCGCACCGTGGAGTGATAGGCCTTGCCCGGTTTCCCGGCGCGGAAATCTTTCAGGAAAGCGGGCCAGGTGTCCTCGCCCGGCCCGGTGAAAATCGTGTCGGCGTGCGCGGCGGCCTCCGCGGGCAGCGCGGTGACGTGCAGCCCGCCCAGGCACACGTGCGCCCCGCGCGCCCGGTAGTGGTCGGCCAGCGCGTAGGCCCGCTGCGCCGAGGTGATGTAGACCTCGATCGCCACCAATTCGGGGTCATCATCCAGGGTCAGCGGCTGGACGTGTTCGTCCTCCAGGCTGATCTGGTCGTTCTCATCCAGGTAAGCGGCCAACGTGGCCAGCCCCAGCGGCGGGAACAGGGAGTATTTGATGGGTCGCCAGTACGGGCTGAGCGCTTCCGTCAGGGCGGGCAGGATGAATTTGACGCGCATGGTCACCTCAAGGGGTTGGGATGCCCCCATCATACGGGTTTCACCCCTGCCCAATCCAGCACTCGCGCCGCTCTTCCCGCGCACTCGTGTGCTTGTCACATTCCGGCGCGCAGGTTACACTTGGCGAGAACAAGAAAACGTCCACGAATTACACGAATTGACACGAATTTAGAAAATCAACCAATAATTGCCTGAGCATGAAATCTATGAATATTCCTCTTTTCGTATTCGAGGATGATTTCTACTCTTGCTTATTCGTGT
>CAZMMI010000166.1:1761-9086 GCA_964567255.1 uncultured Anaerolinea sp.
GTGGAAAAGGATCTAATGCTCACCATCTGGATCGTCGAAGACAACCTCTCGCTCAGCAAAGCCCTCAAGACCGGCCTGGAAGCCTTAGGCCAGGTCAGCGTGGCCGCCCAGTTCACCCGCGGCGAAGATGCGCTGGCCGCCCAGCCCACCGAGCCGCCCCAATCCGTGCTTATGGACGTGGCCCTGGCCGGCGAGCTGAACGGCATTCACACCGCCGTGGCCCTGCGCAAAGAATTTCCCCGCCTGCCGGTAGTCTTTTACTCCATTCAAGATGATGAGGAATACTACCGCGCCTTCCTGCGCTCCGGCATCCTCAGCCACTACGCCTACGTGCGCAAGAGCAACTACCTGCTCCCCGAAAGCATCCAGCCTCTCCTGCGGGATGCCGCCGCCGGGCGCAGCTTCATCGACCCCGAGATCGAGGCCCGCGTGCAGGCCGTCCGCCACAAGGACGCCAACGACCCCCTGGCCCTGCTGGAGCCCAACGAACTGGCCGTCGCAGCCCTTCTGGCCCAGGGCTGCACCAACGAGCAGATCGCCGCTCGTCTCGGCTACCACGACGCCCGCGCCGTCAGCCGCACCAACGGCCAGATCTACACCGCCTGGGGCCTCAACGCCTCCACCGTCGACGAGAAAGTGGCTCGCACCCGCGCAGCCATGATCTACCTGCGCCGCGAGCTGGTGGTGTGGGACGAAGACGGCCTTCCCCGCGTCCAGGCTCCCGATGGGCGCTGGCTGCCCCTGGTATAACGCGATGAAAGCTGCGCTCCTTCTTCTCCAAATCTTGCTGGCCGCCTTACTGCTACTCAGCGGTTATCTGGTCTGGCTCACGGCGCGTATGCGCCGCATCGCCCCCAATGCGCGCGGCAAAGTCTGGCGCGCCGCCCTGCTGTGCCTGGGCTTTGGCGCGCTGGATTGGATCTGGGTGCTGGCCCTGCCCCGTCTGGGCATCTCCTTTGGGCCGCCCCACACCCCGCTCCTCTTCTTCACAGCCACACGCCTGGCGATCTACCTGATTTGGCTGTCTGTGCTGGTCATTCTGGTCTGGCCCCGCCTGCCAAAGGGAACCCCCGCTAGCCCGCCCCCATTGGGCCTGCTTCTGGCTCTCAACCTGGGCCTGCTGGCAGTAGGCCTGTACGGCTTCGTCATCGAACCATTCTGGGTTCATACCACCCACCTGGAAATCGCCGCGCCCGAGGCCGGTCTCACCGAGCCGCTGCGCATCGTCCAACTCAGCGACCTGCACGTCGAGCGTGCCACCCGCCGCGAGATCGAGCTGGTCGATCGGGTCAACGACTTGCAGCCCGACCTCATCGTCCTCACCGGCGACTTCCTCAACCTATCCTACCTACAAGACGAACAAGCCGTGGCCGGGCTGCGCGCGTTGATCGGGCAATTGGACGCCCCCCTGGGAATTTATGCCGTGGATGGTACCGTCGAAGACCCGCCCCGTGTGCGCGAGCTGCTCTCCGACCTGGGCGTGCAAGTCTTGGATCAGGAAGTGCTGCGCCTGCCCGCCGCCGGTGGGCAGATCGCCCTGGTTGGGGTCAGTAACTATGGTTACGCCGATGATCAGGAAACCCTGAACGGATTGATGCAGGGCGTGGCCCCCAATGAATTCAGCCTGCTGCTCCATCACCACCCCGACCTGGCTTATGACGCCCAATCCGCCGGCGTGGACCTGTACCTGTGCGGTCACACCCACGGCGGGCAGGTGCGCCTGCCGGTTTACGGCGCCATGATCACCTTCTCGCGCTTCGGCAAGACCTTCGAGAGCGGGCATTATACGCTCGGCGATACCCACCTGTACGTCAGCCGCGGCCTGGGCATGGAAGGCAGCTACGCCCCTCGCGTGCGCTTCCTGGCCCCGCCCGAAGTGGTGGTCGTCGATCTGATGCCCTAAAGAAAAGCTTCCTAATCTCGAACAGGCTATAATCATCGTATGATCCCGCCTGAATTTTGGGAAAAACTGGCCGCGGTGCTTTCCAACGAACTGCTCCTGCTCAACTGGGCAGTGCTGACGGTGTCCTTCTACAACACCATCTCCCTGCTGTGGCTGGGCGTCATGGTGCTGCTGGTCGGCAACCGCCGCTCGCCCGGCTCCTGGCTCACCTCCGCCGGGCTGCTGCTGGGAGCGCTGTTCTTCACCAGTCACACCGCCATCCTGGGGCGCGGCCTGGCCGAAACCAGCTTCGGCATGACCTTCTGGTGGTGGGTCAGTTGGACCCCCGCCGTGGTCGCCCCACTGGCCTGGTACGCAGCCATGTTTTGGTACGCCTCCGCCGCGCGTTTGGCGACGACGTTTCACCGTTTGAGCCTGGCCGCAGCCGGCGGGCTGGCAGTGTTCATCCTGCTCATGGTCATCTTCACCAACCCGCTCCCTAACTACATGTACGTGGCCGGGCGCGTCATTGTGACCACCCCCACCATCGCCGGCATCCCCATGCTCATCGTCTTCTACCTGGCCTTCTCCATTTACTGCTACACGATGCCCATCCACATGCTGCTGGGCCGCCGCCGTGCCGTCAGCTCCCCCGCTGACCAATCCCACCGGCTGGCGCGTCACTGGCTGATCGGCGCTTCGGTGGCCATGCTCCTGGCCGGGCTCATGCTGGCCTGGACGGCCCTGTGGGCGCTGGGGCCGCTGCCGGCCATTGGCCTGGGCGATCCCAGCGTCGAGCGCGCCGTCAAGCTCTTCGATGTGACCGTCTCCAGCCTGGTGGGCATCGCCATCACCCTGCTGGGGCGCGCCATCGTGGCTTACGAGGTGTTCATCGGCCGCCCTCTGCCCCGCAACCGCTTCTTCCACCAGTGGCGCAGCACCGTTCTGCTGGCCATTGGCTTCGGCACCGTCGCTTCGGCTCTGCTGGTCATCGAACTGCGACCGATCTACAGTTTAATGATGGCCGTAACCCTCATGGCCTTATTTTACGCCCTGTACAGTTGGCGTTCCTACGCCGAGCGCGAGCGCTTCATGGCCAGCCTGCGCCCCTTCCTCTCCAGCCAGAACCTCTACAGCCGCCTGACCAGCGCCGACAATCCCGCCGACCCCACCGCGCCGCGTCTCTTCGAGACCCTCTGCCGCGATATTCTTGGAGTCCAACAAGCCGGGTTGGTTCCGGTGGGCAGTCTGGCCGCCCTGGCGGGACCACCCTTGCTGTACCCGCCCGACAGCAAAGCCGTCCCGCCTCCCGTCGCCGCCTGGAGCACCCGTTTCCGGCGAGGCACGCACTGTCTGCCCGTAGATCATAACCCAGGCGGCTGGATGTGGGCCGTGCCACTGTGGAGCCCGCAAGGACTGGCCGGGGTGCTGTTCCTGGGCGAAAAATCCTCCGGCGGTGTGTTCAGCGAGGAAGAGGTCGAATTGGCCCAAACCGGCGGCGAGCGCCTGCTGGATATGCAGGCCGGGTCGGAGATGGCTCGCCTGTCCATGGATCTCCTGCGCCGCAGGCTCGCCCAGCAGCGCGTCCTCGAAGGCCAGGGCCGCCGCGTGCTGCACGACGAAATCCTCCCCGAGCTGCACACCGCTATCCTCTACCTGGGCGGGCAGCCCGACCCCACTCCCGAAAACCGCCAGGCAGTGGAAACGCTTTCCGCAGCCCACCGGCGCATCGCCGACCTGTTGCACGCCGCCGGGCCTTCGGCCCCCACCCGCCTGGCCCAGGACGGGCTGGTCGCCGCCCTGCGCAGTCTGCTGGAAACCGACCTGGTGGGTGAGTTCAGCGAGGTGGGCTGGCAAATTGCCCCTGCCGCCGAAGCGCGCGCCAAAGAACTGCCCCTCTTCGCTGCCGAAGTGATCTACTTTGCCGCCCGCGAAGTGGCGCGCAACGCCGCCCGCTATGCCCGCGGCGGGGATCGCAGCCGCCGATTGGCCCTGACCATTGCCCTCGAGGAAACCGCCGCCGGAAAGCTGCGCCTGCTCATCGCCGATGACGGCGTAGGCCTCAATCATGCCGCGCAGGAAGATGAATTAGAACAGGGAGCGGGCAGCGGCTTGCGCATTCACAGCGCCATGCTGGCTGCCGTGGGCGCAACGCTGGAGCTAGGCCCTGGCCCCTCCGGCGGCGCCCAGGCCGTGATTGAATTTTAATTGCAAAACAACCCCTCGCTGGGCTTCGTCCAGCGAGGGGTTGTTTTGCAATATTTCTAAACAGGCTATTCGAATCTTAATGCCTCGACCGGCTCCAGGTTGGCGGCCCGGTTGGCCGGGTAAATTCCAAAGAACAGCCCCACCGCCGTCGAGAACAACGTCGCCAGCAGGATGGCGTCCATGCCCACATCGGGCGTCAGCGGCGTATCATACGCCATTGCCACCTGCCCCACCACAAAGGCAATCAGCCAGCCCAGCCCAATGCCGATCAATCCGCCAAACATGCTCAGCAAGGACGACTCGGTCAGGAACTGAATTAGAATATCCTTGCGCCGCGCGCCCAACGCCTTGCGCAAACCAATCTCGCGGGTCCGCTCGGTGACGCTGACCAGCATGATGTTCATGATGCCAATCCCGCCCACCAGCAGCGAGATGGCTGCCACCCCGCCCAGGAAAATGGTCAGCACATTGGTGATCTGCTTGGCCGTATCGACGAAATCTTCCTGTGTGAAGATGGTGAAATCATCCTCGCCCAGCAGAATGCGGTGCCGCTCGCGCAAAATTTGCGCCACCTCATCCGAGGCCTGTTGAACATTATCGGCGTCCGTGGCCTGCACAAAGATCACATCCACCCGCCCGCTGCTGCGCCGGATCAGGCGCGATTGCGCCGTATCGAAGGGAATCAAGACCACGTCGTCCTGGCTGCCAAACGAGCCGCCGCCCTTGGGCGCCAGCACCCCCAGCACGCGGAAAGGCTGCCCGTCGATGCGGATGGTCGAGCCGGTCACGCCTTCGCGCGCGCCGAACAGCTTATCGGCCACTTCGGGGCCCAGCAAAGCCACCGAGGCCCGTTCCAACTGGTGTGAATCATCGATGAACTCGCCCTCAATCAATTCGTAGTTGCGCACCGACAGGTAATCGGGGGTGATACCGGTGATTTGCGTGCGCGTACGCTCCCCGCCATACACCACTTCGCGGTCGCTCTGAATCACCGGGGCTACATTTTCTACCGAAGGCGCCAGAAAGGCGTCTTTCAACGCTAATGCATCGTTTTGGGTCAGCGGCTTCGGGTTGCGCACCTCTTCCTGCATGTTGCCGCTAAACACAAACAGCAGGTTGCTGCCGATGCCGGAGATCGAACCGGTAATGGCTGCCTGGGCCCCATTGCCCACCGCCAGCATGGCAATCACTGCCGCCACGCCGATGACAATACCCAAAATGGTCAGCGCCGAGCGCATCTTGTTGGCTGCCAGGCTTTGCAGCGCCTCCAGGACGGATAATCCTAAATTCATTGGCCGTCCTCCACAATCAACCCATCCATCAGGCGGATAATGCGGTTGGTCTGCTCGCCCACTTTGGGGTCGTGGGTCACGACGATCACCGTGGTGCCTCGCTCGCGATTCAAGCGCAGAATCAACTCCATAATTTCCTTGCCCGATTTCGAGTCCAGGTTGCCCGTGGGCTCATCCGCCATCAGAATGGCCGGGTCATTCACCAGCGCTCGCGCAATGGCCACGCGCTGCTGCTGCCCGCCCGAAAGCTCCGTGGGCTTGTGATAGATCCGATCAGCCAGCCCTACCGATTCGAGAGCTTCTTTGGCTTTCGCCGATCGCCCCTTGGTCACGCTGGCATAGCGCATGGGTAGTTCCACGTTGGCCAGGGCGGTGGCGCGCGGCAGCAGGTTGAAGCTCTGGAACACAAAGCCCACCTTGCGATTGCGGATGCCTGCCAACTGGTCCCCCGACAGCCTCGAGACCTCTTCACCGTCTAAAATATACTGCCCGCTGGTGGGCCGGTCCAGGCAGCCAATCAGGTTCATCAAGGTCGACTTGCCCGACCCCGACGGCCCCATGATCGCCACCATCTCGCCGCGCTGAATGGTAAAGGACACGCCCGCCAGGGCGCGCACTTCAACCTTGCCCATCTTGTAAACTTTGGCCAGGTCAATTGTTTCGATTACATAATCGCTCATAGCAAACCGTTCCTAGCGGAACATCCCGCCAGAGGTCATGTCGAATTCAGAAGGCGGATTGAGTACCAGCACGGTACCTTGGGGCAAATTATCACTAAGCACCTGAGAGAACTGGTCCGAAGTCAACCCCAGGGTAATATCTCGAGGCGTGGGCACCCCAGCTTCCAGCACATAGACCACCCGCTTGCCTTCGCGCAGACGCACCGCCCGGTTCGACACCAGCAGCACATCCTCCACCGTCTCGGTGATGATGTTCACCGCCGCGGTCATGCCCGGGCGCACCATTTCGTCCGCATCGCTCAATTCAATCGTCACCTTGAAGTTGACCAGCCCCGACACCAACGAGCCCACCGTGCCGACCTCGACCACAACGCCGTTGTAGGTCTTGCCGGTAATGGCATCGAAGGACAGGCTCACGGTTTGCCCCAGTTGAATGCGGTTGATATCCACTTCCGTGATATCCACATCCACCAGCAGTTTTGTGAGATCGTCCAAACGGAAAGAAATTGTCCCCGGCGAGACCTGTTCGCCTTCGTGCGAACGCACTTCGGTCAACGTGCCGCCAAACGGCGCGGTCAGCTTGACCAGGTTCAGGGTCGCCTCGATGGCCGCGATGCGCGCTTCGGCAGCGGCAATGTCATCCGGGTCGGGGCCGTCCTTCAAGCGCTCCCATTCTCGCTCTGCATCTTTCAACCGGGCCGCCGCCATCTCCACCCGCGCATCCGCTTCCGAAATTTCCAGTTCGTCCGGCTTGCTCAATAGCCAGTTCAGGTTAGCCTGAGCCCGGTCGCGCTGGTCGCGGGCATTGGCCAGCTTGCTCAACATCGCCGCCCGCTGCGGGTCATTCTCCGCCCGGTACGCCACATCGTTGAAAGCATCCTCGGCCACCCGCACTTCTTCTTCGGCCAGGGCCAAGTTGGCCTTGGCCACATCGATCTGATCTTGATCGCTGCGAGCATACTGCTTGCGCAGGCGATTGTTGTCAGCGTCTTCCATTTCTTGCTGCGCGGCAACCAGCGTTTGCAACGCTTGCGCCTGGGCAATGTCCGAATTGAGCAGAGAATCAAGGTTGCGTTTGGCGGTCACCAAATCGGCTCGCGCCAGGATGATCGACTGCGGCAGCGTCGTTTCGCTGAGTTCTGCCAGCACCTGGTCAGTCTTGACCCAATCGCCCACTTCCACATCGAGCGAGCCAATCGAACCGCTGGTCTGCCAGCTCAAAACAGCCGTTTGTTTAGAGCGCACCACACCGGTCGCGCCAAC